>CAZUKP010000034.1:0-31994 GCA_964620915.1 uncultured Hyphomicrobium sp. | reverse complement strand
TCTCTTCATCATCCCTTCGGGTGCTCAGCACCGCGAGGACGATGAAGCGCGCCATCTCTTTCTCCGACATAGATCAGACCTGCGCCCTCGCGCCCCATCGCGGGCCCGAAATTCGCGTGGCATCATAGGCTTATAGGAGGCAATTGCACCGGCAGCGCTTGCAGGGCGCGCCGCGCTTGATACCTTCCTCCTCCCGACACGACCAAAAGACCAAACCTCCGCACTGGGGCCCTGTCTCATCAAAGGGCGTCAAAAAAAGCGGGGGGTAGAGGAAACGCAACATGATCAAGAACAAGGTCACCACGGCCGCCGATGCCATTGCCCTCATCAGAACCGACGACGTCGTGGCGACAACAGGGTTCGTCCAAAGCTGCATTCCCGAGGCGCTGCATGCCGCGCTTGAAAAGCGTTTCGTCGAAACGGGCGGGCCAAAGGGCTTAACGCTTATCATGTGCGCGGGCGCGGGCGACAGTAAGGGGCTCGGGACCGGCCGTTTGCATCACGAAGGCCTCCTAACCCGTGTCATCGCGGCCAACTTCGGGCGCATGCCGAAGGTCGCCGAAGCGGCCCGCGACAACAAGATCCAGGCCTACAATCTGCCGCAAGGCATCATCTCTAAGCTCTATCGCACGTGCGCGTCGGGCCAGCCGGGTCTCTTCTCCAAGGTGGGCCTGCACACTTACGTCGATCCACGCCTCGGCGGCGGGAAGGTCAACGAGCTGACCTGCGATGACGTGGTGAAGCTTGTCGAGGTCGAGGGGCGCGAATGGCTGTTCTACAAAGCGACGCCGATCGACGTCGCCCTGATCCGCGCGACGAGCGCCGACCCTTCCGGCAATCTCTCCATGGAGAAGGAATGCCTGACGCTCGATGTGCTGGCTCAGGCGATGGCCGCGCACAACAATGGAGGTGTTGTTATTGCCCAGGTCGAGCGCATCGTTGAGGAAGGGTCAATCAAGCCGAAGGACGTGAAGGTGCCCGGCATCCTCGTTGATTGCGTGGTGGTTGCCGATCCGCCCGAGACGCACCGCATGAACTATGGTGTGATGTACGATCCCGCACTTGCTGGCGAGGTCCGCGTACCGGTCGAAGGCATTGCGAAACTGAAGCTTGATGAGCGCAAAATCATCGCGCGCCGCGCCGCCTTCGAGCTTCCCCCGAACGGCGTCATCAATCTGGGCGTCGGGGCGCCTGACGGCGTGGCTTCAATCGCCAACGAGGAGAAGGTCACCCCCTACATCGTTATGACGACGGAGGCAGGTGCCGTTGGCGGCGTATTGGCCGGCGGTTCGAGCTTCGGGTCCTCGACCAATGCCCATTCCGTCATCGACCAAAACCAGATGTTCGATTTCTATCACGGCGGGGGGCTCGACCTGACCTGCCTCGGCATGGCCGAATGCGACGCGCAAGGCAACGTCAATACGTCGAAGTTTGGCGGACGCCTCAACGGCTGCGGCGGCTTCATCGACATTTCGCAAAACGCGCGCGCGGTGGTGTTCGTCGGCACCTTCACCGGCGGAGGACTCAAGGTCACGATTGAGGACGGTGCGCTCAAAATCTTGAATGAGGGCAAGTTTCGCAAATTCACCAAATCCGTGGAGCAGGTAACATTCTCCGGCACCTACGCGGCCGAGCGTTCGCAGCCTGTGCTCTATGTCACAGAGCGTTGCGTGTTCCAGCTAACTCCCGGCGGCTTGGAGCTGATCGAAATCGCGCCGGGCATCGACATCGAGCGCGATATCCTTGCGCGGATGGATTTCGAGCCAAGCATCCACAAGCCCATGCCGATGAACCCACGCATTTTCGTCGACGAGCCGATGGACCTGTTGGCGGATCTCATGAACCTCCAGCTCGCCGAGCGGGTCAGTTACGATGCCAAGCGCAACATCTTGTTCCTGAACTTGGAAGGCTGGAGCGTGCGCAAAAAGAGCGACATCGACGATTTGCAGAAGGTGCTGATCGATGCGTGCGAGAAGGCCGGCAAGCGCGTCAACGCAGTCGTCAATCACGACGGCTGCCGAATTGCCGAGGATCTCTACGACGACTATGCCGGCATGATCGAGTACATGCTGCAGCACCACTACGCGACGACAACGCGCTATACGACGAGCACCTTCATGCGGCTGAAGATGCAGGAGGCCCTGCGCAAACGTGGGGTGGCGCCGCACGTCTTCGAGCGTGCCGAGGAAGCACATGCGGCATTGGAAGTGGAGAAGGAGGCGGTATCTGCGTAGCCGGAGGTCAGAGCGACCGACCTTCGCTTATACCGGCAGGACGGAGCGCAGCTGGGTCTCGTATTGCTTCACCGCCTCGAGCGCCCGCTCCTTCATCACATCGCTCAGAGGCTCGGATTCGTCCGGCTTGAAGCCCGCGATCGCCTTTTCCGCATTGCCAATCACCTTCGTGGCGGCCCCTTGGGGGTTCATCTCACGTAGGGTGATGGTCTGCAGAAGCTGGGTGAGAATGACACCGGTAGCAAGCGCCAAACCACGCAATTCGGCGTTCTCACGCGCCAGGCGGTCGAGGGCGTCTTGGATGTCATTGGTGTCGGTCATTGCGTGAGCTCCCATGCGCGATTGGACTTGCTGGCCCCGCTATACCAATCAATTGCGCCTCTCGCAGCGGCGAATATTGCGGCTGCGGCTCTTTGCGCGCCCGGCCAGGATGGCCCCAAAGTTCTCCGAATCGCAACGAAAGCCTTTCTCTTGCCCCGACTCGTGGCGTACCTATGCCAAAAAATCGGGTGTCATGAAGCAGGGGTAGGCCCGCGCGTGCCAGAAAAAGCCCTCAAGCATGGACTTCGCAAGGCGATCCTTGCCGCGACAGCGAGCCTCTTGGCGCTGTCGTGGGGGCAGTGTCTTGCCCAATCCAAGGGCAAGACCAGCGCGGAAACAGCCGCGGCCGCCGCGCAGCTTGCCGATATCTTCAGCAAGATCGGCGATCAACTCTACGAGGAGTGCATCTTCGAACTCTCACCCGAGCAGATCATGGTGCAGCAAGCCCTCATCCAGGCCTACGTCGACAAGGGCGCGAGCAGCACGGTTGCCCGTCAACTCGCCGTCAAACAGATCCAGCCACCCAAGCTGTCGTCATCGTGTGAGCAGCTGCGCCAGAAGCCGGGCGAGCTGCCCGCCGAATGGGACACCACACTTTCGGCATCCCCGCCCGCTGTCCCGAAGAAGAAGCCAAGGGCAATGGCCAAGACGAAGGCCGCGCCGAAGCGACAGCCTAATGCGCCCGGCCCAGTCGTCGCTCTCAAAGACAAGGAAGTCCTGCCGCGTTGGGACTGCGCTCCACACGTTGACTACGTCACCGTCAACATCAACGGTTTCAAGAGAAAGCTCACCGGGGGCGAAATCTGCAACAAGTTCAAAGATGTCGTGAGCAAGGTGCCTGAATCAGCAGGCAGCTTCCGGCTCGGCTACACGATCAGCACGGGCCGTCTATTTGTCGAGGCCGAGGATTCCAATGCCAACGGCCAAACGATCGCATGGGCGATTTCGGGCCGAGACGTGTGCCGCAACAATCCCGACCCCGATTGCCTCGCAGCAAGAAGCGTCGGTTCACTACCACCTGGCGAGTATTCTTTCCCGGCGAACAAGAACCGGCGTATCACCTGGGGCCCATTGACGAAGCGCAATGTCGCCGCGATCTATCTGAGGAAGCTCTGGAGCAAAGACCGGTTCACGCCAGCACAACGGAAAGCCGTCCTGAGACGCGGGAACATCGCCATTCACATGCGCCTGAAGGGCGAAATGTCGGAGGCCTGCATTGGTCTGGAGCCGAAGGGCTGGGCTTACGTCGCCGCGCTCATCAAGGAAGGGCGCGCAACGGGCGTCAACGTCTATTTGGACGAGCCACATCCGAAGATCGCCGAGGCACCGCCCGTCATTGAAGGCTCGTCGTTCTCTCTTACGTCGTTGTTCAAATAGCCAACGCGGGGCGCTGTGTTAGGTCGCACTTGATCGCATCGCGCTCAGGCCTTAGCTCGCAAGCAGTGGCAGCGGCGTTGCGGAGAAAGAAACACATGGCAATTGGTGTGGGGCAAGACTCACAGATACCCGATGCATCACTCTCCGGTACTTTCAAGATTGGAGGCGAGCTAGAGATCAACCGGCTCGGCTTCGGAGCAATGCGCGTTACCGGCCCTGGCATTTGGGGCGAACCCGCCGACCGCGCGGAAGCCTTGCGCACGCTAAAGCGCCTGCCTGAACTCAACGTCAACTTCATCGATACTGCCGACAGCTACGGCCCCGAAGTCTCAGAGAGGCTTATCCGCGAAGTCCTCTATCCCTATAAGGGGCTCATTGTCGCCACCAAGGGCGGTCTGACGCGACCGGCACCCAGCAGGTGGGAGCCCCATGGAGACCCAGAGCACCTCATCGCTCAAGCTGACAAGAGTCTGAAACTTCTCGGCGTGGAGCAGATCGACCTTTGGCAACTCCATCGCATCGACCCCAAGGTACCGCGCGATGAGCAGTTCGCAGCCGTCAAAGACCTTCTTGACCGTAAGGTCATTCGTCACGCGGGCCTGAGCGAGGTTTCGGTTGCGGAAATCGAAGCGGCCTCGAAAGTGTTCAAAGTCGCAACGGTTCAGAACCGCTATAACCTCTTCGATCGCTCAGGCGAAGACGTGCTCGACTATTGCGAGAAAAACGACATCGGTTTCATACCTTGGTTTCCGCTCGGGGCGGGGGACCTCGGCAAGACCAAAACAGTTCTGGAGGCTGTGGCCCAACGCCATGACGCAACGGTGTGGCAGATCGCGCTTGCATGGCTCTTGCAGCGCAGCCCTGTCATGCTGCCCATCCCCGGGACTTCGAAGGTTGCTCACTTAGAGGAGAACGTCGGTGCGGCCAGCATCGCACTGTCGGATGCTGACTTTACGGAGCTGAGCCTAGCGGGACTTAGTGGCTAATCTCGCTCGCCGCCTATTTCGAGAGCTCCTCACGCTCTTTCAGCAAGGCGGCAAGCCTAGCTTCCTGATTGGCGATCCGATCGGCGTTGCGCGCTTCATCGGCCGCACCTGAATAGGCCGCGGCTTGCTCGATCAGCTCGCGCAGGTTTTCGCGGACAATGGCGATGCGCTGATCGAGCTCAGCGAGTTCTTCAGAATCGTCCACTTATTGTCTCCCTCACCAAATTCTCTCAGCGCGGTCGGCGATACCTCTTTGAATGGCCACCGCTGTTGGCGCCGCCCTGAATCTTCCTGCAATACGCCGCCTTCGAACCGCTCTCACAACCCCAATGGTTTAGCAGCTCCTTGTCGGAAGCACTGAGGGGGCCGCCTGCGCGGGCATTGGCGCGCGCATTCTCGACCTCAAAAATGGTATCGGCAAGAGCGGGCGGGGGTTCAAATACCAACAAGAAGACAAGCCCGGCGAGGGCTGTTCCTGAATGGTGCATCATACTTCCTCCAGCAACCAGCAGCGCAACCCCCAACAATCAATGGGGATACCTGAACTTTGGCTCAAGGGCCAGTCTTCCGTTTCAGATCACGATTGAGTTAGGCTGTAGTTACCCGTGGAATCTTGCTGTTGGTAACGAATACTGTGGTTAGTGAATTCTGAACGTTCTCGAAAGCCGTTAAAGCAAATTTCCTTGTGAGAGGACCAACTGGAAGGGAGTGACGGCATGCATGCATTTTCGATTAGCGACTGCATTCGGTTCGGTTGGGAGACATTCAAGAAGCGGCCTGGCATTCTGATCGGCGCGTTTCTCCTTTGCGCCATTATCCCATCCATACCAAGCCTCCTTTTTCCAATGCCGGAGGCGCCGGCCGGTGCCCCACAGCCGCCACCATCAAATGTCGAGTTGATTGCGATGCTCGTCAGTGCGGTGCTCGGTGTTTTTGTTGCTTTGGGCGTGACGACATTTGCACTGCGTGCGCACGACGATATTTCGACTGTGACAATCGGCGACTTGTGGAATCCTCAACCGTTTTGGCGTTTTTTTGGGGCCCAACTCCTCACCACCATCATCATTCTCATCGGTATGCTCTTATTCATCGTGCCCGGCATAATTGCCGCGGCAGGTCTAATGTTTACACTTTTCATGGTCGTCGACCGAGGTGCCGGACCGATCAATGCGCTGAAGGATAGCTGGCAGGTGACGAAGGGTCATAAGTGGCAACTGTTCCTCCTGGGCTTGGTGTTGCTCGGTTTGAATTTTCTCGGCGCACTGGCGCTCTTGATTGGTCTTCTCGTTACGGTTCCTATCACGTGGCTCGCCATGACCCACGCTTATCGGACACTGTCCGCCCAAGCCGCTGCGTAAACCTCGGCTCAAAAGCACAACAGCGAACGCTTGCATGCCAATGTGAGTGCCCACTCAGGACGAGGTTGCGCCTTCGTTATTGAGCTTTTCCCGATACGGTGAACGCACCGCGTAACTGACCGGGCTTGAAACCTGTGGCCTCGTCATCTGGATAGAGGCGTCCTATTTCGGCCTTGAGTGCAGGATCGATGTCGGAACCATGACACGTCAGGCAAGGCTGTGTGCCCATTGGAATCGGTTTCATGTAGCGAAAGACGGGGGTGCCCTCGTCCAAAATGATCTCGGCGGACTCAAGCTTGTCGGCACTCGCGCCGGCATCGATCTGGGCGACAAACTCTTCGAGTACTTTGCGTTCGTATGCGTCTGGAGCGTTCGCAGGATTGCGAATGCGAAGCGCCGTGCGCCCGACCTTCAGACCGTGCGTGCCGCCAGACTGTTTCGAAAGCGCCGGCGCCACTATTTGACAGACACCGATCGCCGATACAGGACCGCCCGCCTTGATAGCTGCCATTAGTTGTACCTTCAGACCTTGACCAAGATCTTTTACGGCCGCACGCGCTTCGGCAATCTGGGCAGGATCGGGCTCTTCAGCGTGAAGCGGGAGTGTTAGCATCCCGCAAGCGGAAAGCGTGGCCAGAGCAATCTTCCAATGCATGTTTTGCCTCCGCCGCAGTGCCCCGGTTATCATTGGCCACGAATGACATCGTGACATTGCGCCGTCTCAATTCGCGTGCCGCGGTCAGGTCGTATCGTCGCGGCCGGTAACAGCGGGGATGTTCCGCTCGTCTTTCATTGCGCCGCCTTCGCTGCAACAAGGAGACGACCCGTGCAGACTGTTTCGACCATCCGCCTTCTCGCCCTCGGGTTTCTGGCTGGCTTTGCCGCTACGCTGATCTTTCATCAGAGCGTCTGGTACCTGCTCAATTTGGCAGAGGCTCTTCCCCCAAACCGGCCGGCCTGGCCACTCACCCCGGTTCCGCCATTGGACATTCCGAGCATTATTTCAAAAGCGTTTTGGGGTGGATTGTGGGGCGCGGTGCTAGCGCTCTTTCTCGCGCGAATTCAGGGAGCAACCTACTGGGTTGCCTGGATCGTTGTTGGTGCGGTCGCCCCATCGCTTGTTGCCATGTACATCGTCCCGCTGATCAAGGGTCTACCCATCGGTCCATTCTGGCCGCGTGCAGGCATTGCTGCCATCGTTAACGGTGCCTGGGGCCTTGGAGCTGGGCTCTTCCTTTGGGGACTAGGAGGCACGCGTACCTGATGAGAGCCGCCAGCCTTTAGGCGTAACCGCGCACAGCGACCTTCACCGTCTGAGCGGCACCCGAGGTCGCGCCCGATTGATCTGCGACGACAACATCAAAGCTAGCATCGCGTGTATCGGTGCCATCATGCAAAAACAGAACGCTGCCGCGTTCCAGATCAGCTTGAGTGAACGTGTCGACCGGACGGTCCGGCGCGCCCGACAACGTCACGAAACCGTTTATGAGGCGTGACACCGTGAACGTGAGATGATCGGCCTCGTCGTCCGGGTCTAGTGCGGACAGGTCCTGAAGCGTGATCCTGACGGATCGCCCCTTTGAAACGGAAAGATCGAGATCGCCGCTAACAGTCGGCGGCACGTTACGCACCTGCGCGCTCAAATTGCCGCCCATCTCAAGAGCAAGTCGACCGTATTGAACATTGCCCGACACAGAGCCGGTTTTCCCGATGCTCATGAGCTGCTTGACGAACACCTGACCCTGTAGCGTGCCATTCACTTCGGCGCTTTCGGCTTTGATGGTGCCGTAGCAGCGACCACCATCGTGAATGATGACCTTGTCGCTGGCGATCTCGCCTTCAACATAGCCGTAGATCTCTATTCGGCCGCCGTTGCGGATCTCACCTTTGAGGCTTGTGTCTTCTCTGATGACAACGATGCGTTGATTTTCGTCCACTGCACTGCCCCCGAGTTGGGTCTCCCTTAGTTGGCGCAAGACTGCAAATCGAATGAGCCGGCTTCTGGGCGAACGCGACGCTAGCCCGCCGGCCGCCACCCGGTAAAGGGGGCCCGAGTAAGGGGCTCGCGGACGAAAGGGCACACAATCTCGGCAATCGACGCAAGGAAATGCTCTACCGGCTTGCCCGGGACGCACAACGAGGGCAGGGTACGGCCGGCTTTAACTATAATTTGCGCTTCAAGGAGGTTGCGATGAAGAGCGTTGTGCGTTGGTCCGCAGCAGCGGTGGCAATGGCCGCCTCTGTCTCCGTGATGCCATTGGCGTCCCACGCCGCGGAGGAATGCAAGACCTTCTCGGCAGCAGGCGAGCACCTTATGGCCGACTGGGCACCTCTGATGGCGAAGCAGGGCGCCATCAACATCGCGGAAGCCCGCGGGTATCACGTCGTCGGCGAGGCACAAATCGTGAAATGTGGGCCCGGTGGCACGTTGGGCAACGAATGCTATGCCAAGGTCAAGGCCTGCAAGCGGGTCAACTAAGACGTGTGGCATTAGACCACTCGGGCAGCTCTATCGGTTCCGAAAAGCTAACCATTTGAAGCCGCATCATTTTTTGGTGCGGCTTTTGATATTCGCCACTCACCCCGCCATGATGCGCGGAGCGGGGGTGGCAGTATCAAGTGCTAATTTGCCCCTAAACGCTGAGATTATTGCTCCGCACACAAATTGCGGCTTGATTGTGACTGCCGGGACACATAATTTGATTAGGCAGTAGCTAGTAGCGAGTCCGGCCAATGCTCATGAGTGCGGATAATGATTCCGGTGCAACATGCACCGTCGAGCCAACAACGGGGCGGCAGGACGCTGTACCTGTTGCCGACATATACAAATTGTCGGCAGGAGATGTACTTTTTCGCGAAGGTGATGCGCGCCATTACGTCTTCCGTGTGGAGAAAGGTTCCGTCTGCCTCTACAAGGCCGGACCCAACGGCGAGCCCGACATTGTCGAGTTTGCATTCCCCGGCGATCTCGTTGGCCGCGGCATTGTCAACAATCACGACACAACGGCTCAGGCCACAGTAGAGACATCGGTGAGATGTCTGCCGTGCTCGGGTTTCACTGAAACGATTGAGAGCGATGCCGCAACAACGATGGAGAGCGATGCCTCGACTCTCGGAGAGTTGCGGGCCGATCCCGACCGTGTTGCAAAACCACTTGAGCGTACCGCAGCGTTCCTATTTACGCTGTCGCGGATCAACGCATACGAAGGACGTGATCCAAGTCTCATCACGGATTCGATGACGTGCGGTGTCGCGGCCGATTACCTGGGCATGAGTGTCGAGGACCTTGCCACCCAGCTCCGTGCGCTGGAAACGCGCGGCCTTGTGGCACCGGCCGACGAGGGTCTTCTGCGATTGACCGACCTTGAGTCTCTGGAGAAGATGGTCGACGCGGCATAATCGCGCGAACTCTCCCGGTCAACCCACGCCCCACCGTTGCGCTTTACAACTCAAACTGATGTCTCGCTTGCTCTTGCTAGCGTGCACCGGCACGTTCGCGCGGATGCCGAAACCTCACAAGAGCCGAGCCAAAAGCCATGCCCGATCTTTCGAACCTAGAACCCGGTCTCGCCGGTACAGCATCGTTGCAGGTTAGCGACGAACACACAGCGCTTCACATGAAGAGCGGACGAGCGCGAACACTTTCGAGTCCCATCATGATCGCCCTGATGGAACAGGCGGCTGTCGATTGCGTCGAGCAGCGCCTGCCAGAAGGACACGAAAGCCTGGGTGTCCGCGTCGAAGTGGATCATGTTGCGCCGACACCAGTAGGCGAGCCGGTTACAGCGACGGCAGAACTGCTCAATGTGAGTGGAAGAAAACTGACATTCAGGATCGAGGCTCGCGACAACCTAGAAGTCATTGGGAAAGGCACCCACGAGCGCGTTGTGGTCGACTCACGGCGTTTCGATGCGAAACTGCGGGACAAAGGCCCGTAAAATCGGGGAAGTGCGACCAATGCGGGGAGGAACGCCAGTGACATCGAGACCGGTAAAATTTGACGAATATCTCCCGAACGCCTTGCCTTGCTGATATAGATTTTCCCAGAATGCACAGAATCAAGTCATACGCCTCTTCAGGCAAACTTGCGGAGGTAGAAGATGCGCGCGCACCTGACTCTCGCCCTACTCGGCATGGCCGTCGTGTGGTGGCCCCAAACGCTCGTCGCCGAAACGCCGGCTGATGCTGCACAGTCCCAAGAGACGATGGGACCGGACTCGCCCGCGGCGTCCGCGACCAAGGCGAAAGCCTGCCCCGGCAATCCCAATCCACTTGGTGTTTCACGCGTGGTTGAGATCGACACGACCGGCGGACCCGGCTTCGGCTTCCAGCACTATAAGGCGTACGACTTCCTGAACCCGAAAGAGGTCGTCCTAACTTTTGATGATGGGCCGCTACCCAATCGCACGACGGCAATCTTGGATGCACTTGACGCAGAGTGTACCAAGGCGACGTTCTTCTCCGTCGGTAAGGTCGCCGCCGGCTATCCCGAAATTCTGCGCGCCATCGCAAAGTCTGGTCATACGATCGGTGCGCACACCGTCAATCACAAAGATCTCTCCAAGATGCCAATCGACCAGGCCAAGGACGAGATCGAGAGATCCATCAGCATCATCCGCATGGCGGCGGGTGCCCCGACAGCGCCATTCTTCCGTTATCCGTACTTGAGGGATTCGCCAGAAACGCTGAAGTATCTCTCGACCCGAAACATAGCCGTGTTCTCGACCGACATCGACAGCTTCGACTTCAAGCGTATGAGTTCAAACCGGCTGGTTCAGTCGGTGATGCATAAACTTGAGAAGCACGGCAAAGGCATCATCCTGATGCATGATATTCAACCGCATACGGCGAAGGCCTTGCCTGACCTGCTGAAACAGTTGAAGGCGAAGGGGTACAAAGTGGTGCAGCTTACGCCCGCAGCCCCGGTCAAGACTTTGCCTCAGTACGATGCTCTCGTGAAAAAGGACGTAAAGGGTTTCGCCGCTGGTTCGGCTCAGCCGATGTCCAGTGTCGTGCGCACCATCCGCAGCGAATAGTAAGAGTGAGGCGGCTTTCCCGCCGGGACGTCGACAACCTATGCAAGGCAAGAAAGGCGGCCCGGCCTTAGGGACTGGACGTGCACTGGCGTGCCGGCGCGTTCTTGGTTTGCTGGCGGTCACACTCGCGTTCTCTTTTGGCAACCCCGCGATAGGCGCAACGTGCACGGCGGATGATTTCGCAGCGGCAGTTGATGTTTCCGGGGCGGCGCTACGCTCCTTCAACGCCAAGGCCCTTCCTGAGTTGAGGGCAAAACTTCGCGCACTCAAAGAGAAGCGGGGCTGGAGCGAGGACACCTACGAGCAGAAGGCGCTCGACAGTGTCCGCGACCAAAAGATTTCCGAATACGACCGCACCGCCGAGGACTTAATCACGAAAATTGACACACTCGGGCGGCCCCTAGACGGGCAACCACTCGATTGCACCAAGTTATCCGAGCTCAATGCCGCCGGACTGGAATTACTGGCGGTAATGAAGGCCAAATCCTCTTACACGCTGGCAAAGCTCGACGCGGAGATGGCGAATGGTGCGGCTGCAGAGAACGCACCAAAGACGAAGCAACTGAGAAAAGATAGAACCGAAGCGCCATCGGAAACGACCACTGTTGCCGCGGCTGCTCCCCAAACGGCGGACACTACCCCGCCGCCGCCCAAACCTGCGCCCAAGGGCGGTGCACCAACTTGGGACACGGAAACCACCTCTCGAGTTCCGCCCGAGTCTGACACGGCATTTCTGCCCCCACCACCGCCCCAGGTCGAAGACGAAACCCAACGCGGCTACACCATCAATGAGATCCGCGAGATTACACGCGGCTTTTTCGGAACCATCTCAACAAATCTCGCCAGCGTCATCGAGTATGCGTTCAGCAAATCGGGACGGCCGGCCGCCTACATATTGGGTACGGAAGGCGGCGGGGCTTTCCTTGCCGGCGTTCGTTACGGGAAGGGCACGCTCTATTTGCGTTCGGGAGGGAAGCAGGAGATTTATTGGCATGGCCCGTCGCTTGGCACCGATTTTGGTGCGTCCGGCTCGCGCACAATGTTCTTGATCTACGACGTGCAAAGGCCCGACCAACTCTATCGTCAATTCACGGGCGTTGACGGATCTGCATATTTCGTTGGGGGCGTCGGCATCACGTTCTTGAAGGGCGGCGACGTCATTATGGCTCCGATCCGTTCGGGCCTCGGATTCCGGCTCGGAGCAAACGTCGGTTATGTCCGCTTTACACCGCGGGCGACGTGGAACCCATTCTGAACCGCAGGACCTGCGCGACGATCGGCACGCCGGTCAAATCCAGCCTACCACCCGCCGTAGTAACCGCCGCCGTACCGGCGACGCTGTCTCTTGCGCGGTTGCGGATAGCTATAGGAGGAAAACAACCCGAACGGCTGGTAGGCGGGCTGCTGATAGCGCGGGCGCCTCTTGCGTGCGACCGGCGAATACGGCGGTTTTCCAACGACCGCAATTTTCGTCAGCTTCTCTCCGTGCTTGTGGACCAAATTGTAAAACTTCTTCGCATTGCTGGTGCGCAATCTTACGCAGCCGTGTGAGGCCGGCCGGCCAAGCGAACCCACCGCGGTTGTGCCATGGACTGCATAGCCCCGATGGAAGAAAACCGAGTATGGCATTGGCGACATGCCATATTGACGCGAGTAATGCATACGCGAGGTCCAATTGACCTTATAATCGCCGACGGGCGTGACGTATCCCCCGCGCGCAGATGAAATCTTCCAGGTATACAGCTCGCCAGATGCGTCCGAGACAGTCATCCTCTGTTTGGTGAGGTTCACTTCCGCAAACAGCGTAGGCTCCGGCGGCTCAAGCGGCGGGGCCTGTTCCATTGCCTGCGGGATGGCGGCAACGACAGCCATCGACAGAGCGGGATCCGACGCAGCATTGATACCGGCCCCTGCCGGCTCTGCCACGCTGGCGTTTCCAAAGGCCGGCCCTTCGAGCGTCTCGGTCGTCCCAACGGCAACGGCGGCCGGCAATGCGGGATCTGAAGCGCGATTATCAGCAGGCGCCGACGCGCTACCTGCTTCGGTCTCCACTGAGGTGGAAGCCGGTTCCGTGGTCGCCACCACCAACTTTGGGTCGGCGTTCGCGGACGTAACGAAGACGAAGCCGGCTGCTGCCGCGCCTAGCAATCGAACCAATGTCATTGGGAAAGCACTCCATCCCTGCCGAAATCGAATCACACGCAAAACACTAACCTCATGAGGGATGTCGAAACCTTAACAGCAGTATCGCCTGTGCGCGCCGAATTGTGACGATCCCAAGGGCTCGTTTTCTGCCTTCACTTTCACATGCTCTTTTCACGCACGCAACGGTCAAAACCGACACCAACACGACAAACCGCGAGACCGTGCTGTTGATGCTGCAATGCGGGTCGGCCAAGGCAATACTGATTTGCCAGGATGTTAATAAATGGGCTCGTTATGAGCATTGGTTGGCCGCCGGCAGCGCATCGCCAACGGGCAAATACCAATCCGGTATTGTGCATTTTCGCCATCGCGGACCGTGCGTGGGGACGGGTCGCGGTTCCAAGGTCTATTGGAACAGAAGCTGAAACAGAGTTTTCGGCTTGCGGCGCCTTTTGGCGCGGCGCTGCGTTGGTGGCGGGCCATCGAACTGTGACCAAGGCGACCAAGCTCCCGACTCGCCATAACCCCCACCCGTCGCATATCGGCTTCGCGCGCGGCCGGTCCGCAGGATGAATTCGTCGGTCGCCCCATCCACGCTGGCCACGATCACGCGGTCGTCTTGCCATTGCCAGCTGGCGACTTTCTTGCCCTGTCGATGCGGCTCAATGGCCACGACAGAGTTGTTGTTGAGGTCGAGGATGGCAACCTGCTCGAACTCCTCAGGCCCAACCGGGCCCGGTACAGCGCCGGCGGCAAACCTGAGCGTTGCAATGCCCCGTAGGTTCCCTCGCTTCTGGTCCCATTCAAGCAGGCGTGGCTGACCATCGCCTGCCATTTCCAGTGGCACACGAAGACGCCGGAGCTTTTTGTTTACGGCAAAATACTGGTCGCCGCGGGCTACGACCTCCCAACCGTCAATCCCATGCCCTGGAATCTCGCGGTCCTCTTCGTCACCCACATCGGCCCCGAGCCGCTGCAGACCATCGGCTGCAAGTTTCAACGCGGGCTTGGCCTCAAGTGCACGCCGGAAATCTGCTATTGCGTCTTCGTTGCGATCCTGAGCTTCGGCAATTTCCCCTCTCGCCCAAAGCGCCTCCGGGCTCTTGGCGTCCAGTTTTGTCGCCGTCTCGGCATCTCTCGACCCAACGTCTGCTTGCCCACTCTGCTTGTAGACGATGGCCCGGTAGGCGAAGGCCGTGCTCGAGCGCGGATCAATTGTGATCGCCCGGTTTAGATCGGCGAACGCGTCCTCATGGGCCCCCGCCAGCCCGCGGGCTAAACCTCGCGCCGCATATCCGCTCGCCGAGCCGGGGTCCAACTCAATGACGCGAGAAAAGTCCTTGAGCGCTGACTCGATATTCTCCATCGCGAGGTATGCATCACCGCGCAACAGATAGAGTTCGGCGTTGTCGGCGTTGAACGCGATGGCGCGAGAAAGGTCTTCAATCGCTTCCTTGCGCCGCCCAAGGGCGAGATTTGCTTCCGCCCGGCTGCGATAGGCGGTAGCGAAACGCGCGTCGGCATTCACTGCGCGTGTAAAATCGCGAATGGCCGCGTATGGCCGGCCGACGACGAGGTGGACCCGGCCACGCCCTGACAACGGTGCTGCCGTCTGTGGCATCAAACGGACGGCACGCGTGTAGTCACGGATTGCGAGGTCCGTCTGGCCGGTCTTTGTATAAGCGCCGGCGCGATTACTTAGAGCGGCCGCATAACCGGGAGCGAGAACGATTGCCCGGTCGAAATCCTTGATCGCCTCCTCCGCGTGGTCCAGCGCCAGAAGAAGGCTGCCGCGATTGTTGTAGATCGCGGCATACTCAGGAAAGAGCGTGGCCGCCCGATTGAAATCATCGATGGCCAGCTTGCTTTGGCCAAGGCGCGCGTACGCGACAGCGCGATCATTGAGTATGGTCGCGCGCCGGTCATTGGTGAGGCCGGGGTCCTTGAGGGCTTCGGTGTAGGCCACAACCGCTTGGCCCGTGTCGCCACGCACGAGTGCGGCAGCCGCATCATGGGCACTGCTCGCACCTGTTTGTGGCGCAGCCACCACTGGGAAAAACGGTGCCGAGGCGAGCACAGCGGCAATGGCAAGCCGCAGATGTAACCGTCGTGGAAAGCGCATTGTGTTCACAGTCAAAAGCCGATTGGCAAAACCTTCGAATCCAACATAGGCCAATAAGGGTCGATTGTGACCCCGAAACGGTCTCCGACGGGCCCGTGCTCGGCGCATCAGTTGGTCCTTACGGTGCTGCCAGCCTGCGTCAGGCGATAAAGACCGCGTAAAACCTGCGGTAAATGCTCCGGCAGATCCTCGGCGATGAGGCCAGGTCCGACGGCTGCTGCGGCCTCACCATGCAACCACACACCCGCACAGGCCGCTTCGAAGGGCTGCATTTTTTGTGCGAGGAGACCGGTTATCATGCCGCCGAGCACATCGCCCGCACCGGCGGTTGCGAGAAACGGGGGCGCATTCTCGTTGATCGCGGCGCGGCCGTCGGGCGCGGCGATGGTCGTGTCGGCGCCCTTCAAGACGACGACGGCGCCGGTCCGGGCAGCGGCCGTGCGGGCACGCTGCAACTTGGGCTCGTTGACCAGATCGGGAAAGAGCCGCTGGAATTCACCGTCGTGGGGCGTCATCACGATAGGCCGTTCGGGGCTGCCGGCGATCAACTCGACAAGGGCGGCGTCATCGCCTGCAAACGAAGTGAGCGCATCGGCATCGAGAACGGCGGCCGCACCGGACTTCAGTACGGCCTCCACGAGGTGGCGGGTCGCGCTGCCAATGCCGACAGCCGGGCCGATGAGGACGGCATTCTTGCGCCGATCGGAAAGGATGTCGTGAAGGCCAGCCGCACCTTCGAAGGGTTTCAGCATTATGGCGGTGAGGTGCGCCGCATTCGTCACTACGGCATCGATGGGGCTCGCCACGGTCACAAGCCCAGCGCCTGCACGCAAAGCGCCGCGCGCACCCATGCGTGCAGCCCCCGTTGCATCCGCCGGACCGGAAACCGCGACGGCATGGCCGCGGTCGTACTTGAAGCCATCGAGACGCGGCCAGGGAAAGTGTGAAAGCCAAAGCGCAGGATGATTGGCCCAGGTCTGTGGTTTGATCTCGGCCAGCACCGTTTCGGGAATGCCGATATCGATGACATTGACGTCGCCACACAATGCGCGGCCTGGGAAAAGGAGGTGGCCTGGTTTGCGCCGGAAGAAGGTCACGGTGCGCTGAGCGACGACAACCGGGCCCGAGGCCAGACCCGTGGTGCCCTCAAGGCCGCTTGGTACGTCTACGGCAACGACGGGCGCCGGCGCAGCGTTGATGGCCTCGACGGCTGTGGCGGCCATCCCGTCGAGCGGGCGGGCCAAACCCGCGCCGAACAGCGCATCGATGATCAGATCGGCGCCTTGAACGGAAGCTGGAGAGAGCGGATCGGTGGGCCCCGCCCATCGCTCAGCATTTGCCACAGCGTCACCTTTGAGCGCATCGCGCGTGCCCAGCAGCGCAAGTCGCACCTCGTAGCCGCGCTCTTGCAGATGGCGGGCGGCTACAAAACCATCGCCACCGTTGTTTCCAGGACCGCACAAAACCGCCACCCGGCCGCCTATGGCAGCCATCTCCGCTGCGGCGCCGGCCACACCACTTCCGGCGTTTTCCATCAGGGTAAGGCTAGGTATGCCGCTCGCCACCGCTAGGCTGTCGGCACGGCCCATTTCCTCAGTCGTGAGCAGCTCGAGTGCCGGCACCTTGTCGATGTTCCTCATTGAAGGCGGTTGGATTTGGCGGGCGAGCATGGCGGCCCGGCTTATGATAATGAGGCTCCGATCATAACAATGCCTGATGAAAAAGCCGTCGCCATACGCTAATGCCTAATCTATATACAGAATGCTCTTCAATTGAGCAGATTGGCGATCAATTGGAGGGCGCGACCGGAGACGTCTTGTCCTAAGGCATTGTATATCCGTTTCTTTATTCTACGGAAGCGGTTGGCATGCGCCGTGCTAGCCATCTGCCCGTCCGGACAATCCACCCTTGCACAAGCAAATAAGCAGGAGGACCAAGGGGTCATGAGAAAGATCGAGGCCGTCATCAAGCCATTCAAGCTTGATGAGGTGAAGGAAGCTCTGCAGGAAATAGGACTGCAGGGCATAACTGTGCTTGAGGCCAAGGGTTTCGGCCGACAGAAGGGCCACACCGAACTCTATCGTGGCGCGGAATACGTGGTCGACTTCCTTCCCAAGGTGAAGATCGAAGTGGTTCTCGCCGACGAAATGCTAGATAAGGCCGTCGAAGCGATCCAGAAGGCCGCAAAGACAGGCCGTATCGGGGATGGAAAAATCTTCGTTTCAAAGATCGAAGATGCGATCCGCATTCGAACCGGGGAGACCGGGGCGAACGCGATCTAAGAGCTGGCCGGAAGAGTTATATGCGTATCGGCCAGACATAATAAGCCGAGCTGGGCAAGACGACGTAACAGGGGAGTCTCATGAATAACGCTAGCGATGTCCTGCAGATGATTAAGGACAAGGACGTGAAGTTCGTGGACCTGAGATTCACGGACTCCAAGGGGAAGATGCAGCACGTGACAGCCGAAGCGAGTTGCGTCGATGATGGTACCTTCGCGGATGGCTATGCCTTCGACGGATCCTCGATTGCAGGTTGGAAGGGTATTGAAGCTTCCGACATGATGCTGATGCCCGACGCCGAATCAGCGCATCTCGACCCGTTCTTTGCTCAAACGACGCTCGCATTGTTCTGCGACGTGCTGGAGCCTTCCACCGGCCAGCTCTACGAACGCGACCCACGCGGGATCGCCAAGAAGGCCGAGGCCTACATGCAGTCGCTCGGCGTCGGCGACAAAGTTTACTTCGGTCCGGAAGCTGAGTTCTTCATCTTCGACGACGTCCGGTTCAGCGTCGATCCCTATAACACTGGATTCAGGATCGACTCCTCGGAGCTACCATCGAACTCTGGCACCGAGTACGAGATGGGTAACCTGGGCCACCGGCCGCGTACGAAGGGTGGATACTTCCCTGTCCCGCCCGTCGACAGTAGTCAGGACATTCGTTCTGAGATGCTTTCGGTAATGACCGAAATGGGCGTCTCGGTTGAAAAGCACCACCACGAAGTCGGTGCCGCTCAGCATGAGCTCGGCATTAAGTTCGGCCCAATGGTGCGCATGGGCGACATGCTCCAGGTATATAAGTACGTGGTGCACATGGTTGCCCAAGCCTACGGCAAAACAGCAACCTTCATGCCCAAGCCGGTCTTTGGTGACAACGGCTCGGGCATGCACGTTCACCAGTCCATTTGGAATGGCGACACGCCGGTCTTCGCTGGTAACAAGTATGCCGATTTGTCGGAGACCTGCCTCAACTACATTGGCGGTATCCTGAAGCACGCGAAAGCAATCAACGCTTTTACGAACCCGACGACGAACTCCTACAAGCGGTTGGTCCCGGGCTACGAGGCACCAGTGCTGCTCGCTTACTCTGCGCGCAATCGCTCCGCATCGTGCCGCATTCCGCATACCAACAACCCGAAGGCCAAGCGCGTTGAAGTTCGCTTCCCTGATCCGGGCGCGAACCCTTACTTCGCTTTCACTGCGATGCTAATGGCCGGTCTGGACGGCATCACCAATAAGATTGATCCCGGCGATGCCATCGACAAGAACCTCTACGATCTACCGCCGGCCGAACTGGCCAACATTCCAACCGTCTGTGGCAGCTTGCGCGAGGCTCTCGACAGTCTCGACAAGGACCGCGCCTTCCTCAAGATGGGCGGGGTCATGACGGACGATATGATCGACGCATACATCGAACTGAAGATGAGCGAGAATCTTACCTACGAGATGACGCCGCATCCGGTGGAGTTCGATCTCTATTACTCCGTCTAACAAGCGCAAATACTGAGGCAAGCGGACGGCCTGGGAGTGATCCCGGGCCGTTCTACTTCTGCATCTCTGACACGTTGCTCAATTCAATGTGAACTCAGCGCAACTCTGCCTTTCGATTGACACTCGTCCGTGGCGAGCGCAGACTTTTGAAATCCTTCGATAGGAGGTCTATGAAAATGTCGCCGCCCGGCCAGTCGAGGCCACCTACCGCAGCAGCATGAGTATTGCTTGCAGCAGGTGGCAAATCGCTACAATCCGTATGTTGTTTGCGGGTGGAATTTGCTGAAGCGGGTCGTTGCTCGTTGATCTGAATTATGAGCGAGGCAGATAACGGGCCACACCCATTCGTTCGACAGCGTCGGGGACGTTGGCGTGCGGACAGCCGAGCACCAGCCGCTGCGAACTGATCTGATCGGATAGGGTTTCGTCGAGCGCGATCCACAGCGTTCCGGTGAATGGACATGATGGCCAGATGGCCTCGCGACGTCCAATGCACCAAAGGAAGCGCAACCGCTCAATCTCGAAACACCATGATCGAAGTGGCCCGGGACGCAGAAATAGCGGACCCGGGCTTGCTCTTTCGACAACAAGCAATGGCGATCGATATCACTCAAAGCCCATCGATGGTCAGATTGGCGCCCTGAGCCGGTCATATCGGGCAGGCAACAAAGGGCAATGAGATTTGCGCCAAATACCGTGCCCCTTGCCACCGCCGCTCTACTACTCATTGGGTCGGCTGGCGCCGGTTTGACTGAGCCGGTCTATCCCTGGCGGTCCAGCAACACGCCCGGACCCGCCGACACTCTCGCTGAACGATTTCCACCACCTTCCGGATTTAATCGGGTGCCTATGCCGGCGCGAAGCTGGGCAACCTGGCTGCGCGGTCTGCCGCTCATGCCAAATGGCGCGCCGGTGCGGCTCTATACCGGAGCGCAGAAGTGGCGCCAGGATGCGCACGCTGCCGTGATCGATATCGATGTGGGAAAGCGTGACCTGCAACAATGCGCCGACGCGATCATGCGTCTGCGCGCAGAATGGCTATTCTCGATCGGGCGCAAGACTGATATCGGCTTCAACTACACCGACGGCAAGCGACGGACGTTTTCAAGGCGCGGGAAGTCCGACTACTCTTCATTCAAAAAGTACATGACGCTCGTCTTCGCTTATGCCGGAACGTACTCACTGGAACGCGAGCTAAAACGCGTGCCCGTGTCCGACATGCAGATCGGCGACGTATTCATCAAGGGCGGCTTTCCGGGTCACGCCGTTCTCGTTGCCGACATGGTGGAAAATCCGGCGACCGGCGAAAAGCGCTTCCTGCTCATCCAGAGTTTCATGCCGGCTCAAGAGATGCACGTCTTAAAGAACCCGGGAGCCCCGGATGACCAGCCTTGGTATCCCGCAAGTTTTTCAGGCGCGCTGGTCACGCCGGAATGGACCTTTCCGGACGGCTCACTGCACCGCTGGCCGTGACAGATAATTTGTGCGTCGTGTCTAACGTGCGACGGCGAACAAGGTCACCAACCAAGCGGCGGCAAACACGCCCAAACCGGCAAGCGTTTTTAACGCTGCTGCAGGAGCTGCCTCCGTCATCATTTCGGAAATGGCAAAGCCCAGACCAACCAAACCCATGGCCATGAGTACGATACCGACGATTGTTCCTGTCGTGCCCTTCATTGTTGCCCTCCCCATTTGAGCGATTCTTTCGGCGCACGCCTTATAGCCGCGTTTTGTTGGCTAGCGCTACTCCCTCCTCACGGCTGGGGTGCCGGTTCTGTCTCATTGATTGATAAATCGGGCGCAGTTTCGCGATCAGTCGCTGAATCGAGCGGCTGGACGGCGATGAAGAATGCGGTGGATGCAATCAACGTGATCACCACCGACACGATGACAATCGTGCTTCGCCTGGTCGCCAACACCCAAGATGGTCTGATGAGCCCAATGACAAGGTAGAGGACCACTAGGAACATGATCAACTGAAACGACCAGGACGAGTATTCCAACAGCTGCTGCATTGAAGGCCCCTGAGTTATGATGGCCCCAAGGGGCCTGAATGGTGGTTCAGATCAAGCAAAGCTCGGCAAGGTCACGGCGCATCTTGGGCGGCAGCGTTGCGAGCTTCCTATCGTTGCGGGTCAAATCGGGCGGGGCGTCTGCCGCCTCCAAATAGCGCCAACCCTGGAAGGCGCGGCGCGGTACCGGGCGTACGGGAACGATCTTTCGGTCGAGCAGCAACAGACAACAAGCTGAACCATCCGATTTGGTGCCGTCCTCAAAACCGATGAGCAGCTGGCGCGCCTGGATCACCCCCTTCATGACCCAATAGAGCGAGCCACCATCGAGCAACTCGGACTGACGCTTCGGGGTCTGGTGGGTGGCGTGGAAGAGCCGGGGGCGTTGCCCTTTTGCGCGTTGCTGTACGATGCGCTTTTGTTGCCACGCTGCGTAATCCTCTACGGACGCCGCTCCAACGCATAGCTTGACGATATGAAGCGTCATCGCCTCGTCCCACTGGCTGCCTCAAGGCCGAACATTGCTCACCGCAGACACCGAGGCGAGCCGAAATACGAGCGATCCACAAGGGAGTTGTCTGCCCCCGCTACTTTGCGGTGCAAGTGCCCGCATACTGCGCGAAGACGGGCTGGCCGATGACGCCCAAGTGGCGCGAATGAACGGCAGGCGATTTGCCGGTCTTGGGATCGACGTCGTAGACGGTGGTTAGGTTTAGGAAGCCCTCGTTGACGACCTCAAGGAAGTGATTGGCGTTGATTGCGCGTACGATCTTGACCGATCCCGCTTTCCTGTCCCCTTTGCCTCGCAGGTGCGCAGACTGGCCCTTGAGGTCGATGTCGACGATCTCGAAGGTGAGCGGTGCGGACGGCTTCGTCTTGAAGCTCCCATCGTTGTAGGTCCAGGTGTTGCCCATATCGAATACGCAGGCGTAGCCTTTTGATTCGGTTTCCGCCCTTACGGGCCAGCCAAGCGCGCCAACCAATAAAACGCCCGCGAACAGTGTGATAATTTTCATGGGATCCCCCGCGCAAACCGCAAGTCCAGATGGACTGACCGCATTGAAGCGCGCGGCTTCATCCAGCGCAACCATACCAATCTCTTGGTACCGCGGCGCAGCGTCGCGAGACGCCTTCAATCCGCCCCTATTGAGGGCTCGATAGTCTAATGATTGGCGCAGGTAAACGGCAATGATTAAGGCGCTTCGACTGGGGCTGGTGGTGGTTGCGAGTGCCCAAATTTGTGCTTGCGCACAAACCAGCAAAGACGCGCCGCCCTCATTGGTGAACGATCCTATGCTGGCCCCAGGCGCAGGATCCAACGTCTATCAACTGTCGGCCGCTGAGCGCAAATATAACTGCAAGAAGCTCACGGGCGTCATGCAAGTGCGCATCCTGCAGGTCCGCGCCCAGAAGGGGCGCGATAGTTCCTCGGCATTTGCACGCGGCATGCAGAGCGTCGTGCGCCCTGTGTTTGGAGGAACGACGGCGGGCGAAAATCCCGATGCCGAGTTTGCGCAAGACTTGGCGCTACTCGAAGCCTACAACACTCAGCTTGCGGCCAAGAAGTGCAGGACCTTCGACCTGGACGCCGAGTTGAACAAGACGGATCCCAATGACCTGCCGCAGCCGCGCGCATCGCAATAAGCGCCGGCGGCACGGATTCTCCCCAAGTTTCAAGCCTCGTGCGCGGGATGCGCGCGTCATCTGTGATGCGTTATTCTTGTGCCGGCTTTGCGGTGTAGAGTGGATTCGCGATTGAGAGGGCTCATGGACGCAACACCCGAATTCGACTTTGCCGAACGGCCAAGCCGCATTCCTTGGCCGCCGCTTCTGCTGATTGCCGTTGTTGCATCAGCGATCGCGCTTGCGCGCACATGGCCGTTGCCCTGGCCGGGGCTTGATGATCTGCCGGCACGCGTGGTGGGGATCTCACTTGGACTCATTGGTGCAGGCCTGCTCGCCTGGGCGATAATCACTTTGCGCGGCCATGGCACGACCATCATGCCTGATGCCGGGGCAAGTGCATTGGTGACCAGTGGGCCATATGCACGTGTGCGCAATCCCATCTATCTCGCTGATATCTTCATTCTGTTCGGTGCGGCCGAGATTACCAAGAACATCTGGTTCGTAATCGGCGCGCTGTTGTTTGGTGTGCTCGTCACCTGGCTCGCGATCCTGCCCGAGGAGCGTCACCTGGAGAAGCGCTTTGGCCAAGCCTACCGCGACTACAAGGCAACAACGCGCCGGTGGCTGTAAGGGAGCGAGACATGGCCACCGACTACGGCGAGAAGGAGCGCGCATTTCTCGAAGAACTCAAAGAGACGAGCGGACGCGAACTTGCCGAGTGGATGGCGGCAATCTCCGAACAGAACCTGCCCCATCGCAACGACATCATTGATTGGCTGCGCCAGCAGGGCTTCTTGTTTGCGCAGGCTTCATGGCTGGAGCGCATTCACCACAACGGCGGGCGGCCGATTTATGCAGAGGAGCCAAAGACCCCCGACCTACCGGAGGGGCCAAAGGAGCAGGCAAAGATTTTCAGCTTTCCCGCGGTCCGCAAGGAAGTGGTGAAGGCCGCCGCCCCACCGGCAAACAGCAAGGAAAACGCTGAACCCGAAGCGCCACCCAAACCAATTGAGCCTCCGCAGGCAGAAGCGAGCGCCGACCTCGATGCGATCTTGGCCAGGGCTAAGGCCTACCGGCCGCTCGCCCAGCTTGTCATCGCAAAGATCAAGACCCGTCGCCCGACCGCGCAATTCGAAGCGCGCGCAGCCCATGTTGCTATTCGCGACCCAGAGGAATTTGCAGCCCTTGGCATCAGCGCCAAGGCATTGCGGCTCCACCTGGCCCTCGGGGACCACCCATTTGATGAAATCGTCAAAAAGCCGCCACCCGGCCCAGGGCTTGGAAGATCAGGCGTACTTTCCCACATGATTGTGTTGACGGACGCACGCCAAATCGACGGTCACCTCTTGGACCTCGTGGCGGCAGCGGCTACACGCATGAATGGTTGAGCGGAACACCAGTCAGGATCATCGATTCGCCCGATTTATCGGGCTTCGTTCCGCTCAATTGGAGGTCTGATAATGGCACTCGGCACCCGTGCGCCTGTTGCCGCGCTCATCGTGGCCGCGCTTTGCGCTTCGGCGTTGCCGTCGCTTGCGCAAACCGCTCGGCGTGATGGCATCACCGACTTTCTTGAGCGCCAATCGAAGACGGGTAAGGACGCCGCTCCCCTTCCCCCGGATCCGCGCGAAAAAGATCAAACGTACCAACAGGCCCGGCGCCTGATGCAGGCGATCGACGCTGTGTTGCGCGAGACCGCCGATCAGCGTTCAGAAGCGCGCAAGCTGCCAGGTAGCGATGAGTTCATCGTGACGCCGATCTGGACGGAGACGCGTGAGGACCGCGAAAAGCACATCCGGAACCTGCTCGACGCTGCGCTTGGCATCGTGACCGACGTGCCCATCGTTGAACTGCAAAAGAAGATCGAGAGCCTCAGGAAGAATATTCACAACCTCGAAGGCACGATTGCTGAGCTGAAGGAAAAGCAGATCACGGCGCCTCAAGACTCCATGCTGCCGGGCGTACTGACGGATACGGTCAGCAGTCTTGGCAGCGAGATCGAGGATGCTCAGCAGCGTATTGCAAAAAACCAAGAAGAAATCGCCGCCACCAAGACCGAGGTTGCCGTCGCTCTGCAGAAGGCCGGTGTCGAGCTGACACCTGAGCAGGTCGATCTCCTATTGGACAGCGTGCTTTCTGGCGACCTTGTTCGCCTCGTTGCTGTCTTCAATGCAGCCAAGCTGATCGACGCCCAGCTCGGTAAGCTGCTGACGGCGGCCGGCGACAACATGAACTCGGCACGCAAGTATTTCGCGATGCACGCAGCGCTGTTTGCCATGTTGGTTCACGCACAGGATATGGCGATCGCAAAAATCGATACAAACTATATGCCTAAGCTCGACGCGATTCTCAAAGACATCGCCGCTGCCCAGGCCAAGACCAACAAGCTCTTGCGTGGAAAGAACCGGCCCGATCAACGCCGCGCCCTGGAAGCCAATCGTGAGGCTCAGAAAGTGGCTGAAAGCGCGGCGAAGGGCTACCGACGCTACCTCAGCCAGCAGCGCGAGCAGATTGCGCGTGCGCGAACCCGTGCCACCCACGATTTAAGCATTGCCGACAATACATATGAAACGGTGGAAGCAAGCTTCCAGTTGAAGAACCTGATGCGCGACAGTGCGGCGTCCTTCGAGGCCATACAGAAACTTGAAGCGCCAACGTTCGATCAGATCTTCAAGAATGAGGAACTCCGCCGCGAGTTCGAGAACCTGACGCGCAAGCTCAACGCGCCAACGAGCTGATCGGGCACCACGTCCCTCCGCACATCCAGAAAACAAATCTCGGCACGTCCGACTGCCGCAATGCTACGTGCGCCTTGCGACAGCCAGTCCGGCGGCGGCGGTTAGCAGGAGACCACCTGTCAGGCGATTGAGGACCCGGCCGCTGAGGCCGAGCGCCCGGCGTGCACGATGCGCGAGCAACGCCCATCCGCTGTCGACCACGACGGCAATGGCGAGAAAGGTCGCTGCGAGCAACAGCAGTTGCAATGTCTGACCCTGGGCCGGACTAACGAATTGGGGGAGGAAGGCCGCGTAGAACAGAAGAGTCTTCGGATTTGTCAGCGACACGAGAAAGCCTTGGAAAAAGACCTCGTGCAGCGGTTTGGATGGCGCTGTCGTGGTTTTGAGGTCAACCGCCGGCGCACACCACGCCTTGATTCCGAGGTAGATTAAATAGGCAACCCCGACCCAACGAAACCACTCAAACCAAGCTGACAGAATAATGAGCAGCCCCGTCAGGCCAACGACCGTGAATACCAACTGAACGACCATGGCCGAACTGGTGCCGGCAACGGTTACCAATCCATGCTTTGGGCCGTTCGACACGCTATTGGCGACGATCAGCGCAACGTTTGGGCCCGGAATTAACATCAAGACCGTCGTCGCGCTCACAAACGCCAGGTAGAGTTCCAAAGACATGCCGCCTCCGCTGATAAGCGTTCGTGCTCAACGGCGATATTGAATGAACCCGCTCAACTTTGCCAGCCGGTCGTACAGGCGGCGTGCACGCACATTGTCCGACCTGGTCGTCCAGTAAGTGCGCGTGGCGCCGCGCTTGTCAGCCTCCCGATAGGCGGCCTCAATCAGTGCGCGACCCACTCCATGGCGGCGCGTGTCGATGTCGACGAAAAGATCTTCCAAGTAACAGTAGGTGGTTGGAGACCACGTGGAAGGGTGGAAGAGCATGTGGGCGAGGCCGACAAGGCGACCGCCCTCTTCCTCGGCGACAATTGCAAAGAAGCCGTCCCTTCCGTTGAGCATCCGCTCCCAGGTCAACGCGACGACCTCATCGGGGATCTTTTCCTCATAGAAGCGGACGTACGCGCGGAAGAGCTCCACCCACTGTTCACGATCCGCTTCTGTAAGCTCGCGCAAATTGATGCTGCCCATTGCGTTGCGTCTCTCACATGAGCCAAAGCGTGGCCAAACCGAGGAAGGCGAAGAAGCCCACCACATCGGTGACCGTCGTCACAAAGACCGTCGATGCGACCGCCGGATCGAACCCCATGTGGTCAAGACCAAGCGGGATGAAGATGCCAGCTAGTGCTGCAGCCAACAAGTTGACCACCATAGCTATGACGATGACCATTCCAAGCTGGCCCGTTCCAAACCAGAAGAACGCAACAATCGCCAGGAGAGCCGCGAACGTAATCCCGTTAATGAGGCCGATCGCGGTCTCGCGCAGAACGACTCGCACGACGTTGGCTGGTCCCAACTCACGCATGGCGAGAGCGCGCACCGTAACCGTCATCGTTTGCGTGCCGGCATTTCCGCCCATCGAAGCAACAATCGGCATTAGAACGGCCAAGGCCACCATGTTTTCAATCGTGGCATCAAACGTCTTAATCACAGCAGAAGCCAATATAGCAGTCAGCAGATTGACGAACAGCCACGCGAAGCGCGGTGGTGCAACTTGGCGCACGGTGTCGCTCAAAGTCTCGTCGCCGACGCCGGCCAGGAGCTTGGCGTCCTCGTCCGCTTCTTGCTCAATGACCTCGACCACATCATCGACTGTGACAACACCGACAAGGCGCTCGTTCTTATCGACAACGGGAACGGACATCAGGTCATAGCGTTCGAATTGGCGCGCGACCTCTTCCTGGTCCTCGGTGGCGAGGATCAGGTGGCGGTCCTTCTCCATGATGGTCTCGACCGGTACTTCGCGCTTGGTGCGCAATAGCCGGCTGATGTCGACGCTGCCGAGCAGATGAAAGCCGGGGTCTACGACGAAGATCTCAGAAAAGGTCTCGGGCAAGTCCTCCGTCTCGCGTGCAAAGTCGATGACCTGGCCGACATTCCAAAACGGTGGAACCGCCACGAAATCGGCCTGCATGAGGCGACCGGCGGTCTCTTCGGGATAGAGAAGGTTACGCGCCAGAGCCGCCCGCTCGCTTTGCGGGAGCTGATCGAGGATTTCCTTCTGGTCGCTTTCCTCAAGGTCGCCCAGAAGATAGGCCGCATCGTCGCTATCGAGCTCCTCAACACCTTTGGCCAACTCGGCGTTCGGAATCGCTTCGACGATCTGGTCGCGCACGCTCTCGTCGACTTCGGTCAGCACTTCGTAGTCGAAGTCCGAACCCAGTGTCTCAATGAGCGCGACACGCGCTTCGGGATCCAAAAGTTCGATCAGGTCGGCGAGGTCTGGGCCGTGCACGTCATGGACAAGCGCGCGCACGCGGTCTTCGTCGTGCGCTTCCAACGCCTCATCTACCGCGCGCACCAGCTCCGCCGTGAGTGCGGTGCCCCGCTCGTGCGGAGGAATAACTTCCTGGACCTCGGCCATGACTTTCGGCGCTCCTCGGGCGCTTGCCGAAAAGGCTCGGCCACCCAATGATATCAGTCAGCTGCCCGGTGATCTGCAGGGGCTTAGCACGTCCCTGCGCATAAGGGAGTCTGATGCGCCAAAGCAACAACGGTACCGAGAAGCAGAGTGACCGCAATAGCGATGCCGTGGCCGCCGGTCTACATGAAGTGTTAGGTAGCTAGGGACTATTTGGTTCTTGGCGCGACGCACGTCCGTCGCGCAATCTGGCTAAGTTGGGGATAACCTCGGCGGACGGAGACCGGCGCATGACGCGCGTTTCGACGGTTGCTGGCATTGGCGCACTCTGGTTGGCCGGGGCAGCCCTGCTTTCGTGCGCATGGGCCGCGCCTGGGGGCGAGGACTCCTGCACAGCTCGTGTTGATGTGCTCGGCGTTGCCCGCGTCCTCGAAATCGATACCACCGCCGGCCCGAAGTTCGGCACGACGCACAAGGGAGGCACGAGCTTTCTGGCCGAAGCCGAGGTGGTGCTGACGTTCGATGACGGCCCACTGCGGCCGCACACGTCGGCCGTGCTCAAGGCGCTCGATGCACATTGCACGAAGGCGACGTTCTTCATGGTGGGGCGGATGGCCATCGCCGATCCCGCTATGGTGAAGCAGGTCGCCAGTCGAGGGCACACGATCGGTGCCCACACTTGGACCCACGCCAGGTTGCAGACCGCAGAGCTTGATCACGCGAAGAACGAAATCGAGCTCGGATTCAGTGCCGTTGCCCGCGCGGCAGGTAAGCCCATCGCGCCGTTCTTCCGCTTCCCCTACCTCAGGACGAGCAACACGGCCTTCGGCTACCTCAAGTCACGCGATGTTGCGAGCTTCGCAATCGATGTCGACTCCAGGGATTTCGATACACGTAGTGCTGAAACGGTGCAGCGCACCGTGCTGGCTCAGCTCAAAAAGGCGCGCAAGGGTATTTTGCTCTTCCATGACATCCAGCCTTCGACCGCAGCGGCCATGAAGGGGCTGCTCGACCAGTTGAAGGCGAACGGCTTCAAGGTCGTCCATCTGGTCCCGAAGGCCGCTGCAGCGACGCTGGCCGATTACGACACGATTATCGACCGAGAACTCAAGCGGCGCAAAATCGCAAAGACCAGTCAGCTGCTTGCCCCCAGAAGCATGACTTGGCCGCAGGCCGGTGCGCGATCGGGAGGCCCCGGCAAGGAGGATCTGCCGTGGGCAAAACCGATTACAAAGGCCAGAAAAGCGACAGTCACCAAGACGTCAGCAGACAAGGCTTGGCCAATTGCGGAGAGCGACCGATAATGACCGCATTGGATGCCAGGATGTTGGCTGGTTTTCGCAATCGTTGCCGGATTTCGCAGCGCACAACTATTGAGGTGCTTCCTTGAACCGAATTGCCGCCGCCATCGCGCTTCCACTTTGTGTTGTTGTTGCACTCCCGGTTGGGGCGCGGGCTGAGGAAGCCTGCGGCGATCCTGAGAAAGCGCTCGGGGTGTCGCGCATTGTCGAGATCGATACGACAACGGGGCCGCTGTTCGGCGAATTTACCAAATACGAAAAGGAACCGCGCTTTCTGGGCCCAAAGGAGGTCGTCCTGACATTCGACGACGGTCCGATGCCGCGCTACACCAAGCCCATTCTTGATGCCCTCGATGAGTTTTGCACGAAGGCGACCTTTTTCTATGTCGGGCAAATGGCCGTCGCATATCCCGACATGGTCAAGGAGGTCATGGGCCGCGGGCACACGGTTGGGACGCATACCTGGTCTCATCCACTCAACTTGCGTCGTCGTGGCCTCAACAGCGCCAAGGACCAGATCGAACGCGGTATCGCAGCTGTTGAGCTGGCTGCCGGTGAGCCCATTGCACCCTTTTTCCGTTTTCCCGGTTTGAGCGATTCTGGCCCCATGCTGGCCTACCTTCAGGGTCGCGGGATTGCAGCCTTTACGGTCGATGTCGTCTCCAACGACAGCTACATCTCCAGCCCAAGCCGCCTGACAACACGCACGCTGCAACGAGTTGAGCAGCAGAACGGCGGGATAGTGCTGTTCCACGACATCAAGAAGTCCACAGCAAAGGCGTTACCGGCCATCCTCAAGGGGCTGAAGGTGCGCGGGTTCAAGGTCGTGCACCTGCGAAACAAGAATGTCGTGGCCCCGCTGCCTCAGCTCACCGAAGCGCTGAAAGCAAAGCAGGAAAAAAAGACGGCCAAATCGACCGACGCAGAGGGCAAACCAGAGCTGAAGCCATTTTATGCAGCCATAGCAACAAACACGCTTGAGGCCGACGACAGCGAACCATCCGTCACGGTGATTGCTCCAGAAGCGCGTGAGCGGGTCAAGGGCGGTGCCTCAAGCGCGGACTTAAACCCTCCTACCGCGAGTGAAGAATCGACCCCATCAAAAAAGAGTACGTCCTCCAAGCGGCGCTCCCGGAGGAATAAGGTGCGCGCATCTAGCGCATCCAAACAAATCGAGCCTGTCGGCTCATTGTCGTCAGCCGTTAGTGGCCGGTTCTAAGGCCTCGGTCCAAGGCTTTTCCGCAATTTCGCTATGACAAATGGCCTAGGTGCACGCTCTTTCCGGGCGTACATTGCGGTGCGCTCACCAACCGTCGTTGCCAAAACCCTCAAGCCATAAGCGCCGACCCGTTTCGTCGCATATTGATCTGCATCAAGGCGCGCCTCCCATGACAACGGGACAAAGGTAGCCCCATAGGGCTTGGTTCAAACCTGATCAAAAAGATAGAGGGGACGATGGCGGCGAGAGCGGAGGTTGTTGCCTTTTCGCGCGCAATGGCGCTGTTGACTGCCGTTGTGGGCAGTGTCGTTGGGCTTATGTTTCTCATCCGTGGCGCTGACCCGGTGATGAACTTCCATGGCCTCCTATTCTTCATCGCATTTGCCGCGGGCGGTTACTATGTGTTCGCGCATCCACGCCAGGCCGGACCACAAGAACAATCCAGCTACATGGACGGGCCCATCAAGGCGGCGACGATCGCGGCCGTGTTCTGGGGGGTGGTCGGCTTTCTCGCCGGCGATGTGATCGCCTGGCAGCTCGCCTTCCCGGCCCTTAATCTCGATCTTCCATGGACAAATTTCGGGCGGTTGCGCCCGGTGCATACCTCAGCGGTTATCTTTGCCTTTGGCGGCAACGTGCTGCTGGCGACGTCCCTCTATGTGGTGCAGCGGACCTCACGCGCACGGGTCGCAGGGTACTGGTCACCTTGGTTCGTGGTGTGGGGTTATCAGCTTTTCATCGTGCTCGCCGCCTCCGGGTATGTGCTGGGTGTCACCCAGGGCAAGGAATACGCCGAGCCCGAATGGTACGTCGACCTTTGGTTGACGATTGTTTGGGTCGTCTACCTGCTCGTTTTCCTGGGCACGTTATGGAAGCGCAAAGAACCGCACATCTACGTCGCGAACTGGTTCTTCCTGGCGTTTATCGTCACGATCGCGATGCTTCACATCGTGAACAATCTCGCGGTGCCCGTGACACTGCTTGGAACCAAAAGCTACTCGCTCTTCGCCGGCGTCCAGGACGCCATGACGCAATGGTGGTACGGGCACAACGCCGTTGGCTTCTTCCTGACGGCCGGCTTCCTCGGCATCATGTATTACTTCATCCCGAAGCGCGTGGACCGGCCGATCTATTCTTACCGGCTGTCGATCGTTCACTTCTGGTCACTGATCTTCCTCTACATCTGGGCCGGCCCTCACCATCTTCAC
>CAZUKP010000033.1:16690-34513 GCA_964620915.1 uncultured Hyphomicrobium sp. | reverse complement strand
TCGGGCGCCATGCGCAATCCGTCTGCGGCACCCGGCCAGTTCACAAACCTTCTGATCGGCTTTGCTCTTGCCGAAGCAACGGGTCTGTTCGGCCTGTTGATCGCGCTCATCATCCTCTTCGGCTAATCGCAATTCAGCGCGCGAGGAGTAGATAATGATCCCAGCGATGCCCACGTTGATCGTGACGGCGGTCGCCGCAACGCACGAGGAAAAGTCCGGCGGGCTCCCACAGCTCAATCCGGCGGACTTTTCTCCGCAGCTCATCTGGCTCGCGCTGACGTTCGTGGTCCTCTACTTCATCCTCGCTCGTGTCGCTCTGCCCCGCATTGGAGAGGTGATCGAGGAGCGTAAGGATCGCGCCCAGCGCGATCTCGACGCGGCAGAACACTTCAAGTCGGAGACTGACGCCGCACTTGCGTCCTACGAGCAAGCATTGAGCGAGGCGCGCCAGAAGGCATCGGGCATGGCGAAGGAAATGCGCGAGAAGTTGTCCGCCCAGACAGAAAAAGAGCGCGCAGCGGTCGAAAGTCAGCTTGCCGTCAAGTTGACCGAGGCGGAAAATCGCATCGCCGAAACCAAGGCGAAGGCTCTAACGAGCGTCAACGAGATTGCAGCCGAAACGGCGAGCGCCGTCGTCGGCAAGATCTTGGGCGAGGACGTGAGCCCCGCCGAAGTGAAGAAACTGCTGCAGCCTGCTGCAGATTGAGGACGAAATGTTCAATCCTGCCGATCCAATCTTCTGGGTGATGATCGCGTTCGTCGCGTTCTTGGCCATCCTTGTCTATTATGGCGTCCCTGCAATGGTTACGCAGGCACTCGATACGAGAGCCGAGGCCATTCGAAGCGAACTTGATGAAGCCCGGCGCCTGCGTGACGAAGCCAAGGCGCTTCTTGACGATTACCAAAAGAAGAGCCGCGAGGCCGAAGAAGAGGCCAAGGCCATCATCGAGCAGGCTAAGCAGGAAGCCGAAGCCCTTACCGCCGAAACGCACAAGAACCTGCAGGAATCGGTTGAGCGGCGCACCAAGCTTGCCGAAGAGAAAATTGCGCGCGCAGAAGCCCAGGCGCTGAGCGAAGTGCGTTCATCCGCCGTCGACAGCGCCATTGCTGCTGCGGAGAAGATCGTTAAGGAACGTGCATCGGGCCAAAAGGCGAATAGCCTGATCGATGACAGCATTCGCGATCTCAGCGGAAAGCTGAACTAGGCAACTCTACTATGGCGCTGCGCCAGGCTCCAGGTATGGGGCATCTTCGCCCATCGCCTGGAGATCGGGATCCATTTTGTCGAATGCCATGCCCGGCCCGAAGAATTTAAACAACGGGTTGATGGCCGGGTTGCGGTGCTTGAAGTAAATCCAGCTGCGTTTGAACTTGCATCCCATCCGTGCCTTTTGCCGGTAGGACGTCTGGCCGATCTGTAGCCATGGGATAGATCGCTCGATGCAAAAGCGCACCATGGCCATCCAGTTGACGAAATAGAGATTGTGCTCACGTGCCGCCGGGTAGCGCATTCCAATATATTTGGCGAGCACGCGGTTTGGTTTGATAAGAGCGATGTTGAAGCTCACCATCTCTCCGTCAACGTGGGCAACCATAACCTTGGCCTTATCGCCTGCGGTCTGCATGATCTCGCGAAAATAGCCTGCAGGCACGTCGTCGAAGGCGCCGTAGTCCGCCTTGCTGTTGGCACGAGTCTCCTCAAAGAGCTCAAAGAGTTGGTCCTCGATCCCTTCAATTGTATCGCGCCATTCCAAAGTGACGTTTGCCGCACGCCGCATCTTCTTGCGTAGGTCGGAGCGCATCGAGGACGACAGGCTTTTGAGGTACTCTTCCTCCGATTTGAACGGGACGTGCAGCGTGGCGAGCGGCAGCGTCGCGACTCGTGTGAAACCATAATCCGCCAGGCCTGCGTGGGCCCAAATGTCATCGCGATCGGTGATATCCTTCAGTGCCAGCAGCGGGATCTTGTTCGCGGCCGCGTGGTCATTCATGCCGCGGATCAGCGCCATGAAGATCCTTGCGCGCTCATCGCGCTCCGTTTCGGGCAGAAATCCGATCGGGCACTCCTCGGTCAGCGGCGAGCCCATACCAAGGACGGGAACCGCTACGAGCCGGGGCGCATAGTGATGGACCCAATCGACAGCAGGTTTCAGTCGGCCTTCGAGCGACAAATCAAGCCGGTAGTCCGTCCGAAACAAGGGAACTGCCGCGAGCAGTTCGCTGCCTGCGTAAGCGCCGAGTGCAGAAAATGAAAAACCTTCAGGTGCGGAACGCTCGCAGGCGCAGAAGTAGTCCCACCCCTCTGCCCGGCCGGGAAAGAGAGCATCCCACGCTTTGCGCGGCACACTGGCGATGCTCGCCAAGTGACGCACGGCGATGGTCTCGGGACCGCTCATGAATTCCCCGCTCTTTTTTGGGTCGCGACTGGGGCATTCGAACACAAAAAGGGCCGTGTGCGTAACCCGTCTTGGCGGAAAGAATCTTCCGACACGAACTCGGAATGCGATCGAAATCGATGCCTATCTATTGCGCAGACTTTGCCTGCGCTCCGACAAGGGGATGATCGGAAGTGCGAAGGCGCGCAACTTCCTCAAGGCCCCAGCGATAGGCATCCGCAAAAACCTCTGTGTGGCGATGCCAATCGAGAATTCCCATTCCTGCCGGAATCGGCGGCACGAGCAGAAGATCATCGGCCTCCATGTGCCGGCTGAAGTCCTGACGGTTGGCCATCAAGCTGCGCATCAAGACCGTCGTCAGCCCCGGAGCTTGCGGCAATGTTTTGCGGGCAAGAGGATTGAGCATGTGTCCGACCAACTCCGTGCGCGACGGCAAGCTTTGATAATCGACATCAAAACTTTCGAGTTCGGGCATGTGGAAACTGACAACGACGTTCGGCCCGCTTTTCAATTCACGCATCGTCTGGATTGGCACGTTGTCGAGCAGGCAACCATCGACAAGCATGTGGCCATCGTTGGTGTAGACGGGCGGAAGCAGCACCGGGATGGACCCGGAGGCGCGGATGGCAGCAAAGAGATCGCCACGCATGTGCCGGTGGAGCGTGTTGCTTGAGAGGTTCGTGGAAACGGCGAAATAAGGAATCCAAAGGTCTTCGATGTTGGTGCCGCCAAAGTATCGCGACAGGTGCTGGTCGTAGTGGCGGTGATCAAGCAGGCTGTAACGCGGCCACGTGTAGCGCTGCATGGCGCGGCTCGTGATGAAGATATCGTGGGTACCGCGATCAACATCGTCGGGGTGACGGCCCATGGCAAAGGCGCCGGTCATCGCCGCACCCGCCGAGGTGCCCCCCATCATGTCGAACGAAAAGCCCGACTCAATGAGCGCCTTGTAGAGACCGACATGGGCAGTACACAGCGCGCCACCACCGCAGGCAACGAACCCCAATGCGGTCCCATTGATAAAACGGAACAGACGTTCGGTGTCGCTGCGCGAGTCAAGGGCAACGTGGTGGTGCATCACCACCTTACGGCCGTTGAGCCAACGGGCCGTACCGGCGATCTGGGCGCGGCGTGGATGCAAGAGAACCAATCGGCGCGCCTCGGGATCGACGACCTCGGCAGCTGCCTCTTCCAGCGCATTGGGTGTGGGATCGGCCGAGTGCATGCCGACCTGGAGCACAAGATCTGAGTGCCGGATCGCCTTTTGCGTCCAAGGGGTCAGCTCGGGATCGCCGGCAAAAATGATGTAGTCGTAGCGGCTCTCAAGCGCGTTGAGCGCCCGTGTCGCCTCTGGACCATCGGGGTCGACACCTTTGGGAAGCAGCCGTCTCGCCTTTTCTGAATCAAGGACGACCGTTCTGGAGTGCGAGGCAAATACCGACTTTAGATCCGCCAAGAACGCCTCAGGCAGGGCCGTAGCTCCCGCGCGGATGATGGTGATCGTGCGCGGGCGCGAGTGGGCGGGTGGCGCCTCGGATGCCGTCGTCGCCGCCAGCCGCTCGGCAAGCGACGTCGTTAGCGCACGCCAGATTTCTGGCGACTTGGCGAGCAGCTCCTCAAACTCCTTACGCCCCAGGCGCAGGACGAGGCTGTCTCGCATGGCCGAGACAGTTGCCGTGCGCTTGCCACCAGTAAGGAACGCGATTTCGCCGATGGGCTGATCGGGACCGATCTCGGTGATGGGATCGCGCCGTCCCTTCAAGGTGACGGCAAAGCGCCCCGTGACGACAAAATAGAGAGCGTCCGCCTCATCGCCCTGTTGCACCAACACGTCGCCCCGATTGAGCGACAGCACTTGGAGGCCCTCGGCCAGCACATCGCGTGTTGCATCGTCGAGGTCTGCAAAAATCCCGACAGATGGGACAGTGAGCTTGGATGAGGAGAGAGGCATTCGCGGTGGCCTTGATTGGGGCAGTCTGCACACCATAGTGCAGACACCCCGTTAAAGGCTCACCAATTGCAGATGTTTTGACCGGAACGGCCGGTCTGAGTGTATCGGCGCCTTATGCAGCCAGCGCCTGCTCTGCCGCTTGGGCCGGCACAGGGCGATGAGCGTTGAGGGCAACGACGTTGTCGGCGAGGGCGTCGTGAAGGGCCAGGATGAACTTCTGAGGATTGAACCCACGGTTCGCATTGAGGCGAAGCTCGGCTGCAATGGCGAGTGCGGGAGCCAGAAGGCTGTGGCCGCGGTTCATCAAGAGGTCCTTCAGGCGGCGCGCCGAGAAAACGTCAACCAGGTTGCGGAAGCGCACGAAGATGGCAAGTGCACGCTGAGGCTCGGCATGGAAGTGGCGCTGCAGCTCAGCCTGCACCGTATTCATGTCCTCGTCCTCAAGACCGCGCAGGAAAACGAGGCCACGGCCATTTTCGACCAGCGCTTGCATGACGGCGGAAAGCTCGTCGGAAGAAACTGCCGGCACGTCGTTGAGATCCCAGTTCGTAGCCATCGTTCTTGCTCCTGTTCGATATGTTAGGCGCTGATGCCGCCGAAGGCGGTCCAGGGCGTGCCAGTCATGAGGAAGATGTCCTTGGGGCGGCGCGTAGCCACCAGGAAGTCAACGTCGTGGCCTACGAGGCGACCGTTGAGATTGACGACTTGCGATTTGTCGAAGCGGTACTTGGCGCCGTCCTCAGTCTCGATGACACCGAAGCCGATCTTGTCGCTGAACTTCGTGATCCGCCCTTGCATGACACTTCTCCATTTGCTTCCGGGGCCGGTCCTGTCCGGCTGTTGATAGGGAGTTTGATGCAGGTCCAGCAGGGGCGCTGTTCCCTCTGGCACAGGGACGCAGATATAATCGGCGCCGCAAACCCAGCCCTGGAGGGGCCATGCAGATCAAAACCGCAATCGAGATCGAGGCACCGATTGGGGTGGTCTGGCCGCTCCTGGACGCCGACGAGAACTTGAAGCTGTGGATGCCGGATGTCGTGGAAACCACCTATCCGGAAGGAAAGTCCGAGGGTAATCCGGTCGGGACACGCTTTGTCCAACGGATCCGCGAAGGTGGCCGCATCAGCACCTACCAGGGCGAGGTGACGGCCTACGAGCCGCACCGGCTGCTCGGGGTGCGCTTGGGCGATGAGCGCAATTTTGTAACCGACGTGACATACCGGTTGAGCGAGCAAGGTAACGCCACGCGGCTCGACTATGATTGTCAGATCCGGCTGAAGAACTGGCTGGGGCGAATCATGTCCGTGATCGGAATCCCGATGGCACGGCGTATCGTGGCCCGGCACATGGAAAACCTGAAACGCGTGGCGGAAGAGCGCGCTAAGGCCTGATGTGCCCGATTATGCCCAATTCGTTTACGAGACTACTCGCAAGAGGCCCATTTGCGGTGTAATGGAACTGTTTGAGGGGATTGTTTCGCTTGAGGAAAGGTGAACCTTGGTGCTGAGCACTATTCAGACCGGGTTCATCGTCAAATCGTTAGATTCGTAACCATACTGATCCCTTGCTAGGCAGAAGCCAGAGGGTAGCGGATCGACGGGACGACGAGGGCAGACATGCCCACAGCCCGGTCAAACGAAGCGTGAGGAGAAGACCATGACGACTAATCGGCTGCGGGCCGCCATTCCGGTACTTGCTGCCTTCGGCGTACTCACGCTGGCGCCTGCCACGGCGTTTGCGAATTGCGACTGGTATGTGAAGACATCGCTCGAGCAACAGCAGCGCAACGTGAAAATGAAATGCGGCTACTCGGGCCCGCAATGGTCCGTCGACAAAGCCGCGCACGGGAACTGGTGCGCGAGCGTGGGCCCCGCTGCTTCACGCGCGGCAGCTCAAAAGCGTCAGCAGCTGCTCGGTGCCTGTCAAGCCAAGAAGGGGTGAGGGTGGGCATCGCCGTCCTCACGGCGTTTTTGGGACTAAGTGCACTTCAGAAATCAGCCCCGCAGCCTCCGCCGCGGGGCTATTGTTTTGCCTAGGCGAGGAAGAACATCATAACGATGTGCCAAACGCCGCACCGCACTTGATCCCGGGTTCAAGGGCCGTGATGCTGGCAGCCCTTCGCAGCACTCTCGCCAACCCCAGGGACCGATGGCAAATCCCATCCTCATCGAAGTGACGCGCGGTCCACTGGTCGAAAGCTGGCATCGTGGCGCAATTGCAGTGTCTGACTCAGAGGGCCTGCTCGCGCTGAAGGTCGGAAACGTCTCAGAACCCATCTATCCGCGTTCCGCAATCAAAGCACTGCAGGCCTTGCCCCTGATCGAAAGCGGGGCCGCCGATCACTTTGGTTATGGCCCAAGAGAGATCGCACTTGCCTGCGCTTCCCACATCGGGACTGAGATGCATACGACGCTGGCCGATGAGATGCTGCATCGCGCGGGGCTCAGCGAGACAGCGCTCGGGTGCGGCGCCCACGTGCCGCTGGGAGCGGCTGCCGCAAAAGAACTCTATAAAAGCGGACACGAGCCAAACCAGCTCCACAACAATTGTTCCGGCAAACATGCTGGCATGCTCGCCACGGCCATCCATTTGGGCGAGTCAACATCCGGATATTGGAAGCCCGACCACCCCGTCCAGCGCCGTGTCTTGCACGCAATCGAGGACATGTGCGGCGAGAGACTCGGTCCCGACGTGGAAGGGATCGACGGTTGCTCCGTTCCCAATTGGGCAATGCCGCTCTCTGTGATGGCCCGCATGTTTGCGCGACTCGTGACCGGCGACGGCCTTGCTCCCCAGCGCCGGCAAGCCATCCAACGCATCCTCGGTGCATGCTGGGAACATCCCGAACTCATTGCTGGCCCCCGCCGGACCGATACCGTGGTCCTGCAGAAACTTCCCGAGAGGGTCTTCATCAAGACAGGCGCTGAAGGCGTCTATTGTGGTGCCTTTCCTAAGCTTGGTCTGGGTTTTGCGCTCAAAATCGACGACGGTGCCAAGCGTGCCGCATCCGGAACTGCGATGGCGCTGATTGAGCAGATCTATCCCCTCGCCCCAGGCCTGCCGCACCAGAGATCAATCAAGAGTTGGCGCGGGGACGAGGTCGCCACGATCCGCTCGTCCATCTTCCTGGAAGACGCCCTTCAAACTTTGAAGCGCTGAGTTGAGGTGGGGGCAGCGACACCGCTGGCGACGCTACGATAGGTCCGGGCCCGACGGCGAGGAATAGGATTGCTGAGCCCGCGAGGCCTCCCCGCAACATGCAAGGCTCTCAGCAATAATCTCAAGGCCGCCCGCGATCGCCGACGGCCAGTCGAGCAAACAATCGGGATGGGGGTCCTCGCCAGTATCACCGTAGCCCACCAACTCCGCGGGAACATGCACAAAGCCCGACAGGAAGGCATGATCACAGGCGTGGGCAGCACTGAGCGAGTGGTAAAGCACCGTGTTGCACAGATAACCGCCCGCATCGTGTGAGCTGCAGCAGGAAATTCCAAGCCGCGAAAGTCGCGAAAGGATACGCTCTGACGGCAGCGTTACCTCCAGGTGAGACGGGCCATCAGCGATGATGCACGCTGTCTCCGGAAAGACCCCTCGTGCGTCCGCGGATGCCTTGCGAACATTGCGTCCGAAGAGTTCGACCTCGAAGCCCTGCGCTGCACGCGCAACGCCAAAGTGCAACGCGAGCACGGCCGAGGAGCCGTTGAGGATCTCGGTAAGTCTGGCCGGAGCCGTTGCCCACTCGGTCGGCAGCACTTCATCGATCACATCATGATCATCGAAGCGTTCCCGTGCTGCTTGCGCCAGACGGGGCACAAGCACCGCGGTGGCATTTTGAGACACGCCGGGAAAAGGGCCGAACCCCGTAAGTAGTATGGCGGGTCGCGATGACATGGCGTCCACAGTTGCTCCACCGATCAAGCCTCAGTGGGGAGCAATTCCCATTAACTTCATAATTTCATCGACGGCGAGCGTCGGCACCATCCGTCCGGCCCGCACATCGGCCTCAAGCTCCGGCAGTCGCCGCGCCACTTCAGGGTTTGCGCGCAACGACGCCATGATCCGATCGTTCAGCATATCATGCATCCATTCGACGGCTTGTCGCTGGCGGCGCATATCGAATTCGCCCGTGGCCGTCATTTTTTCACGATGCTCGACAATTTTCGACCAGAGCTGATCGAGGCCCTTGTTCTCAAGGCCGGATATCGTGAGTACGGGCGGAGACCACGTTGCAGACTGAGGCGTCAGAATCTGCAACGCCGCGCGGTATTCCGTTGCCGCGCGCTCTGCACGCTCGACGTTGTCAGCATCGGCCTTGTTAATGGCAATCATGTCGGCAATCTCAATGATCCCCTTCTTGATCCCTTGGAGATCATCGCCGCCGCCGGCGAGAAGCAGAACGAGAAAGAAATCCACCATGTCGGCGACCGCGACCTCAGATTGGCCGACGCCGACGGTCTCGACGAGGATCACGTCAAAGCCCGCTGCCTCTGCGAGCGCCATTGTCTCGCGCGTCTTGCGCGTGACGCCGCCAAGAGTGCCTGAAGTTGGCGAGGGACGAATGAACGCGTGTGGGGATTGTGCAAGCTGGCTCATGCGCGTCTTGTCGCCGAGGATCGAGCCACCCGTCCTCCGAGATGTAGGATCCACCGCTAGCACCGCAACGCGGTGCCCCCCTTCGATCAAATTCATGCCAAACTGGTCAATCGTAGTGGACTTACCCACACCAGGAACGCCCGTGACCCCAAGGCGGAGCGCGCGCCGTTTGGAAGGCAAAAGCGCCTGTAGAAGCTCCTGCGCGAGGGCGCCATGCTGCGGCTTCGTGCTTTCAACGAGTGTGATGGCGCGCGCGAGCGTCGCCCGGTCGCCCGCGCGGATACCCGCAACATAATCATCAAGTTTCGGTAGCGCCGGAGCGGATTTCTGCATTAAGTCTCCTCTTTAAGGTGGTCCAGGTGTGTTGGGCCGCGACAGAGTATTCACAGCCTCTTGAGGCCCGTCATGCGGGTGCCATGGCCGGCTGGCAAATGCTTTAGCGCAATTTCCGGGTCGGCTCGCGTGACTTGCCCGGGCCCGAGCTGATTTCTAAACTGCCTTAGAGACCGATACGGGGCCAACAAAAAGGGGGCATGCGCCATGCCAGAAATACCGGAGGCGCTGTTGATCGGGCTCGGCATCCTTGCCGCGCTTGCCGTCTATATCCTCGCTTGGCGCGCAACACGCAACAGTGCGTTTGGCACAAAGGCCCTCATACGTGGCGGCCTGTTGGTACTGATTGCCGTACCGTTCGCCGCAGGGCTCGTCCTCATGCCCACCTACGAACGGGCCGCCAAATCCGTCGACACACAGCTTTCGTCCCCTTCGCCCGAGGCGAAGATGAGAGAAGAGGTGGCGCGGGAGCTCGAAATGGCCAGACAGGGCGCTGAGGCCAGAAGCCGCGCCTCCCATGATCGCAAGCGAATGGAGCGGATGCGCCGCCAGCTCGATGCAGAAGGTGGCGGCGCATCCAAGAAGATGGCGAGCCCCCCACGCTCGGGGGCGACGAGAGGTGGTGACACGCTCGCAGAGTCGGCCCCGCCACCTGCCGCCGCCAATGGCGGCATTGGGGGAGCTGTCGCACCGGCCAAGCCGCCCTTGGACCATGACTTTGAGGCTCCACAGCCTGATGCAATGGCCACAGCGCCACCGGCCCCGATGGCCCCCGCAGCCCCCGGGGCATCAGATTTCTCGGCCGGGGCCCCTGCTCCGCCCGCTGCCTCGCGCTCCGTTGCACCGGACATGGCCCCAGAAGCGGATGGCGTCGCCGCGGCCAACGGTGGGACAGAATCTGCCGCACCCGAGGTGGCTGCCGCCGCCGAGGAGAAAGAGGCATGGCAAGTCGTACCGGTCTTTTTCGGCACCGACCGCGAGCAACAGCCCAATCCAGACCGCTTGGCCTACGGCTCAGATCGGGGACGCCGCCTCGAACTGGGGCGTGCCCTCGTGACAGTGCCAAAGAGCCATGACGTGCCCCAGATCGAGCGACCTTGGGCCCTGCGTGTCCCTTACTTCGACATCACGATTTACGAAGAGGACGAGGACCCCGAAAAACACTTCACGATCGAAGAAATCAAAGCACTGACCAAAGATCAGTTTCTCGCTCTGGCTCGCGAGCGTCTTGCTGCTTCGAGCCGCTTCAAGGATCACGCGATCGTCTTCGTGCACGGATATAATACGGCGTTCGATCATGCGGTCTATCGCACGGCGCAGATCTCCTATGACCTCAAGTTCGACGGCGCGGCGTTCCTGTATAGCTGGCCCTCCGGCGGTTCGGTGGCGAGCTACACCTACGACCGCGAAAGTGCCAGTGCGGCGCAGCCTTACCTGCGTCAGTTCCTCGACATCGTGATCAAAGATACGGGTGCAAAAACCATCAGCGTGATCGCACACAGCATGGGAAATCAGCCGTTGCTTGAGGTATTGAAGGATATGAAGCAGGCGGCCCCTGACGACGTCGTCATCAGTCAGGTGATCCTTGCGGCCCCTGACGTCGACGCCGACAGTTTCACGAATATGGCGCGCCGCATCCAGGGGCTGGCCAAGGGCGTAACGCTGTATGCGGCCTCAAACGACCGCGCGATGATCGCCTCTCGCAATTTCTGGCAGAACCCGCGCGCCGGCGACGTGCCAGCATCCGGACCCATCATTGTGCCGGGCGTCGATACGGTTGATGTAACGGCGGCAAGTACCGACACATTTGCCATCAACCATTCAGGCTACGCGGTAAAGAACGAACTTTTGAAAGACATCGCTGAACTCATCCAGAGTGGGTTGCGCCCCCCTGATCAGCGGTTCTTGAAGCCTGAGCGCGTGACAACGGAAAACGGCGCATACTGGCGCTACATCGCGCCTCCCCCCGCCAGCAGCGGGGCACCCTAAGTGAGCGCAGATCTGTCGCCGGGCTGAACGGCCGGCGGCAGACTTACTCCGGCATGAACTTGTCGACTTCTTCTGTCGTGCTCACTTTGTAGACCAAGCCGTCCTTGATCAGATAAAGCCAATCGAGCTTTTTGCTCTGAACCAAGTCCTCAGGTGTAAGCGACTCTAGCGTCGTACGGTAGCGGTTGCGGAACGCCAGGATGGAGGCCTTGGCGTCCTCATTCGTCGCGTAGCCCCAATCTTCCTCGGAAGGTAGGCGCGAGGCCGCAACGTCATGGAATACGACCTGGTTGATGGTCTGCGGCGGCAGCTCGTCCGATTTGATGTACTCGATGACGGCGTCGACAAACCCGATCTGCACCAGACCCGAACAGATGTAATCGCGCGGCGCATCGCGATCCTTCTCATCCAGGACGTCTGCCGTATCGTCGCCGCTCAGGCTGCGCTGCACGCCAAACCAGAGGTACTCGGCGATCTGGCCGATCGCCCAATAATTGTAGCCCGCCTTGATATGGTCGAGCAGCAGTCCGCGCACGCGGCTTTGCTTGGCGTCATCGAACCAATCGGTGTTCATCCGCTTGATCGCGATGACGGAATTCTTGTCGGCGATATAGTCGCGGATGTTGGTCAGGTCGACACCGCTTGTTCCCGCCTCAATCACAAACGTGTCCGTGTAACCGGGCTCGAGGAGCGGCGTTGTGAACACAAGGGCCGCGTGAGAAAACTTGGAGCCGGTGGCCCAGCGGATCGCCCACGAGGACGGATCCCAGGCGCGGCGCGTCAATACGATGTCCGCGCGCTTGAGGTAGTCGCCAGCGAGAAAATCCTCTACCGGCATCGGCCAGACCTCTTCGACCTGAACGGTCTCCTGCTCAACAAGAGGATCGGGCGCTGGAGGCGCAACAGCGAGTGTTGAACCCGCCACGAACGTCATCCCCAACAGGGTCAGGCTTGCTGCAACGAGATGGCGTTTCATAATGGGCTCCGTTGAAAAACTCGAGATGCCACGATGCTTGATCCGGGGCGGACCATACGCCCAATCATACTTTTTTAACGTCACTAAGGCATCGCCCAAGTCTCGGTCAATTGTGCGGCGCGGATCGTCGAACGGTTGAGCGCGAGCAGCGGTGGCACCTTCCGCCCCAATTTCTGGGGCCTGTGGACTTGCTCCGGGGCCTTCGCTGCTTCAAAAGGCGAGCCTTGATGTGGCGCAGAGCGCGCTGGATCAGCCGCCGCATCGCACTTGGCAGCAAACAGAGAACGACCAGGCAACGATCATGGGCGAACAGACGCCACAAAATATCGAGGCCCTCGAGATCCAGGCGCGCACGCTGTTGGCTGTCTTCATGAACGCCGGCCATGAGGCCGTGGCGCCTGCGATTATTCAACCTGCCGGGGTCTTCCTAAATGTTCTGGGCGAGAGCCTGAGAGCGCGCACGTACGTGTTTACCGACCTCAACGGCGAGGAGCAATGCCTGCGCCCAGACCTGACCGTTCCGGCCTGCCGGCTCTATCTTCAGCGCGACCCGTCGGCCGAAAAAAGCGCGCGCTACTGCTACAACGGCGTCGCCTTCCGGTTCCAGCCGCTGAGCGCAGATGCCGCGCACCCCCGTGAATTCCGGCAGGCTGGAATTGAATTCTTTGGCGAGCAGGCGCGCGCGGAGGCCGAAGCCGAAATACTGGCACTCGTGTTGAGCGCACTTCAGCAGGCTGGCCTGCGCTCATGGAAATTGCGGATTGGCGATCTGGGACTATTCGATGCCGTCCTGGCCGCCGCTGACATGCCCGAGCGCTGGCGCGGTCACCTACGCCAGACGTTTTGGCGTCCGGACACCTTTCATGCCGAACTGAAACGCCTGGCTACGAACCCCGCAAGGGCAGCCCCCGCTGTTCCCCAAGCGCTCCTGCAATCGCTCGACCCTACCGATCGCGCATTGGCTCAAAGCCGTGTCGCAGAACACCTTGAGCAGCAAGGCGCTGAACTGATTGGCGCGCGAACCCTTAGCGAGATCACCGACGGTCTTCTTGCCATTGCCGCCGATGCCAGAGCCGCTCCTCTTGCCAAGACGGCAATGGATACAATCGAACGATATACAGCAGTCAACGCCCCCATTCGCGAGGCCTCTACGGCACTACGAGCCCTGTTTGCCGATGCCGGGCCGCGCGTGGGGACCGCGCTCGATGTCTTCGATGAGCGCATCTCGCTGTTGGAGGAGTGTGGTGTCGACTTATCGGACGCGGAGTTCTGCGCCGAGTTCGGCCGCAATCTGGCGTACTACACCGGCTTCGTATTCGAAGTCATCGTGCCGGCCCTAGGCCCTGAAAGCCCCATTGCGGGCGGCGGGCGCTATGACAGCTTGCTCAAAGCCGTCGGTGCACCACGAGAAGTCCCCGCTGTTGGCGCAGCCATTCACACCGAGCGCCTGCTCAGCATCGTACGGGGAGGCCGGGCATGAGCACGCGACTGATTTTCGCCGTCCCCTCCAAAGGGCGCCTGATGGAGCAGACCGCGGCCTTTCTAGCCTATGCCGGGCTCAATCTGCGCAAGACCGGGGATCAACGCGGCTACCGCGGGGAAATAGAAGATCTCGCCGAGGTTGACGTCGCCTACGTGTCAGCTGGCGAGATTGTCTCTCAGTTAAAGGCCGGAACAGCTCATATTGGCGTCACGGGCGAGGATCTCGTGCGCGAAAACATCGCCGACGCCGACGAGCGCGTGACGTTTCTTAAGAAGCTCGACTTTGGCAATGCCGATGTTGTCGTTGCCGTGCCAGAGTGCTGGCTTGATGTCGATACGATTGCCGATCTCGCAACCGTAGCCGCTCAGTTCCGCCAACAGCACGCACGATCGATACGCGTGGCGACGAAGTACGTGAACCTCACCCGCCGGTTTTTCTCAGCGAGAGGGCTCGCCGACTATCGCATCGTCGAAAGCCTTGGCGCCACGGAAGGTACACCTGCGGCTGGAACGGCAGAGCTGATCGTCGACATCACCACGACTGGCGCAACACTAAGAGGCAATGGTCTTAAGGTGCTGAGCGATGGCGTAATTCTTCGCTCGCAAGCCAACCTTGTAGCCTCCAAGGTGGCTGACTGGCCTGCGCCGGTTAACCGTGCGCTCAAGTCTCTGCTGGGCAAGCTCGGCATCCCTACTGACGCCGCTTAGACAGGCAAAGAGAAGGCCCTTTCCATCCAGGCGCAACGACGCGGATGGAAAGGGCCGGTTGACTTCGCTTTGCGGCTCACTAATCGGGCCGGACGAAGGCATCCACGCGCATACCCGGCACCAGCGGGACATCGCCATCGAGCTCGATCGTCATCTCGAGCACCTCGATGTCAGTGGGCCGGCGGGGACCACGCGGCCCAATTTTGGGGCGGGCCATCGTCGGCGCAAGCGCTGCGACCGTGCCATTGAAGTCCTTGTCCGGATAGTTGATCGAGCGGACGAATGCCTTCTGGCCGAGCTTGATCTTGGCCACGTCACCATCGTCGACCTCAGCCTTGACGCGCACGACCGACATATCGCCGATCACAACGAGAGGAAGCTCAGGAGACGGCGATACGATCTCACCCTGCTTGGCGTTGACCTGTAGGACCGTTCCGGCCACGGGGGCGCGAATACGGGTCTTGTCGAGCTGGGTCGCCGCCAGGGCCACGTTGGCGCGCGCGGCCGTCAAAGCCGACTCGGCACGGTTTGGAGCAGGAACATCTTTCTCGGCCTGAGCCTGCGCATAACGCAACCGCTCGCGCTGCACGCGATCATCGGCTCTTTGCATGCGCTTGCGCGCATCGGCCAGCTGCCGATCGGAAACGTCACCGTCCTTATTGCCGGCGATCGCGGCATCAAGCTCGAACTGAGCACCCATGACCTCGCGCTCGGCCGAATAGACGTTGTCTTCGCCTTTCGTCACGTCCTTGCGGCCCGATGTTGAGGGTTGGTTGTCACGCTCGCGTTCGGCCAATCCGGCTTCGGCTTCAGCAGAGGCAAGCCGTGCACGTGCTTCCTCATCGTCCAGTTTGATCAGAAGCTGGCCGGCCTCGACTTTGTCGTTGACCTTAACGAGCACAGCCGAGACGCGACCGAGAACAGCCGTGCCGATGTGGATCTCACCTGAACCAGGTTCCACCCGGCCCGGAGCCGCGGCCACCCACTCGACGGTGGTCTTGGCTTCCGTCGTTGTCGTTGGCGTTCCATAAAGGCCGTCGCTCAACAGATAGCCGCCGACAGCAGCGATTACGAGTGCGAGAATTATTGCGATTGTCTTGAGCATGGCGTCTTGTCCTTTAGCGGGCACCGAAGGCCCTTTTCAGCTGATGATTGGTTGCCCGTTCGATTAGTGTCCTGACGTAGATGCATCGTGTGCATTCTTGTCTGGGCGTTCTTCACCGACGATGTAGCCGTCTTCAATCCTGATGATGCGATCTGCATACTTGAGCGTGCGATGATCATGCGTCACGGCCAAAACCGCGCGATTGGGATCCTGTGCGACCTGCGAAAGCAGCGCCATGACTGCCTGGCCGTTCTCGCCATCGAGCGCGGCGGTCGGCTCATCGGCAAGGATGACGGCGGGTGAGCCAATCAGCGCGCGCGCAATCGCGACGCGTTGCTTTTCGCCACCACTCAGCTTGGCCGGGAACGCCTTTGCGCGATGGCCAAGACCGACCGACTCGAGGGCCTCGACTGCGTGTCCGGGTGGATTGACAACAGGCTTTGCGCGGACATCAAGAGCAAGCATGACGTTCTCGGTTGCAGTCATCGTCGGAAAGAGGTTGTAGCCCTGGAACACGAAGCCCACATGCTGCCTCCGGAGATCGGCAAGGCCTTCAGCATCGAGACCCTCCGTCGAGTTACCGGCGAGGTTCAAGTAGCCCTCGGTTGGCGAAAGGATACAGCCCAGGATCGAAAGCAGCGTCGTCTTGCCGCTTCCTGACGGCCCCATGAGCAAGGTCAGCTCGCCTGCGCGAAGATCAAGGTCGACGCCCTTCAGCGGCTTAACCACTCCTTCCCCAGAGCCAAACACCTTGACGATGCCCTTCGCCTCCAACAGCACGTTGGGCTTCGTCTTCGCTTCTTGTGTAACGGTCATCTGCTGAAGACTCCTGCTGGATCGATACGCGTCACCTTGAAGATGGCGGAGATCGCCGCAACGACGCACATTCCAATGGTCAATGCGAATAGCAACAATGCGAGCCCCGGCGTCATGACGATCAAAAGATTGGTGTCCTTTGAAAGCCAAATGACGAGCAAGCTTAGGACCATGCCCACGCCATAGCCGAGAAAGGCACTCATTATGGCCTGGATCAAAATCACTTTGTGGATGTAGCCGGCCGAGGCGCCAAGTGCGCGCAAGGTGGCAAACTCATTCAAATGATCCTTGGTGCTCGAGTAGAGTGTTTGAGCGACAATGACGACGCCGACGATCATACCCAACGCTGCACCCGCAATGAGCGCGGACCCTGCGCCCGTCTGGAAGAGCCAGTAGTCGACACTGCGGTTGCGGAACTCGCTTTGCGTCATGACCTCGCGATCTTGCAGACGTTCGCTCAACGCGGCGCGCACGACTCCGGCGTCCGCATCGGGGTCCAACCGCAGCAAGGCATAGGACGCCTGATTCGAGGACGCATCGAGCAAGATCCTCGCGCGCTGTAGTGACGTGAAGACATAGGGCAGTGTCGTGAACGAGCGAATGCCGTGGGTCACCGCAGTGATCCTCACCTTGGCATTGTTGATCTCGGCTGTTTCACCGATTTTATCAATACCGAGGTCAGCGAAGTAAGTGTCATCGACAGCGACGGCGAAGGGTGCCTTCAGGTCGTCAAGGCTCCCGTCGACAATGTTCCACGGCTTGAGGGTGCCATTGATATGGTCGGACCCGACGAGGAGCACCGCCGTTGTGCCACCTTTTGGCTTGCGCCAAGCCGCAAAGCCGACAACCAGCTCCTCAGCTCCTTCAACACCCGGCGTGGAAAGCGCCGCGTACTTTTCATGACCCATCAAGAGCGACGGATCATCGAAGCTCTTTGTCCCGAGCGGGACGACCCATAGGTCGCCTTCGGATTGATCGAGCATGGCCGCAATCATGCGTTCTGACCCGATGTAAAGGCCACACTGAATCGCGACCAGAACAACTGAGAACACGATGCCTGTGAGCGTCACAATGAGGCTCAGACGGTCGTGAAACAGATTCCGGTAGGCAAGCTTGCCCGCCATCTTGACGGTCTTGGGCTTGCCGCCACCGGCCGGTCCCGGCTGTGGCAAGGTTGGGTTGGTTTTCGCCTGCATTCCTAAAGTCCCCTGACCTTTGTGTTGGTCGGTGTCTCTTGCGGTGTCCTCAGACATCAGCCCCGGTGGTTTGTCAGGACCAATTGCAAGAGAGTTTCACATGATCCTGCCAGCCGGCCAACCCGGCTCGCAGGGAAGCGTTACGCGAGGTTACTCGCAAGGAACCGTCAGCGTCATCGCGACCGACGGGAAGAACTTCTTGCAGCCAACCTCCCTTGAGGTTTCGGGTTCATTACTACGAGTGGCTCCAACAACGTTCTGGGCAACCTCTGGCTTGG
>CAZUKP010000033.1:0-16590 GCA_964620915.1 uncultured Hyphomicrobium sp. | reverse complement strand
GACCTCGGCAACTTCCGTCGCGTCCACTTCAGTACCCGACACGGAAGACTGCTCCACCTCGGCAACATCAGAAACTTCAGCGACAGAACCAGAGATGGAGGACTGCTCAACGAGGTCATCTTTCTGCACGGGTACAGGAACAGGCTCAGCCTTCGCGACGTAGGTCTCCTTCGGCTCCGACTTCTTGGCAACCTTGGAATTGTAAGACTTCTTCTTCGCGTAGACCTTCTTCTTGGACTTGTAGCGACGCTTGGCGACGGCCTTGCGCTTGGCGCGGCGCTGCTTTGCATGCTTTTTGCTGGCGGCGGCTGCGGCGCCGAGAACGACGGCAGCACCTAAGATAGCAAGACCAGCCTTACCCTTCATGCCGGCTTGGGCAGACGAGTTGAAGATCGACATCGTAGCGAAAATGATGGCAACAGCGGCCAGTGCGAACTTGTTCATGACGTTCTCCATCGATTGATCATCAGGTTTTCGTGTCTCTCGATGAGCCCGCACGTCCTTGGTGCTCATCTCTGAGACTGATCATGCCTGGAGGGGTGCATACGCGCTGTTCCGTAGGGAACACCTTGGAAAAACGAAGAAAAATGCCCGCACAGCCTCGCTCAGCGGGCGCCGGTGGAGCCCACTGATCCGGATCTGGCCTCTGGAGGGGCCAGGAAAAGGGCCCCGGACCGCACGAACCGGCCCGGGGAACGGCGCGGAGCCCTTATTCGCAAGGGACCGACACTGTCATGGCAACGGCAGGGAAGAACTCCTTGCAATCTTTGCCATTGGCAGCCGACGCCGTCTCCTGAGGCTCTCCCCCAAGGGACAGCTCATCGTCGTCGAGGTCTGCCACCAGCTTCTCAGATCCGGTGCTTGACGCCTCTTCGGCTTTGGCAAGCGCCTCGGCCTCAGCCTTCGCCTGGGCAGCGGCTTTTGCCTTCGCCACTGCGATTGCCCTTGCCCGGGCCCGCGCTTTTGCGGCTGCTACGGCCTGCGCTCTGGCCTTTGCCTTCGCACGTGCGATGGCAGCGGCCCTCAGGCGGCGCTTTTTGGCAAGGTAGGCACGACGCTTCATGAGTGCGAAACGCATGCGGGGCCGGTGACGGCGACCGCCATGCCATCCCGCCTTGTGGACCGTCGTGGCATGCGAGGCGGCACTCTTGAGCCCCCCACCTACATTGACGCCCGCTTGAGCCGCAGGCGCACTGAACATCACCACCGTCAGCGCTATGCCGGCAAATGCCATCACAAACTTTTTCACGTTGATCTCCATTGCAGTGTTTCGACGTTGAATGCCGAACATGCCGATGGAAGCGGAAGTCCGCTGTTTCTCCCGGCACAGGCCGAAGATTTTTTTTCCCCGGCAGGCAACAAACACGCACGCCAAAAGCAAACGATCCCGGCCTTGCGACCGGGATCGAGTTTGTCTCGTTTCAGTTTGGTTTGCGGCTTACTCGCAGGGCACCGTCAGGGTGATACCAGCTGAGGGGAAGAACTTCTTGCAGCCCAGGTTGCGAGTTGCTGTCACCACCTCTTCTTTGATCTCGTCGGCCACCGCAACCTCGGTGGTGCCTGAAGAGATTGAGGACTGCTCAGTCTTAGTCTCATCAACCTTGGCAACCTCCGCCTTGGGAGCCGGCGCCTGCTTGGTCTTGGCAACATTTACCTTGCGGGCCTTGCGCTTCTTGGCGGCGTAGTAGGAGCGCTTCTTGTACGTCTTGGCCGTGTAGGTGTCGTTCTGGTGGTGCTGGATCAGGTGCAGGTGGCGAAAGTGGTTGCGCATACCGCCTCTGCCGCCGGCCTCAGCGACCGAGGCGAAGATGGTGGTGGCGGCAATCAGAGTGGCAAAAAGTGCGATCAAAAACTTGTTCATGTCAGTCCCCATCGGTTTGAGTTCGTTCTTGTGAGACTGATCATGCGTCACCCCCGCCCTACGCGCTGTCTCAGCGGGAACAGGGGTGAACTTTTCTGGAATTTTTTCGCTTGGGCGTCCCTAAGCTGGCATCTGCATAGAATCGGCAAACCACCGATCTATTTTGAACGTCGTTCATTATTGATAGTGTACACTTAGTTGCGGGAATTCTGCTAGGCTCCCCGGGAGTCTGTGATTGGTACATGTCGGGGCTTGGACAGGCTCATGCTGCGCATCACAGTTGCCAACACACGCTTAACGACGTATCCGGTTTTTCCACCAGACGATCCTAACCAGGCCCCTCAATGCGCCTCAACAAATCTACCGGCCATGCCGTCCGCATCCTGATCGATTGTGCAAACGGCGGCGGCCAGCTCGTCAAGGTTGCCGACATTGCCAGGCGGCTTGAGATTACCCAGCAAAATGCCTTCAAAATTGTGCACTTGCTGTGCAAGTCCGGATTTTTGCAGTCTGCTCGCGGGCGCCATGGCGGCGTGCGCCTCGCCCATCCCCCATCTGAGATCCGTATCGGCGACGTCGTTCGTGAGATTGAGCTAACCGGGAGCTCCGCTAAAGACTCCGAAGGCTCCGGTGACCTTAACCAAATCGTCGACGAGGCACTGGACGCCTTTGTTAGCGTTCTTGATCAACATACCCTGGCAGACATGGCCAAGGGCCAGATCCCTCTCGGCGGCGCCAGCGCAGGTGGCACATCGCGCAAGGTAGGGGGCCGCCCCGCCACCAGCGGTTCGGGCAGATCCCGCCGTGGCCCGCAACAGGCTGTGGCCCGATAAGCCTCAAAAACAGCCTTCAAATGTATGAGATTTGGACCTGATGCGTCAGTGCATCTCTTGACACGGATCATTCCATCTTCAAAACTTGACGAAGACTTTCCATATATAGATTGTGCCTCCCGCTGACCCCGGGTTTGTGGGACGGAGAGTATCGAGAATGAAGACAATCGCTCTGGTGAAGACCGTGCACGGTGATGGACCGCATCTCTTGGTGTGGAACCGCGCCGACCTGCGGCCGAAGGAGCTCCGATGATCGTCTGCTCATGCACAGTGATTTCTGATCGGGATATTGAGAGCGCGTTGATTGAGATCCTCAATCAACCAGATGCGCCAATCCCGACTCCGGGCGTCGTGTATCGTCATCTAAGTAAGCGGATGAATTGTTGTGGTTGCGCGCCGCTCGCCGTCGAGACGATCTACAAAAAGATGGATGAGCTGGAAAAGAAGGGGCTTATATGCCCATTCGCATGCGCAACCGCTCGCAGTAAGCTTATTCAATTCACCTCGCATCGCACAGCCCGTGGTGCCAAGGCATCCGAACAGGTGTCGGCATCTCTTCCTCAGACTGGCGATCGCAAAGTTGCCTAACGCCTTGCGCTGAAATTTTCTTCTGGAATCGTTCTAGATCTCCCACCAATATCGAGGCTGGCACCTCGCCTGAGGCTTGCCCGATCCCTGGAGCGGCATCGCGCCGTTCCGAACGCACGATAATTTCCGCCATCACAATAGGCACGGAGGGCAGCCATGAAAGGCGATAAAGAGGTCATTGCAGCACTAAACGAGGCGCTCAAACTCGAGCTTGGCGCCGTCAATCAATACTGGCTGCACTACCGCCGGCTCGATGATTGGGGCTACACCCGGCTTGCCAAGAAAGAGCGCGCCGAATCGATCGAGGAGATGAACCACGCCGACAAGCTCGTTACCCGCATACTTCTGCTGGAAGGTTTTCCCAAGATGCAGGAGATTGCGCCGCTGATGATCGGCGAGGACATCAAGGAAGTGCTCGAATGTGACTTGAAGGGCGAATACATCGCTCGAGAGACCTACGCCAAGTCGCGCGAACTCTGTCGCGACAAGAAGGACTACGTCTCGATGCAACTGTTCGAGGAACTGCTCGCCGATGAGGAAGGCCACATCGACTTCATCGAGACCCAGCTCGACCTCCTCGCAAAAATCGGCGTTGAGAACTACGGCCAGCTTCAAGCCGACTCGGCCAACGAAGTCGAAGGTGGCAGCGACTGACGTCGCGCACTAACCCGATTGCTCATTATCGAGCTTGCGGAAGTGGCCGCGCTTTTGCAACCAGAGCATGAGCGCCAGTGCAGGTAGCGCGGCCAGCGCTGTTGAGATGAAGTAAGCGGGCCAGCCCAGCGCCGCGGCCGCAAATCCCGTTCCGGAGGAGAAGAACGTGCGCCCCGTAGAGGCCAGCGCGGTCAGCAGCGCGTATTGAGTAGCGGTGTGGAGCGGGTTGCGGCACAGCGCGGACAAGTAGGCGACAAAGATCACCGTGCCAATCGCACCTGAGAAATTCTCAGCGATGATCGCAACCGTCAGCGCCCAGTTGCTCGTCTCCTGGTAGCCTAGCCACACGAACACCAAGTTGGACATCATCTGAAGGATGGCCCCGATCCACAGGGCTGTGGAGAGCGGTAGGGCCCGGGCGACAGCTCCGCCGGCGAAACCGCCAATGAGTAGTGCGGCAAGTCCCACACCTTTCACGATGGTTGCGTACGCGGCCTTCGTGTAGCCCAGCGACAGGACGAACGGCGCCGTCATCGTTCCGGCAAGCGCATCACACAGCTTGTAGAGAATGACGAACGCTAGGATCGCCACCGCGGCATCGCGTTTCAAAAAATCTGCAAAGGCCCCCTTTGCCGTATCGAAGAGTCGGCTGAGTGCGGCGCCTTGCGCAGGGGGCGTGGCCCGTTCTCCATCAGGCTCTTTGGCCATCAACGCGGCAAACAAACCGACAAGCACCAACGCCGCGGCCATCGCATAAGCGATCGGCCAGATGGCATCCTTGCTGAGCCCTTGTGTTTCTAGCCACGCACTGAGCCCAATGACACCCGCGCCAGATGCCAGCATGCCGACGCGGTAAGCGGCGACGTAACTTGCCATACCCGCCGCCTGCTCATCGGTCGGCAAGCTTTGGACCCGGAACGCATCGACGACGATGTCTTGGGTTGCTGAGGCAAACGCGACGAGAAGGGCTGCCGCACCGATCATGAGAGGTGCTTGCAGGGGATCGCGCGTCCCCAGGAATACGATCGCTGCCATCAACACGATCTGCGAGGCAACAAGCCAGCCGCGCCTTTGCCCGAGGTGGCGCGTTAGGAAAGGCACACGCAGCGCGTCAACGACGGGCGCCCAGATGAATTTCAAGGTATAGGGCAGACCGGCGAGGGCGAGGAGCCCGATCGTAGCCAGATCGACACCGCGATCGGCCATCCAAACCCGCAGGGTCTCTCCGGACAGCGCCAAGGGCAGCCCGGACGAAAAACCAAGCAAGAGAACGATCAGAACGCGCGGGCGCAAGTAGACGGTTACCGCATCAAGTAACGAAAGGCGTGCGGGATCCGGGGGGCGTGTGGGCGCGCTCATGAAGGAATTGACCAGCTTGGCATAGGAATAGGAAGGATGGATTGGGCTTGCTACTAAGGCTTGGCCCATATGTCGATAGTGACGTTGTCCTCAATGGGGCAGAACGGGGAAGGCGCTATGGCACGCTACGTCTTGGCAATCGATCAGGGGACAACATCGAGCCGGGCCATCCTGTTCGACAAAGACCTATCCATTGCCGCCACCGCCCAGGAGGAGTTTGCGCAGCACTACCCCGATTCCGGATGGGTCGAACACGATCCAGAGCACATCTGGCAGTCGGTTGTTTCGACCGCGCGTGCCGCTCTTTCGAAAGCGAGCGCAACCGCGCACGACGTTGCTGCTATCGGCATCACCAACCAGCGCGAGACGACGCTCGTGTGGGAGCGTGCGACCGGCAAGCCGATCCACAATGCCATCGTCTGGCAGGACCGCCGCACGGCACAGGCCTGCCAGGATCTGCTCGCAGGCGGACACGAGGAACACGTTCGAGAGAAGACAGGCCTCAAGCTCGATCCATATTTTTCGGCCACCAAGATCGCTTGGGTGCTCGATCGCGTGCCCGGCGCACGCGAAGCTGCCGAGCGCGGTGAGCTGGCCTTCGGCACGGTCGACACATTCTTGCTGTGGCGTCTGACAGGCGGACGTGTCTTCGCAACGGATGCAACGAACGCCAGCCGGTCCTGCCTGTTAAACATCCACACCGGACACTGGGACGATGCGCTCCTCGACGTATTTGGCGTGCCGCGCGGGCTGCTGCCGGAGGTCCGCGACTGTGCGTTTGAGTTTGGGCTGACCGACCCTGAGATCTTCGGTGCCCCCATCCCCATCCGTGGCATCGCGGGAGACCAACAAGCCGCAACCATCGGTCAAGCCTGTTTCAAGCCCGGCATGATCAAGTCGACGTACGGCACGGGATGCTTCGCCGTACTGAACACCGGAACTGAAGCTATTCCTTCACGACATCGCCTGCTGACGACGATTGCCTACCAGCTCGATGGCGAGCGGACATACGCGCTGGAGGGTGCGATCTTCATTGCAGGTGCGGCCGTGCAGTGGCTGCGTGATGGACTGAAGGTGATCCCCAACGCCCAAGCGGCCGGCACGATGGCCGAGGCGGCAGACCCAACACAGAACGTGGTGCTGGTGCCCGCCTTTGTCGGACTTGGCGCACCCTATTGGGATGCCAACTGCCGCGGCGCACTCTACGGCCTCACACGCAACACAAGCCCAAACGAGCTAGCCAGGGCGGCGCTCGAGGCGGTGTGCTTCCAAACCTACGACCTGCTCGAAGCGATGCGCGGAGACTGGCCCGCCACATCTGAGACCGTGCTGCGTGTCGACGGTGGCATGGTTGCATCGGACTGGATGCTGCAAAGGCTGGCCGACATCCTCGATGCACCTGTCGACCGGCCGACGGTCTTGGAGACGACGGCATTGGGTGCGGCTTACCTGGCTGGGCTGCAATGCGGTTTCTATCCGCCGCCCGACACGTTTGCGCAAAAGTGGGCGCTCGACCGGCGGTTCAGCCCCACCCTCGATCAGGCATCGAGAACGGCAAAAATAACATCGTGGAAAGATGCCGTGAGCCGCACCTTGTCCTCATTCGGTAGCGCGCCCAGTTGAGTATCATGCCCAAGCTACTCATCCTCATCGGCGTTTTTCTGATCGTCATCGGCCTCGTCTGGCTGGTCGGGGAACGCCTGGGCCTTGGACGGTTGCCCGGCGACATCGTGATCGAGCGGGAAGGATTCCGGCTCTATATTCCGCTGATGACATCGCTGATCGTGAGCATCGTCCTCAGCATCGCATTCTGGCTCTTCACGCGCTGAGCCTAGCGGATCACCGCCACGACGCGTGCGGGTGCCGCGGACGCGCCGACGATCTTCAAGGGAAAAACCATCACCTCGAAACCGGTCGGCGGCAGAGCACCGAGATTTGTGAGCTGTTCCATGTGCCAATAGGGGCGGCGCTGACCAACGCGGTGGGCCTCCCAGAAGATCGTGTCATCATTTGTTGCTTTCGACTTGGCGATCTGCGCGCGGAACGGAATATCCCAGCCCCATTGGTCGATCCCCATTACAGTCGGCCCGCGATCGAGCAGCCAATCGGTGGCCTCAGCGCTCATGCCGGTGCCGCGCTTCCAGAACTCCTTCGTGCCCAAAAGCTTGTCGCGCCCGGTGCGGATGAGAACGATAGTGTTCTCGTCCAGCATTGCACCCGTCTTTGCGAGTGCCGCCTCCAGGTCAGCGGCCGTGATGGGGTCGTCGTCAGCTTTATGCGTCAGATCGAGGACGACGCCAGGTCCGATGCACTTTTCCAACGGGATTTGCTCGATGGTCTGCGCAGGCTTTCCCGCAGAGATTGGTCCGTAGTGCCAGGGCGCATCAATATGCGTTGTCGAATGCACACCCATTTTGGTGATCGTGTCGTCGGCCCAGCCCACGAAATCCTTGGGAAACAAGCGACGCGGCAACCCCAACAGCCAGACCAAGAGTTTGCCCGTACGATGCGGCTTGTGGCTTATGCGCACCTGCATGAAGTGCGGATCGCCGCGATTGAACTGAATCGATTTTGAGAGATCGATGACCTTCATGGGTTCCGCTTCAGACAATATGATTTGTGAGCGTTCCGAGACCCTCTATCCCGATCTCGATTTCATCGCCAGCAATAAGCAAACGCCCGGCCTCGATGCCGCTGCCACCGGGCAGCGTGCCGGATCCGAAAAACTCGCCGGGGTATAAGGCCTCGGCGCGCGAGGCATGGGCGAGCACCTCTCCCAGAGACCAGCGCGCATCTTTTGTTTCAGGTTCGCTCACCACCATTCCGTTGAGCCGCACGTGTCCCTTGAAATTTCTCCAGTGGGGCAAAACCTCATCGGCCGTAACGACGATCTTCGAAATGGCATTGGCGAAGTGCTTTGCCTTTTGCGGTCCAAAGCCCGAGGCCATCTCGGCGAGTTGTACGTCGCGTGCTGAAAAATCGTTGAGAACCACAAATCCGCCAATGGCTTGCTCCGCCGTGTCAGCATCGGCGTCGAGAAGCGGGTGCGCCAGCACAAAGCCCAACTCCAGCTCGTAATCCAAAGCATGCGTGTAAGGCGGGATGGGGATCTCGGCCCCGTCGGCAACGAAGGACATGTGGTTGCCCATGTAATAGACGGGCTGGCGATACCACAGCGAATGGGGCCTCAACTTCGGGAACGTTCTGCCGGTCAAACATTCGTAACCGCGCACGATGGGCCATGCCCGCGGCATGAAGCGCTCGACAAAACCGCGCGCGGCATCGATCGCATGTGCTTCGAACAGCATGAAGTCGCGGTAGGACCGCGGCATGAAAGGAATGGCAACATCGGCATGACCTGCCGACTTCGGTTCTACGTTTCGTGCGCCGGCTTCGATGGATTGGCGCACCTCGGCGGGAGCCGCGAGCAGGGCCACCATGTCGGTGCTCCACAGTTCGGCTTCTGGTCGGGCGTCATGCGCTGTGTACTTGAGCGCCTCGGCAACCGAAACCCAGCCGTGACCATGTTGGAACTCAAGCCGAAATCCAGAAGTGATCTGCGTCCGCCTCAGCCTCATTGCCGTCCTGCACGCTGCGCGCATCGATTGCGCACTGCCAAAATTGCTATAATGACCTCAAACTACTGCATGATTGGAATGGTGCATCCGCAATCTGTGCGGCTGCGAAGGGCGCTTTGGCTCATTGTGCCTTGCCATAGGCTACAGGAAGCTTCAGAAAGACCACGGCATTTTGGCGTGCGCAAAGACTTTGTACCCGTTTCATAACGGGCATTGTTGGGAGGATCTAAGCCATGAATAACATCAAGAGAGCAGCAGCCTTGGGATTGGCGGCGGTTATCGCCCTTGCCGTGGTGGCCTGCTCTGACGAGACACCAAGCCCCTTCGTCGGAACCTGGAAGGTTCAAGACACCTCTGGCCAACCATTTGAAATCACGCTGATGGAGGATGGCTCCGCGAAGGCAGACCGCAGCGGCGAGCCCATGGAGGGCAACTGGTCGGACGATAAGGGCACAGCTGTGATCAAGTGGAAGACAGGCTGGACAACGAAAATCGCTAAAGACGGCGATGGTTACACAAAGACGGCCTACGAAAAAGATCCGAGTGCGCCGCCAACCGACACGTCATCGGCCGAAAAAGTGAAGTGAGCACAGGCAGCTCGGCTTAAGCTGATTTCAAACACCTCATCGAGTGGGCGCCGCCGGTTGGGCGGCGCCTATTTTTTTGGAAAGCTACATCGGCAAGACCGTTCACCCCTCGCTAGGCTGGGAATAAGAGCCGAGTACCGACATAGCCAGCAAGGGCGGCAGCGCCCGTCAGAACCGTTCCCCAAAGCGTATCGACCAGAGAAACGGCAAGCGACCAGTTCCGCAAGGTCGCGTAGTTGGTCATGTCATAGGTGGCGTAGGCGAAGAACCCGAAGAGCGCGCCATAAAGGAGCGCGGTGCTTGAGCTGCCCTCTCGCAGTGCTGGAGCCACCGCAAATATGACGATGCCGACGACGTAGATGGCGTAGAAAACGACTGCCGCCACAATGCGAGGCTTGTCTAGCAGAAGAGCGCCGAGTTGCTGATAATAGAACCACTTAGCGATCCGCGTCAGCCAAATGAGATCCAAAGCAAGAAAGACAGCTGCCGTCACAGCGTAGGCAAAAAAGTATTGAGCCATATTCGACGTTCCTAAAGCCGGATCAGCCTATTACGCGCGCGATCCATGTGTGGATCACGGTGCCGGCAGGTACACCTACTGGTGATCCTGACGAGACGACCTTGCGTAGTCATGTGAGGGATATTTCCACAATGAGCGGCGGGGCTTACCAGGCAACATGCAAAGACTGAACATCGCAGTGATCGGATCGGGAATCTCTGGATTGTCGGCTGCCTGGCTCTTATCGAAACGCCACCGTGTGACGCTTTACGAAGCCGGTACGCATTTAGGCGGACACGCCAACACTGTCGATGTGGAGACGCCCGATGGGTGCATCCCCGTCGATACCGGTTTCATCGTCTACAATAAGCCCAACTATCCCAACCTTGCCGCCCTCTTCCGGCATCTCGGTGTCGCGACCGAGCCATCACACATGAGTTTCGCGCTGTCGCTGAACGACGGCGGTTACGAATATTCGGGGTCTGGCTTCCACGGCTTCTTCGGCCAGCGAAGCAATCTGGGCGATCACCGGCATTGGGCGCTGCTGGCAGAGATTTCTCGCTTTTTCCGGACGGCCCGGTCGCGCGTGAAGCGTTATCCCGCCGCAACGACCCTGGGCACTTTTCTGGAACAAGAGCGCTTCGGGCGCCGCTTCATAGAACACCACATCGTACCAATGGGCGCTGCAATCTGGTCTACAAATGCGCTCGGGATGCTTGACTATCCCGCTCAAGGCTTTGTCGACTTTTATGCCAACCATGGGATGCTGCAATTTCGCAACCGACCACTTTGGCGAACCGTAACCGGTGGGAGCCGCACCTATGTCGAGAAGTTGGTTACCGACGGCGGTTTTGAAATTCAGCTTCAGAATCCGGTCCGGCGGTTGGTGCGGCACCCCAACTACGTGCACATTTCCGATGCACGCGGGGTGGTGAGACCATTCGATCACGCCGTCATCGCAACGCACGCAGATCGGGCTCTAGCCATATTGGACAATCCCGATTCAGACGAGGTGGAGCATCTAAGTACATTCGCCTATCAGAAGAACCGCGCCATCCTCCATCGTGACCCGCGTCTGATGCCGCGTAGGCGGCGGCTTTGGTCAAGCTGGAACTATATGAAGGCGCGGGAGTGCTTCGACGCCAACCTGTGCGTTACCTACTGGATGAACCGCCTGCAGAATTTGCCAACCCGCACGAACCTGTTCGTGACGCTCAACCCTCAGGCGGAATTGCATCCCAAGGCAGTCGATGCTGTGTTCGAGTATGATCACCCAATATTCAGCGCGCGCGCGATCAAAGCTCAAGAGACCCTATGGACGTTACAAGGACGGCAGCGCACATGGTTCTGCGGCAGTTACTTTGGATCGGGCTTCCATGAGGATGGGGCGCAGAGCGGCTTGGCCGTTGCCGAGCAACTGGGGCAGGTGCGCAGGCCGTGGCGCGTGGCCAACGAGTCCGGTCGCATTGGATTGGCGGACACTGCTGTTGCGGAGGCAGCCGAATGAATGACGTGCGTGAGGCGTTGTACTTCGGTGACGTGGTGCATAAGCGCTTGCGGCCGCGTACGCACGCCCTTCGCTATCGCGTCTTTACCGTTCTATTCGATTGTGACCGGCTCGAGTTGCTTGCGCGTCGCGTTAGGCTCTTTTCCTACAATCGTTTCAACCTGTTTTCGCTTTACGACCGCGACCACGGCGACGGCACGCCCCTTCGCGACTACCTGCGGCGCATTGCGCAGAAGGCTGACGGCAGCGCCGATATCAGCCGTTTCCTGATGGTGTGCTACCCGCGTATCCTTGGTTACGCATTCAATCCGCTAACCGTCTACTTCGGTTTGGATGCGCAGAACCGCACACGACTGATCATATATGAAGTCAACAATACGTTCGGTCAGCGCATGACGTATGTGCTGCCGGCCGAAAGCGACTCGAGTGGCTGTGTGACCCAAAGCTGCCGCAAGCAACTCTACGTTTCGCCCTTCAACACCGACAGCGGCACGTACACGTTCCACGTTTCGCCAATTGGTCGCGATCTGACCATTGGCATCGCGCTGAAGGATGACGGTGGAGCCCTACTCAAGGCGCACTTTCGCGGGCGGCGCGCACCGCTCACCGATGGCGGGCTGCTGCACGCCCTGGCGGCCACGGGCTGGATGACGGTGAAGGTGACCGCCGGCATTCACTATGAAGCTGCAAAACTCTGGATTAAGGGTTTAAGATTACGGCCGCGTCCCGTACGAGCGGACCGCACCATTGCCTATGTCAACACGCCGAAGGAAAGCGTCTGACAGATGCTCGAAGTCATAAGTCCCGACGGCGCGATGCGACGAGAACCGCTAACGGTCACCCTGACACTGCTGGTCTCGACGATTGCCCAGCGCCTGCTCCAGTGGGAGCCTATCGGATCGCTGCTCGTTGAGCTGCCGACCGGCCGCCAAATCCGCTTCGGCCGTGCAACCGGCGGGTCGGAACCGTTCTTGAAGCTGCACAACTACCAGGTCGTTACCAAGTCGATACGCCGCGGGCCATTGGGATTTGCTGAGGCATACATCAACGGCGATGTCGCTTGCTCGGATCTCACGCAGCTCTTCCGGTTCTTCGTACGTAATCGAGCGGGACTTCTTCAATCGAACCGCGGCCTCTTCAAGGTGCGCCTTGGTGATCGTATTGGCCATCTCACACGACGCAACTCGCGAATGGGTAGCCGGCGAAACATCTCCGAGCACTATGATCTGGGCAACGACTTCTACCGCCTGTGGCTCGATGGCGAAATGAACTACTCGAGTGCATTCTTTGCTGGCGGTGCACCCTCACTCGAGGCCGCGCAAACCGCAAAGCTCGACCTTGTTCTTGAGGTTCTTGGGCCATCAACCGGCGCAACGATCTTGGAAATTGGCTGCGGCTGGGGGGCATTCGCCCGCCGGGCAGCGCGCGTATGCGATGCGCACGTGACCGGAATTACGCTGTCGCATGCGCAGTTGGTGCATGCACGCAAGAAGGCCGCCAAAGAGAATTTGAGCAGGCAGTGTGTCGTCACGCTGCAGGACTACCGCGATGTGGCCGGCTCCTACGACCACATCGTGTCAATTGAAATGATCGAGGCCGTCGGACACGACTATTGGCCAAGCTATTTCCGGGTTTTGAGTGAGCGGTTGAAGTCCGGCGGCACAGCGGCAATTCAAGCGATTACGATCGATGAGGCACGCTTTGAGCGCTACAGACGCAGCGCCGATTTCATCCAGCGCTACATTTTCCCGGGCGGCATGCTGCCGACAGTCAATATCATCCGCGACCAGGCCATGCGCGCCGGGCTTGCGCTAGAGCGCATCGAGCACTTCGGCCAATGCTATGCGCGCACGCTTCGCGAATGGCGCTTGCGGTTCGATGAGGCATGGCCTCAGATTGGGAAGCTTGGGTTTGATGACCAATTCCGCCGCAAGTGGCGCTACTACCTCGCCTATTGCGAAGCCGGGTTCTTAGAGAACGCAATCGACGTCGGTATCTACAGACTGCGCAAGGCCTAGTCCCGCTTTTTTGTGATGAACGTGCGCACGAACCAGAAGAAGACCACATTGGGAAGCAGCCGCAGCACTTTCATGGCGAGCCCAAACCCGAGGGGAAAGACAATCTCGTACTTTCCTTTTTCCAGCCCGGCCAAGAGGCTCCGTGCCGCTTCGGAGACAGAAATGATCGCCGGCATGGGGAAGGGGTTTTCTTGCGTCATGGGCGTGTCGACAAAGCCTGGATTTACGAGCGAGATTGTAATGCCCGACGGTTCAAGCTCTTCGCGCAACGTCTCAGCTAAATTGATCAAGGCCGCCTTGGTCGGGCCATAGGCAATCGACTTAGGCAACCCCCGATAACCTGCGACGGAGGCAACGATGGCGATGTGGCCACGCCCGCGTTCAAGCATGCTTGGCAGCAACGCATGGACGGCATTGACGACTCCCAGATAGTTTACTTCAACGCCAGCGCGCAGGGCCTCCAGGTCCATATCTTCCGCCGACATCATCGTCCAAACGCCCGCGCTTAAGACCGCCAGATCAATCGGCCCAAGCTCCGCCTCGATCTTGGCAACGGTGACGGTAACTGCGTCGGCGTCCGTCACGTCGAGTGGAAGAGCCCTGACTGTTGGACATTCGCCTTCGAGGGTTGCGAGCTTGTCAGCCGAGCGAGCTGAAGCGGCGATATGTTCAACCCTGCCGTTGAGTAGACACGCGAGTTCACGGCCGACTCCTGAGCTTGCCCCGGTAATCCAAACCGTCTTCCAGCGAGCCCGCGCCATTGACGCTAGATCCCGACGAGTGGCTGTAGCAGGCGGCTCAAGAGCCCCTTAAAGCGCGTTGGTTGCTCCGTCGCGACAAGGCAAATGCAGGCCTCTCCCGGCTCAACGCGGGGCTGGTGCTCAACATGCTCGTCCAAATCCGCTATGTCTCCGCGCGCAAAGCGCCCCAGCGCATCGCGATAGGCACCTGCCAGTACGAGCGTCATTTCCGCCCCGCCGTGCCCGTGTTCCGGCACGGCCTTTCCTGGCGCAATGTGCAGCATGTAAAGCAACGAGGACGTTGGCGACTCCAGTCGGATGGCATGTTTGCGCACACCAGGTGCGATCGTCTTCCAAGAAATCTCATCGACGTTGTCACCAATAAACCGGCGCAAGGGTGCGGGAACGTCGTGCTTGCGATCGCTCGAGATTGGTGCCTGTGTTTTCACCGTCGCTTGGTGCGCATTGCTCTTCTCGACCCGCTGCATAAGGCGGTCGAAAGCGCCTTCCGACAGAGCCGTCTCACCCTCGGCTTCAAGCAAATTCCCGCCAACTGCCTCGGCCAAGCGAACCGCCCGCCGGCATGCGTCGCACATGGCCAGGTGGGATGCGACGATGACGGAGAACGCCTCATCGAAATCACCGCTCGCGTAGCGCAACAGCGTTGCTTCGTCGAGATGATGGTGAACCTTCACTTCAGTTCCTCCAGCATAGTCCTCAACTTCGCGTAAGAAAGCCTCATCCGGGACTTCACCGTGCCCAGCGGGAGTGCGAGCTTTGTAGCGATCTCGCTTTGGGGCAGATCGTGCACGAAAGCGAGCTCAATGATTTCGCGCTGCTCCTTCGGCAGCTCTTTGAGAGCTTCGGCAATCCGAGTGGCCTGCTGACCCGCCAACGTTTCCGCCTCTGCATCTGCGTCCTCGGATACGAGGTCAACATCGTCCAGATCCTCATAGGGCCGCGAAGAGTTACGCCTCAGCCGGTCAATCCGCGCGTTCCGTGCGATCGTGTAGATCCACGTGCTGACCGTGCCGCGCTCGGGCGCATAGAGATCTACCTTGCGCCAAACTGTCATCATTACGTCTTGCACCAGATCCTCTGCCTGAGCGTGACCGGTCCCTGCCTTCAGCATCAGCGTCTTCACGCGAGGCCCAAAGTGAGCGAACAGAGACTCAAAAGCGGACCGATCCCGACTGGCGGCAACTTTGCCAATCAAGGCCTTGTGCTCATCGTTCAATCGTTCGGGCGCTGACCCGTGAGGTGAATGCGTCACACGCTCGGCCGTTTGCATGGCTGACCCTCGGTCGCTTCGGGCAATATACGCGGCGGGCCCGGAAACGGATCACAAGATCCAGCCAGCAAGTGGTCCCTTCCCTTCTGGTGCCAGATGCGAAAGGGAGAGCTGCTTGCGCTGCTCCCCCCAGTGAAAATTGCATCTAAGGCGTTGTGCCGAATCGGCGTTCGCTACTCGGCCGCCTCGGCTTTCGGCAGATCACTTGCAGTCAAGCCCATGCGCGTTGCTATGCCAAGGCCGTAATTGGGGTCTGTCTTATGAAAGTGGACCATCTGACGCTTGACGATCTCGACCGGGACCCCCTGCATCGCTTCGGCGATGTTATCCATGAGCCGCCCCTGCTCATCTTGGGTCAATAGCCGAAACAAGTCGCCCGGCTGCTTGTAGTCGTCGTTGCCCTCGCGGTGGTTGTAGCGTTCGGCATCACCCGAGAGCTTCAACGGCGGCTCGGCAAAGGTCTCGTCTTGAGCGGGGCCGTCAAAGGAGTTCGGCTCGTAGTAAGCATCCGGGTTGCCGGTCATCGTGGGGAAGAACCGCATCGGGCCGTCCTTATGATAGTGGTGGACGGGGCACTTCGCTGCGTTGACGGGCAGCGCCTCGTAATGTGTGCCGAGGCGATAGCGGTGCGCGTCTGCATACGAGAAGATGCGCGCCTGCAGCATCTTGTCGGGCGACCAGGAGATGCCGGGCACGACATTCGACGGCGAGAAGGCCGCAAGCTCGATCTCCTGGAAATAGTTCTCCGGATTACGATTGAGCTCCATCACGCCGAGCTCGATCAACGGATAGTCGCCATGCGGCCAGACTTTCGTGAGGTCGAACGGGTTGTACCAGTGCTTGCCGACATCCTCTTCGGGCATGACCTGGACGAACACGTTCCACTTAGGGAAATCGCCCTCATCGATCGCGCCGTAAAGCGCCCTCTGGTAGGTCTCACGGCACTTGCCGACAACCTCCTCAGCCTCGCGGTTGGTGTGGAATCTATGGCCCTGCTGGGTCTTGAAGTGGAACTTGACCCAGTAGCGCTGTCCTTCCGAATTGACGAATGAGTAGGTGTGGCTGCCGTAACCGT
>CAZUKP010000032.1:13498-35389 GCA_964620915.1 uncultured Hyphomicrobium sp. | reverse complement strand
AGGTCCACCGAAATGGGTGCAGGACGGCAGCGTTTCCCCCGATGGCTATGTCGTCAATACGGTCCAGCCTGCCTTTCAACCAAGCGACATTCCGCCGGCGAAAGACGGAGACCCGCGCTTTGCCAATCCCGCGGGCCATCCGCTGCCGGCGCAAACCTTGCCGACGCTTGGTGATCGGCTTTCTGAAAAAGGAGTCGATTGGGCTTGGTACGCACAGGGTTGGAATGTCGCTCTCGCTTATCGTGGCGCGATCTACGATACCCTTGGCGCTGTCAATTTCCAGCCGCACCATCAGCCCTACAATTACTTCGCCAAGTATGCGCCGGGGACGGACGCGCGCGCGAAGCACTTGAAGGATATGGAGGCCTTCTGGAAGGCCGCCGCGGCGGGCACCCTGCCGGCCGTTGTCTTCGTCAAGCCTGACGGCAATGACAATCAACATCCCGGCGAAAGCACAATGTTGGCCGGCGATCTCATGATCGGCAGGATCGTCGATACGCTCAGAAAGAGCCCGCAGTGGAATAAGATGGCGATCATCGTAACGCACGATGAGAACGGTGGGTTTTGGGATCCAGCCCCGCCGCCGCCCGGCGACCGCTGGGGGCCGGGCTCGCGTGTGCCCACTGTGATCATCTCGCCCTTTGCCAAAAAGGGCTTCGTTGACCACACCGTCTATGACACCACCTCAATTCTCGCCTTCGTCTCGAAGCGCTTCGGCCTTGAGATGCTTCCGGGTATCCGGACGCAATTTGGCGACCTCAGAAACGCCTTTGCAATTAACGAAGACTGAGGATCGTGGTGCACTATTTTGGTTTTTGCCGGGCAGGTCGTTTCGTTGCGGCCCATTAGGGCGTATGGCGTCTCAACACACAGACGTTCCGCCTGCGGCTCGAGTTCGTCGATGACCTCGTGGGTCCACCGGACTATATTCCCTCACAACTCCCACCCCCTATTCCGCGACCTCTGACGCGAGACCAAAGCGAGTTGCACATGACGGCCAAGCGGCCCCGCCCCATCCTCCTCAAGAACTATCGCCCACCGGCATATCTCATCGACACTGTCGAGCTCGACATCGCCCTCGACCCTACGCGTACGCGCGTGCATTCGCGGCTCAAGCTACGCCCGAACCCAAAGGCCGAAAAGAAGAAGGAACCGCTACGTCTTGATGGAGAGCATCTGGAACTTGCCGAGGTCCGTCTCGACGGCCGCACCCTTACCGGCAAGGACTACCGGCTGGACGACACGAGCCTGACCCTCAAGAAAACGCCAGCCAAGGCCTTCACGCTGGACATCACCACGTACGTAAATCCGGAGGGCAACAAGGCGCTGCAAGGCCTTTACCGAACCAATGGCGTCTACTGCACGCAATGCGAGGCCCAAGGCTTCCGCCGCATCAGCTACTACCTCGACCGGCCCGATGTCCTCGCCACATACACATGCCGCATTGAAGCTGAAATGGATGAGGCCCCTGTACTGCTCTCCAACGGCAATCCTTTGGAGCGCGGCACGCTTGCCGGTGGCAAGCGCCACTATGCCGTCTGGCACGATCCCTACCCAAAACCCTGCTACCTCTTCGCGCTTGTCGGCGGCGATCTTTCGTCCATCGCCTCAACCTTTCGCACCATGTCAGGGCGCGAGGTTGACCTGCGGATCTATGTCGAGCACGGCAAGGAAAGCCGGGCAGGCTGGGCAATGGACTCACTCAAGCGTGCGATGCGGTGGGACGAGGAGCGGTTTGGCCGCGAATACGATCTCGATGTCTTCAACATCGTTGCCGTGTCCGACTTCAACATGGGGGCAATGGAGAACAAGGGTCTCAACGTCTTCAACGATCGACTCATCCTCGCGTCCCCGGAGACTGCCACCGACACAATCTTTGAAGCGATCGAAAGTGTCGTCGCACATGAGTACTTCCACAACTGGACCGGAAATCGCATCACGTGTCGCGATTGGTTTCAGCTGTGCCTCAAGGAGGGACTCACCGTTTTTCGCGATCAGGAGTTTTCAGGTGATGAACGCTCAGAAACCGTCCAACGCATAATTGACGTACGCCGCCTCAAGTCGCTGCAGTTTACCGAAGATGCGGGGCCTTTGGCGCATCCGGTCCGCCCCGAGAGCTACATCGAGATCAATAACTTTTATACGGCTACGGTCTACGAGAAAGGTGCCGAGCTCGTTCGCATGATCCAAACGCTTCTCGGTCGAGATTATTTTCGCAAGGGCATGGACCTCTACTTCGACCGCCACGACGGCGAAGCCGCAACGGTCGACGAATTCATCACATGCTTCGAGGATGCCTCTGGAACCGATCTTTCTCACTTCAAGCGTTGGTACTCCCAGGCCGGCACGCCTGAACTCGTGTGTGATTTGCACTTCGATCCTGAGAAAAAACGGGCAAGGCTTGACGTGGAGCAGGTACTGCCTCCGACCCCTGGGCAACCTCACAAGAAACCCCTCGACATCCCACTAAAACTCGGTCTTCTCGGCGGCAACGGTCAGGATCTGCCATTGAAGCTCGACGGCGGCCCCGTGCTTGAGGACGGCGTTGTACACATCACGAAGCGCAAACAGTCCTTCAAGTTTTCGGATATTCCCTCTCGCCCGGTTCCATCACTCTTGCGTGGGTTCTCGGCGCCGGCAAATATCACGGTAGACCTTTCCGATCAGGACCTGGAGTTCCTGATCGCCAACGACTCCGACCTCTTCAACCGCTGGCAGGCCGCCAACACATATGCCATGCGCACCCTTATTGAGACAGTGCGCCGTCTCGCCAAAGGCAAGAAGGCTTCTCACGGAATGCGCTATGCGAAGGCCTTGAGCACCGCCATTTCGGGTGAGGGCCTAGAGAACGCCTACAGAGCCGAACTGTTGACCTTGCCATCGCAAGCCGACGTGGCCCGAGTGATCGGCAAGAACGTCGAACCCGTCTCAATCCAGCGCGCCCACCGTCGCCTGATGAAACTTGTGGGCCGCACACTCGGAGACCAGCTCGAGGACCTCTATGATGAACTGGCCGATGAGGGACCGTTCTCGCCGGACGCTGAGGGCGCCGGCCGGCGCGCCGTGCGCAACGCGGCGCTGACCCTTCTCACGGCCCGCGGGGAGAAACCCGACCTAGAGCGCCTCTCGCGTCACTACTTCACGGCAACGAACATGACCGACCGCGCGCACGCCTTGTATCAGCTTGCTGCCCAGCGCAGTTCGGATCGCGAGCGCGCCCTCAATGACTTCTACGTGCAGTGGCAGGGCGATCACATCGTCATCGATACGTGGTTTGCCGCACAGGCCCATTCGCCACTTGCATCGACACTTTCCCGCGTCAAGGCACTCACGCGTCATCCGCTCTTTGCATTGACCGCACCCAACAAGGTCCGAGCCCTCATCGGGACGTTCGCGCTCACCAATCCGGTGCAGTTCAATCGGGCGGATGGCGCCGGCTACACGTTCCTCGCCGATCAGGTCCTCGCCCTCGACCGGCTCAACCCTCAGATCGCTGCAAGAATGCTGAGTGCCTTCCGAATCTGGCGCTCGCTGGAGCCGAAACGCAGAGCCAAGGCCCGCAGCGCCTTGAGCCGCGTGGCGCGTGCCAAGGGGGGATCGCCCGACGTGCAAGAGATCGTTTCGAAGATGCTCGAATTGTAGCGGGGACAAAAAGTTTATTGCAATTATGGGCTTATTCCCCTCGACATGCGATTCGCGATGGTGTCAACTTAATGGGTGATTCGGGGGTAGCGGATTCGCTTCGGTCCGCAGGGCATTCAAAAATTCGGTTAGGAGAGAAAGATGGCGTGGACAACGTCTGTCCGCCTGCGCGCGCAGTCTATTCTCAGCGAGGCTCCCAAACGGTTGCTCCCAACCGTCACGTCGCGCTTGGGCAGATTGGTCCAGGCCCTTCCCCGCTGGCATCCACGCTATGCGGTTGCCGTGCCCCTCAGCCTCCTCGGCTTGCTCGCCCCCTTCCTTCATTCGAGCATCATCGCGATCATCTTGCTCACGACAGGAGCGTTGCTCACACTCTACAGCTTTCTCACCTCGTCCGACGCCGGCCAGCATGCCTGCGCTCTTTCCCCCTCCGAAACGCTCAACGAGATCCACTTAGCGAAAGGTCAATGGTCCCAAGCGCGAACGACCTTCCAGACCTCCGAAATCGCCGTAACGCGTTTTGGCCCCAATGACCAAGTTTCGTTTCCCAACACCACCCGCACCCCGATGATCGCCGCACAGATCGCTGCGAGCTGGCCGGACCTGATGGCCCGCGTCAGTCACGAGCTTCGCACACCGCTGAATGCTGTGATTGGGTTCTCCGACCTCATGGCGCGCGAGTTGTTCGGGCCGGTTGGCGATCCTCGTTACGAAGACTACGTCCAGCACATCCGCGACAGCGCGAACGACTTGCTCAAGTCGACTGAGGACACCTTAGCCCTGACGGCCCTTGTCGGAGAGCACGACCACATGGACGACGACTCCGTCGCCGATATCGCAGTCGTTGCTGCCGAGGCCTGGGAATTCGTTGCGCCGAAAGCCGCTGCTCGCGAGATCGGCGCAAAATTTCACATTCCATCCGGTGTCAGCATTGGCGGCGACACCCGTACCATTCGCCAGATCCTCATCAACATGCTGACGGAAGCCGTCGGGCGAGCCCGTCATGGTGCCCACGTTGTATTGTTGGTCACAACGGAAGGGGATCTCGTACAGCTCGATCTCACCGTTTCAAGATCGCGACTTTCCCGAAAGAGGGAGTCGAGCTCGTTGGCGATGTGCGTCGCACGCACGCTGCTCGAGCTGCAAGGCACATCCTTGCTAGAGTTTGAGGACCAAACACAAGGGTGGCATGTCGTGACCGTTCTTGATCATGCGACCTCGGCGCCCTCGTACTTCCAGCCGTTTTATCACCGTGCCACACAAAGTCTGCCCGCTTACACCGCCTGAGCACAGCCAAGCAACCTCATCAATCCTATAGAGATGGCGGAGGATCTTTTGGCGGCCGCTTGCGGTGGTGCCAGCGCCGATGACGCATCTTCCATTCGTAGAGCTCCTGCCGTTCCTCTGGCGTTAGCTCACCAACAACCTCACTAAACGTCTCCAGCCTTGCCTTACGCATCTCGTATTCGGCATCGGCAACCCGTTGCAGCGCGGCCTGCAGCTTCTCTTCACTGAAGGGATCGGCGATCAGGGCCTCCCGGGCATCTTTCCGGGCCTCACGCTCTGCCGTGCGCATTGGCTTGGTCCGCTCCCGGGACGCTTTAATCGCTTTAACAATGACGTCTCGACGATCGGCTGGGAGGTTGGGCGCAAAACCCATCAGCCCAAATTTGTGCCCATGGCGCCAGCCAAAACCGCCATGGCGCGAGAACAGTAACGCACTGCCAACGGCACCGATGATCAGCACATTGAGCGCGAGCGAGGCGATTAAAACGATTCGCCAACCACGACTCATCGAGCTTGTGGCAGTGCTGCCATTTTCGCTCGTCATAGCAGATCCTCTTCTGTCAACAGAGCCGTTTCGTCACCAAGAAGTGCAAGTTGGGAATCCTCAGCTATGACGGTCGTCGTCAATCCGGCCACGTCACCAACTTCTTGCATCGTTGTGTCAAGCGTTCCCGATGAACCGAGAAACACACCAACGACGAGAGATGCGGCAAGAACGGCCGCTGCAGGCCACTCGCTTCTGCCAAACGCGGCGGGCATTACCTGACGGTGCGCGGGCTTTGCTGGCGCATCCACGGCAGCCGACATTATGCGGTCGCGCAGCGCACGCTCCCGCTCATCGCTGATCGGGACGGAAAGGTCGAGAAGCCTATCGAGTGCGGCGGCCTCGGACACCAGACGGTGCGCCTCCTCGTCCTCGCCAATAATGCCCGCGAAGCGCAGGCGATCTCGCGCAGGCCACCTCGTCCGGTCGGCTCCATATACGTCCAGAAAGAGCTCGAGCGCCTTTCGCTCTTCAACGCTGTTGTTGTTCGTGCTCATGGTCTCAGTCTCATCATGTCAATTCGTTCGTGCTTTCCTTGACGCATCACGACACCACGCCTGTCGAAAGCAACTCGCGCCAGTCATCCCGCAAGGCGGTTTTCAAACTTCTTCGCGCCCGTGCCAGCAGTGATTCCACCGCCTCATCGGTCACGCCCATTGTCCGCCCAATCTCAATCTGGCTCAGCCCTTCGAAGTGGAAGAGCGTCAACGCCATCCGCTGCCGCTCAGGCAAAGCCTGCAAAGCGGCATTGACCCGTTTGCTGACCTCCTGCGCTTCAAGGTGCTCAACTTGACCGGCAGGCTCCGACTGCTCTGGCACCTCTTCAACCACACTGTAGCGCCGGCCAGAGCGCATCTTGTCGATGCACAGATTTGTCGCCACGCGCCGTAGCCACGGGCGCAGCCCGTTGGGCCCAATTTCCAGCTCGTCGCCAACGCGCCATAACTTCAACAGCGCTTCCTGCGCAACATCTTCAGCTTCCGCATCGTCTCGCAGCATACGTCGCGCGACGGCAAGTACGCTGGAGAGATGGCGATCGACGAGGGCGCGGAACGCACCCGCATCGCCGCGGCCGGACGCAGCAACAAGTGCGGCGTCGACGGGACCGTCACCAGCAGCCTTCGACACCCCGTGGGCGCCTGGCACAACTCCTTCATCCGCCACCTTGAGCCTCGGTATGGCCATTTGACAGCTTCGCTTCCACTCTAGCGCCGGAATGGGCCATTCTGTGAGCCCTCCGCCGGGCGCCGCGGCCTTCAATGACGTGCTTTGTTGAGTGAAACGCCTCAGGGCGCCAGTTTCCGTCGATTTCCTACTGCAAGATCACACAATGACCTCGTCGAACAGGCGCGCCACTTTTGCAAGTGTCTCTTTCAACAGGCTTTCCAGGTACTCAAAGCTTGGTGCGTCACCCGCACGCGCCAGCAATTCCTTAAGCCCATGAGGCGCCGTGGCAGGGTCAAACGGGCCCTCCAAGCACAGCCTTAGGATCTGTGTCAGATCGTGGAGAAGGCGCATCGCCGGTATCAGGACTTCGGCATGGGCGGGTTCCAGGATCCCCGCATCCTTCAACTTCTGATATGCCCTAACCGTGTTCTGATCGAGAACCTCAGGGTGCGTCGACGCACTGATGAGTTGCAGGTACTGGGCCATGAATTCCAGATCGACGAGACCTCCGCGGACCTGTTTTAGATCCCAGATATCATCGGTCCCCTTCTCCTTGGCGATGCGCCCGCGCATGTCGCGAACGTCGGCTGCGACCTTGGCCCGATCGTGCGGCCGCAACAGAACCTCGCGGATTGCCGTTTCGACTCGCGCGCGCATGTCTGGCGATCCAGAGATCACGCGCGCACGCGTGAGCGCCAGATGCTCCCACGTCCAGGCTTCATTCGCTTGGTAGTCAACGAAGGTCCTCAACTGGGTCGCTACAGGGCCCTTTTGGCCCGAAGGGCGCAATCGCATGTCGACTTCATAGAGCGTGCCTTCTGCCGTCGGTGCCGAAAGCGCGCTGATCAGCCGTTGCGTCAGGCGGGCATAGTACTGCGTGGGTGCCAATGGCCGTTCGCCGTCCGACTGCGTAGCTTCCGGATCGAAGTCGTATATGAGGATCAGATCGAGATCGGACGCTGCGGTCATCTCCCGGCCGCCGAGCTTGCCCATCGCGATAACGGCACAAGCACCGCCCGGAATGCGACCGTTCGCCCGCGTGATCTCGCGCTCCACATCCTCTTCTAAGGCATTGATCAGTCGCTCCGCCAGGAGCGCATAAGCGCCACCTGCCTCGTTGGCTTTGATCGCGCCAGACAAAACACGGATGCCGATCAGGAACTGTTGTTCTCTTCCAACCACACGTGCCCGGTCGAGGACATGCTGAGTATCAAATTCGCCCGTACCGATTTCGGCCCGAATAAGCCGATCAAGTTCCTCCCCGGTGGGCAGCACCTCCAGTGTTCGCGGATCAAGTACGGCATCAAGAAGTCTCCCTCGCCGCGCCAAAATGCTTGCGAGCCTGGGTGCCGTCCCCATGATGTTTGCGATGAGTCGGAGCAATTCGGGATTGGCCCACAGCAGCGCAAAGAGCTGCACGCCCGTCGGAACCTCCTCCAAAAAACGGTCGAAGGTTGCCAACGCGCGATCGGGATCGGTTGTGTCCGCAAAAGCGGCAATCAACAGTGGCTGCACTTCAGTGAGCCGTTCGCGCGCTCGAGAAGAGCGCACAGCCGCATAACGCCCATGATGCCACCCACGGATCGTCGCAAGCACTTCCGAAGGCCGTGTGTACCCCATCTCCTTGAGTGCTGCGACCGTGTCTGGATCATCGTCTTCCCCGGCAAACACCATGTTCACGCCACCAGGCGTCAAATCCGGACTATCCTCAAAAAGCGCCGCGTAATGGCGCTGCACGGTCTCCAGCCGCTTGGTCAGCTCACGCGAAAATGTTTCCACGTCCGGGTATCCGCAAAAGTGCGCAAAGCGCTCCAACTGGACCGGATCACTCGGGACTTCTTGAGTTTGCTCATCGGCGACCATCTGCAATCGGTGCTCGATGCGGCGCAGAAAGAGGTAAGCTTCGCTCAGCTCTTCGCCGACCTTAGCCTCCGTCCACTGGCGCTCACCCAATCGCTTCAGCGCCTTCAGCGTTTGGCGTATACGCAGATCCTCTTGGCGCCCGCCGGCGATGAGTTGCTGCGTTTGTGCAAAAAACTCAATCTCGCGGATGCCGCCGCGTCCAACCTTGATGTTGTGTCCGGCAACGGCAATTTGTGCAAAGCCCTTATGCGCATGAATCTGGCGCTTCATCGCATGAATGTCTGCAATGGCGGCGTAGTCCAGGTATTTGCGCCAAACGAACGGCGACAGTTCATCAAGAACCGCCTGGCCGGCTGCAAGATCGCCGGCCGCCGGGCGCGCCTTTATCAATGCCGCGCGCTCCCAATTCTGTCCGAAGCTCTCGTAGTAAATCAGGGCTGCTTCGGTCGAGAGAGCAAGTTGTGTGGCACCAGGATCGGGGCGCAGCCGCAGATCCGTCCGAAAAACGTACCCATCTCCGGTGCGCTCCTCCATCAGCTGCACCAAATCGCGCGTAATACGCACGAAGAACGGATTCGGCTCCACGTTTGGCGCAATCTGCATGCGGTCGAGGTCATAAAAGACGATGAGATCGATATCGCTCGAATAGTTGAGCTCCCCAGCGCCGCACTTGCCCATCGCGAGGACAATGTAGCTGGACGGGGTTACGTCGCCATTGTCGTCCTTTCCCAGCCACTGACCGGCGGCGGCCGCCTGAGTAAACAGAAATTTCACAGCACCCTGGAGCGCAGCATCCGCTGTTGCGGTCAACGTCCCGGTCACCTCCATTACGGACCAAACGCCTCCAAGATCGGCAAGCGCCGCCAGAAGGGCCACGTCCGTCTTGAAGATGCGCAATGCCCGCATCGCTTCTGGGCGCGCTGTGGCCGCTTGTATATTTTCAACGAGCGCGCGCTTCAGGTCCTCGAAATGGGATTCCGGCGACAGCGAGAGAATGCGCTGCAATCTGGGTAGATTGCGATCTATGAGTCCTGAAAGATAAGGTGAGCCTGCGAAAGTGCCGGAGAGAAGACGGCCGATCTCATCGCGTTCCAAGAGCCTGGAAAGCGTTGCCAACTCCGGAGAGTCGTTGGCACGCTGACGCAAATCCGAAAGGGCGGCACTGACTTTCTCATCCAGCGTCGCAAAGGGCGCCTCCCGAACACGTTCGAAAAACGGTTGGGTGTCGGTTGCCTCTATCGTCATTCGCCCCCGCGGCGCTCAGTGCGTTCCAGGGAACACTTACAGCTCGGCCAACCGCTTTGGAAGTACCAAGACGACACGCAGTCCGGGATCGTTGTCTTCCAGGCGCACGTTGCCCCCATGGAGTCGCGCAACGGCCTGCACCAGACTGAGTCCCAGCCCCGTTCCCGGCTCCGTGCGGCTCTTCTCCAATCGCACGAACCGTTTCAAGACGCGCTCACGATCGGCGACAGCGATACCCGGCCCCCGATCGGCCACGCTAATCTCAATGCCATCAGGCCGTGTTTGCACACCAACGGTAATTGTTGCATCCGTTGCCCGCTTGGGATCTTTCGCCGCCTCCGCCGAGTACTTGATCGCGTTGTCGACGAGATTGGCGACGGCCTGGCCGACGAGCTGACGGTTAGACTTCAGTCTGGGTCCTTCGCCAGTCTCGATGGCAATTAGCAAACCACGCTCTTCTGCCACCGGCTCATAAAGTTCCGCCACGTCGCGCACCAGTTCCCCGAGATCGAACTGCTCTGCATTTTCCTCCAACGCACCCGCTTCCAATCGCGCAATCAGAAGCAAGCCATTGAATGTCTTGATGAGATCGTCGGCTTTCTCGATCGTGTGTACGAGCCCTTCGCGATACGCCTCTCCACCCTTGGGATCTCGCAATGCCGCCTCTGCTGAGTTTCGCAAGCGGTTCAGGGGCGTCTTCAAATCGTGCGCGATGTTGTCTGACACTTCACGCAATCCGCTCATCAACGCTTCGATGCGGTCGAGCATGGCATTGAGGTTTGCTGCCAATCCATCGAGCTCGTCCCCGGCCCCGGTGATCGGAATACGCCGAGACAGATCGCCCTCCATGATGGAACGTGTCGTAACGTTGATGGCTTCAATACGCCGCAAGGCGAGACGGCTAACCCCTATCCCTGCCACGAGTCCAGCGAGGGCCAGGAAGGCAAAACCAAAAAGAAAGGTGAGCCGCATCTTGTCGGCGAACCGCCGCTGGTCCTCGATATCGCGACCGATAATCAGATTGGCGGGCATGCCGAGGTTGAGGGGAACGGCAACACCCAGGCGCTTGCCATCCCTCCCGGTCACATCGGACGTGTAGCGAAAGACCCCGCCGCCGGTGCCTTTAGCGATTTCAGGCGGCATGCGGTTCAAATTGCCCGCAAGCTTTCGTCCCGATGGATCGCTCAAGAAATAGAGGCCCGGGCCGCCAGCGCTGCTGCGCGCCTGAATCGCGCGCACCAGCGCTGCAACATTCCCGCCGCGCGCCTCTGCGCTCAGCACTTCCGCTTCGGTCTGAAGGGCCGTCAGGACTTGATCGGTGAGAATGCGATTCGTCTGCCAGAACAGCAGACCAACGATGAGGGCCGCACAGACGAGGTAGACAACGAGAATGCCTGCGGCGAGCCGAAAGGCAGTCGTCGAGACCGCCCTGCTCAATGGGTTATCCAGAGCCATCGCGGATCGTATATCCGGCCCCGCGCACGGTATGCAGCAAAGGCTTGTCGAAGCTTTTGTCGATCTTGGCCCTCAGGCGCGAGACGTGCACGTCAATCACATTCGTTTGCGGATCGAAATGGTAATCCCATACATGCTCCAAGAGCATGGTGCGCGTTACGACTTGGCCAGCGTGCTTCATCAGATATTCCAGCAGGCGGTACTCTCGAGGCTGCAACTGGATCGGCTCACCGTCGCGGGTGACGCGATGTGACAGGCGATCCAGCACGAGGCCGTCAACGACGTAGCGCGTCTCTTGCTCCTCCGGCACGGCACGGCGCGCCAGGGCCTCAACACGGGCAAGGAGTTCGGAATAGGCATAAGGCTTCGTCAGATAGTCGTCGCCGCCAGCGCGCAGCCCTTTGACGCGATCATCGACGTCACCCAACGCGGAAAGAATGAGAACGGGTGTGCGCGATCCGTTTGACCTCAGTTGCCTGATCAGGGAAAGCCCATCAAGGCGCGGCAACATACGATCAACAATCAGGATGTCGTAGGCACCTTCCTCCGCCAGCCCCAAACCGGTCTCACCGTCCTCTGCCAAGTCGGCAGCGTGGCCGCTCTCCTTCAGCGCTTTCTGAAGGAACTGAGCCGTCTCACGGTCGTCCTCGACAACCAAAACCCGCATGGGATCTCCGCTACGCTCGTCTGCACCCGAGAAGAACATCGCATTCTGCCCTTTGCTCAGCCCAACGTCGAGACGGCCCGTTTCCTTCTGCAGGAGACGGGCCGTCCGTTTCAACGCGTCTTTGCAGATCCTCAGCTCTTGTTCAGCTGGACCGGCACGAGCCGCTTCTGGTCGCCGACTTTGACATGCAGCAAGACTGCCGTACGGCCGAGGTCCACGGTTTTCTTGAGTGCCGCCAGGAGTTCGGCAGGCGAGTTAACAGCCTCGCCGCCAGCCTCCAAGATAATGTCGCCTGACTTCAGACCCTTCTGAGCAGCGTCAGAGTTGGGGTCGACTTCAGCAATGGCAACACCTTCCTTGTCCCCACCCAGCCGCGCTGGCATCAGCGTGACGCCAAGCTGCTTCAGGTCAACTTTCTCCTTGGGGTCTTCATTCTCCGGCTCTTCAGCCTTTGCAGCGACCTGCGTTGTGTTCGGGAACTTGCCCAGCTTAACGTTGAGCGTCTTCTCGCTGTTACCACGCCACACCTTGACCGACACAGTCGTGTCCGGCGAATAGTCAGCGATTTTGCGCGCCAGGTCTCGGCTATCCTCGATCTTCTGGTCGTCGACTTCGAGAATCGCATCTTGGACCTTTACGCCCGACGCGGCTGCAGGACCATCTTCCATCACCTCGCTGACAAGGGCGCCACCGGCGCTCTTCAAACCAAGACTGGCCGCCGTGTCCTCATCAACGTTTTGGATTTTTACGCCAAGCCAGCCGCGGCTGACAGAGCCTGTCTTCTTGAGCTGCTCCACCACCACTTCAACCGTCTCGGCCGGCACGGCAAAGGCAATACCCACGTTGCCGCCCGTCGGGCTGAAGATAGCCGTATTCACGCCGACAACGTCACCTTCGAGATTGAAGGTCGGACCACCGGAGTTACCCCGATTCACCGCCGCATCGATCTGCATGAAGTCATAAGGGCCCGAGCCGATGTCACGCGCAAGCGCAGAGACAATACCGGCCGTCACGGTCCCGCCCAAGCCAAACGGGTTGCCGACAGCAAGCACCCAATCACCAACACGCGGCGTCTTGCCTGAGAATTTGACATACGGGTACTTGCGATCCGTCTTGATCTTCAGGAGCGCGATGTCGGTGCGCGCATCGGTGCCGATCAGCTCCGCGTCAAGCTTCTCCTGATCATCAAAGCTGACTTGAACGACGTTTGCACCATCGATCACGTGGTTATTGGTTACGACGTAACCGTCAGCAGAGACGACGAAACCCGAGCCAGTGGCATGCCGCGGCATCGCCTTGGGTTGTTGACCGCGGAAATCCTTCGGGAGATTCTTGAAGAGCTCATTCAAAGGATGATCGTCCGGAAGATCAGGGAAACCGCCAAAGCCGCGAGGGCCATCTGGCCCACCACGATCGGCAACCTGAGGACCGTTGTTGGTCGTGGAGATGCTAACCACGGCCGGCTTCACCTGCTCCACAATGTCTGCAAACGAGAGTGTCTCAGCAGTGATGCCAGGTTTCAATTGAGCGACGGCCGGAACGCTCTGGTCAGCAACGCCCAAGGCCAGAACGCCGGCGCCAAGTACACCGGCGGCGGCAAGCCGCCCGAAGTTGCGGCGTAAAGCAGGCCCCGTTGTTGCTGTTTCCTTAGGGGAGCTGGTGTGGGTTTGCATGCGCGAGGCCCTCCATGATGCCTAGCTGTGGATGTTTATGTGCCTTGAGACCTAGCGGACGCGGCATTACGACAGCCTTTCGACTGCCTTAACAGTTCGTAATATTTGGGTTTAACCACTGCGAAGGATGGTAATTCCGCCCGCGCAAAGCTTGACTTAGTCGTTTTTCGGTTCCTCAGGCTCTGCCAGCAGTGCCTTGAGTCGCTCTTCTTCCGCACCCGTCAGAGCAGGTGGCGTGGTGCCATAGGACCTCGGAGCACGAGGAAAGACGGTTCGCAGTCCAATTCCGATCGCGGTCAGCAAGATCAGCATGGGGGCGAGCCACAGCACGAGCGTGCGCAGGCTGAACCGGGGCCGAAGCAGAACAAACTCGCCATAGCGCGCGACTACAAACTCAAGCACTTCTTCATTGCTGTCACCCTGTTGGAGCCGCTCGCGCACCAGCAGGCGAAGATCCCGTGCAAGCGGGGCATTGCTATCGTCAATCGACTGATTCTGGCACACCAGACAGCGCAATTCTGCCGAGATCGTACGCGCGCGCGCCTCCAGCGCAGGGTCGCTCAAGATCTCATCGGGTTCGACGGCGAAGGCGCCAGCCACCGCTGCACTCATCAACGCGAGCACTGCTAGAATTCGAAACATTCCCTCAACCTTCGTGCGCATCACTCGGCAGGAACGGCGAGCGGCGTTTGGCGCGCACGTCCAGGAGCGCCGACCCGCAACCGGCGATCCGAAAGCGAAACCGCCCCAGCGAAGAACATGATCAATGCACCAATCCAAATGAAGCGCACGAGCGGGTTCGAATAGATGCGCACGGCAAACCCGCCACCCTTTTGCGCATCCCCTAAGACGACATAGAGATCACCGCGCCAGGCGGGATAAATACCCGCCTCCGACGTCGGCTGCGGAGGCATATCGTAGATACGCTTGGAGGGCTCCAGCCGCGTTACCGCTGCACCCTTGCGCGCCACATCGAAAACGCCGACTTCCTCTCGGTAATTGGGTCCGGTTGCCGGCGCGACACCGCGAAAGGTGAGAGTATAACCGGCAAGACTGGTTTCCTCGCCCGGCTTCATCACAAGGATCTTCTCCTCGCGATAAGCGCTCGTTGCAACGATACCGACCACCATCAATCCCACGCCAAAATGCGCCAGCATCGTTCCGTAGGCCGAGCGCGGTAGATTGAAGGCCCGCCGCAACGCGTCTCCAAACGACCCCTTTCCAAGGCGGGCCCGGCTCGCAAAGTCTGAGATCGCTCCCGCCATCACGAAGACGCCGAGCGCCAGGCCAAACGGCGCCAGCGTTGGGCCGCGATGAAACACGGCATAGGCCGCAGCCAGTGCAATTGTTGCGAGAAGCGCTGCAAACATCAGTCGTTGCGCGACACCCAAAAGGTCACCCCGTTTCCATGCAAGCAGTGGCCCGAAAGGAAGCGCAATCAGAAGCGGCAACATCAGCGGGCCGAACGTCATGTCGAAGTACGGCGCCCCAACGGAAATCTTCGCACCTGTCAAGGCTTCAAGCACGAGCGGATAAAGTGTGCCGACCAGAACGGTCGCGCATGCCGTCGTCAGTAGAATATTGTTGAGGACGAGACTGCCTTCGCGGCTGATCGGCGAAAACAATCCGCCCTGGCGCAGCTCACTTGCGCGCCAGGCAAACAGCGTCAAGCCTCCACCCGTGAAGAGCGCCATGATTGTGAGAATGAAAATGCCGCGCTGTGGATCGACAGCAAACGCGTGCACCGACGTCAAGACGCCCGAGCGCACCAGAAAAGTGCCCATCAACGAAAGTGAAAACGTAAGGATCGCAAGAAGAACGGTCCAGACCTTCAGCGCATCACGCTTTTCCATAACGACAGCGGAGTGCAAAAGCGCGGTGCCCGCGAGCCAGGGCATGAACGAGGCATTCTCAACCGGATCCCAGAACCACCACCCGCCCCAGCCCAGCTCGTAGTATGCCCACCACGAGCCCATGGCGATCCCGATCGTCAGGCACATCCACGCAAGTAGCGTCCAGGGCCGCACCCAGCGCGCCCACGCCGCATCGAGGCGGCCTTCCATCAAAGCGGCAATGGCGAAGGAAAACGCGATCGAGAACCCGACGTAGCCCGTGTAGAGGAACGGTGGATGAAACGCGAGCGCGGGGTCCTGCAGAATAGGGTTCAGACCATTTCCGTCGGCAGGTGGCGGCTCAATCCTCAAGAACGGGTTCGATGTGAGCAAAATGAAAAGACAAAAGGCGACCGCGATCGAAGCCTGCACGGACAGCACGTTCGCCTTGAGTGTTTCCGGCAAGTTGCGCCCAAACGCGGCAACGGCTGCCCCAAAGAGCGACAGGATCAGCACCCAAAGGATCATTGATCCTTCATGGTTTCCCCACACACCCGAGATCCGGTAGAGCAGCGGTTTGGTCGAATGAGAGTTCGAAGCGACATTCAGGACCGAAAAGTCAGACGTCACGTAGGCGTAGGTAAGCGCCAAAAAAGCGACGAGAAGCAAACCGAACTGACACAACGCAGCAGGCTCGGCGACCGCCATCAGGCGTTGGTCGCCCCGATGGGCGCCCCATGCTGGAACGACCATCTGAAAGATGGCGACGAGAAGCGCCAAAACGAGCGCGAAGTGTCCAAGCTCGACGATCAACCGGTCAATCCCTTCCCTAAGTCTACATTACTGCGGAGCGCTTGCGTTCGGATGCGTCGCGCCCTCACCGAGTTTCACGCCCCTTTCCTGAAGGGCCTTGGCGACCTCGGGCGGCATGTAAGTCTCGTCATGCTTGGCAAGCACCGTGTCAGCAACAAAGACACCGTCCGGACCCAACTTACCCTCCGCCACCACGCCCTGACCCTCTCGAAAGAGATCAGGCAATATACCCTCGTAGGCGACAGGCACAGACTTCAAGGTATCGGTCACAATGAACTCGACCTTTGCACCCTGGCCTCGCTTCACTGATTCAGCCTCAACGAGGCCGCCCAGGCGAAACCGCTGGCCCGGTCCGATCTGCATTTCGGCGAGGTCGCTCGGCGTATGAAAGAAGACGATAGCATCACGCAGCGCGAACAGCACCAGCCCCACCGCCACAAACAGAACAGCGATCCCGACTCCGATCAGCACACCACGTCTTTGTTTTCGAGTCATTCCTTTTCCCTAAGGCGCACTCTCAAGATCCAAGACCCAGCACTTGCGCAAGCGCATTGAGCTGACCCAGAGATTTCTCATCGCCGGCAAAAATGCTCCGTGCATCGGCCAGCGCCGAAGTGGCTTCCTGCTTACGGCCAAGAACAACATAGGCGCGCACCAGCTTCATCCAACCGTTCAGGTCCTTGCCATCCTCCTTTAGGCGGGACGCTAAACCGTCGACCATGCTCTGGATAAATTGCTCGCGCTGCTCAGGCGTCATCTTATGGAAATTCGCCTGGTCTCTCGTGCTCGGCACCGAGGGCTTGTCAACACCTTCGGCTTCCGGCCCACCTGAGCGAGGCGCTTCCTGAAGTCTTGCCGTTGCGGCCTGTAAACGTTCCTCAAGCAGAGCACGCCAAGGTGGTTCCGCGCCGGCACCATCGAGCAGAGTGCGATAGTCGGTAGCGGCGCCCGCCAGATCACCGTCCTGCTCCTTGGCGATGGCCAGCCATGCCTGTGCCTCAAGCGCGTCGGGATCCCCAGCAAGCAATTTCTCGTAGGCGCGGCGCGCTGGTTCGGTGACAATCCCGTTCTCAATGAAGATGGTGGCTCGCGCAAACCCAGCCAGCCGCTTGGGCGACTCGCCCAGAAGCCGGTTCGCGCGTTCGTAGGCATCGGCGGCCTGACCAAAATTTCCCATGCGCATGTAGACGGGGGCAATGACATCCCACCCCTTGCCGTCTTCAGGGTGATTCCGCAGGTGGGCTTCGACCTTCGCGACCATGTCGCCCATGCTGGACTTATTGACCGGTGCGTTGAGTCGCGCTGCGTAAGGTCTTCCCGGCAATCCAGGCGAGCCGATTGCCAGATAGACGCCAATCGCGATGACGGGCAATGCAGCCGCTGAAATGAATGCGATGCGACGCAGAGTTAATGTCTCGTCTGCGAGATCGGGCGCGGCGGACTCGTGCTTGCGTTCGGCGCGTTGGAGAACGCGGCGGGCCAACTCGGTGCGCGCAGCGTCTGCGTCCTCGACGGCGATCAATCCTTGCGCACGCTCGGCTTCGAGCTCTGCAAGCTGGTCCTTATAGACGGCAAGCTCACGATCTTGTTCTTGAGGAGAATCGTCAGGCGCAGTCAGCAGTGGTCGCGTGACCGCCCAAACGACGGCCGCCGCCAAAACCGCAAAGCCTATCCAAAGCACCATATCGACATCCAACCCGGGTCGCGGGGCTGGAATAGGGCTCAAGCGCGCATGTGACAAGGTCCGCGCCGGTGAGCGAGGCTCTCTGCCACACCACCAAAGCTCGGTCGTATCGTTAAAGACCTTGCCTTAATGCCCTTAGGCGACGTTGCGCCAAGTGCCGTCAGGATTGCGGCACGCAGTTCCCCGCATCGTGCGCGGTTGCCCGTCAATATAGACCGTGTGCGTGTAGTCGCGGCAATCAACAGAGCCACGCTTGTAGGGACGGCTCGGCACGATGTCTCCATAGTGTCCGCTATCGGGGTTGCGCCACCGCTCCGGCTGACCTGAAGGCCCTTCTTCGAGTGCAGCATACTCAGCCTGCTGCGCCATCATGCGATCCTGCTGATCCATGGACCGGCCAATTTCGCTACCAACGATGCCGCCGATCACGGCACCGGCAACGGTCGCGAGGACGTTTCCACTCCCCTTGCCAACCTGATTGCCAATGATTCCACCAGCTGCGGCACCGACAACCATACCGGTATCGGCCTTGCTGGGACCTTCCGGACCGCAAGCGGTCAACCAAATCGGGATCATCGCTATCGCAATGAGGCGCACCTGGCGCATAGACCCTCTCCCTCGAGTGTTTGCGCGGCCGTTCAACTCCTCGGCCATCTTAAGACTCGGAGTACATGGGTAGCCAATTATCGGGCGATTGTGCACTCTCCGTGGCCGAATACCGGCACGAATAGGGCTAATTATCCCCAGTTGTCAGCATCTTGCGCTAAGCGGCGGGCAGCTCAAGGGACGCGGACAATCCCCCTTCAGGCCCACGCGCCAACTTGCACGACCCCCGGTAGGACTGGGCAAGATCGCTGACGATCGACAATCCCAACCCCGATCCGGGCTTGGTCTCATCGAGCCGCAGGCCGCGCTTTCCAAGCCTCCCGCGCAGCTCCGTGGAGACGCCCGGGCCGTCATCGGCGACCGTGATCTTGAGCCGCCGTCCCTTCGCCCGACCCGTCGTGCCGCTCACTTCGACCTTGAGCGTCACGCGCTGGTCGGCCCACTTGCACGCGTTATCCAGGAGATTTCCCAGCATTTCCTCGAGATCCTGGCGTTCGCCCTGGAAGCGCGCGTCCGGCGGACACTCCACATCGATCTCGATACCCTTATCCTTGTGGATACGCTCAAGCGTTCGCACGAGGGGGCTCAGCACCGGCGGGACTGGCGTGACGCGCCCAATCACACCGACACGTGCAGCCATGCGGGCCCGATCGAGATAGTGGTTGATCGAGTCGGTCATGATGTGCGCCTGCTGCTCAACCTTTGCACCAATGCCGCTCTTATCGTCGCGCGCTTCATTGGTGATAACGGCAAGCGGCGTCTTCAGAGCATGTGCAAGATTCCCAACCTGGGTGCGCGCACGCTCGATAATTTCCTGATTGGAGTGGATGAGCGCGTTGAGTTCAGATTGTAGCGGTTCGATTTCCGCAGGAAGCTCGCCCTCCAGCTTCGTGGCATCTCCCGAGCGAATGGCCGACAAGCCGCCCTCGATTTGGCGCAACGGCAACAGTCCAAATCTCACCTGAAAAACCGTGACCGCAAGCAGACCAAGGCCAGCAAGCGCCAACGCGATGGTCAGGCGGTTGCGGAAATTGGAGATCAGATGTTCAAGCCAATCGAGCGGGCCAGCCACGATAATGGAGAAGCGCGGCTTGTCGGGCTCGTGCCCCAGAGAGTCGATCACTTCCACAACACGAAGGGGTTCGCGTTTGGGCCCAAAGACGTCCATCCAGCGTGCGCCAGACGAGTCCGGGGGGATGCCTCTTGCCGCAGGCGAGGGCAAAGACGCGGTGGCAAGGGAGGGAGAAACGAGCCTCAGCCCACTCGGATCATCGAGGGGCTTAATCTGCCAATACCAGCCCGAGTGCGTAATCTCGAACAGCGGCTCATAGAGATTGGCGGGCGCGGTCGGGGGTGCATCGCCAGCACCCATACTATCGACGGTGATGGCATTCACGAGCTTTTGCAGCTGCCCGTCGAAACTGGCCTGCACGTCATCGCGATAGAGCCGGTAGATAATAATCCCGGCGAGCGGCAGCACGACCAATGTCCAGGCCGCCGCGGTGGCAAACAAGCGGAAAGCGAGGGAGTTGAATCGCATCCGCGTCAGCCCTGTTCGGGCTCTTCGCTCAAGCGGTAGCCGAGCCCACGCACGGTTTGAATGAGATCACCCGGGATCTTTTTGCGCAGCCGCCCGATAAACACTTCGATTGTATTGGAGTCGCGATCGAAGTCCTGCTCGTAGAGGTGCTCGACAAGCTCGGTTCGCGAAACGACGCGCCCGTTGTGATGCATCAGATACGCGAGAAGGCGGTATTCGTGGGAGGTCAGTTTGATGGGTTGGCCATCGCAAGTCACGCGCGCTGACTTGGTGTCGAGACGCAAGGCCCCGCACTCGATCTCGCTCTTGGCATGGCCTGTGGCCCTGCGCACCTGTGCGCGCACACGCGCCAGCAGCTCCTCCATGTGGAAGGGCTTGGCGAGATAGTCATCCGCGCCAGCATCCATGCCGGCGACCTTGTCGCTCCAGCGATCGCGCGCCGTCAAAATGATAACGGGCATCTTGCGGTCGGCGCGCCGCCATTGCTCCAGGACCGAAATCCCGTCCATCTTCGGCAGGCCAATATCGAGGATAACAACGTCGTAGGGCTCGGTATCGCCCAGGAAATACCCCTCCTCTCCGTCGACCGCGCTATCGACCGCGTAGCCGGAATCAGAAAGAGCCGCCACTAGCTGACGGTTCAGGTCCTCATCATCCTCTACGACAAGCGCACGCACGTCTTTCCCCTCAGTTCGGCTTCTCGTTCCATAACGATCGCGACTATAGCGATCCGGCGCCGCTCCTCCTAGCGCCCGAACGGGGCACGTGCATTAACGGTTCGGGTCGCCAAGCGGCCCGATGGTTCGCGCACCACGAGACGATAGACGAATTCGCCGCCGGTCTCACACAGAGTCGTACGCACAATTTCGCCTGAAATCTTGGTTTTTGCGCGCTTTGTCAGCGACTCGACCGTCACCAACCCCTCTTGTCTGACGATCGGCGCCGCGACCGACCAGTCGGCATAACAATGCCCGCCCCCGGCACCTACGGGGGCGAGCGTCAGAACCAGAAGCAATAGGATCGAAGTGAGCTGCAGCATTACGGCCTCAAACAAAGTCAGAAGCGCGAGCCTAGAAGTTGCGTGCTGAACTCCCAATGAACGCGCTTCTTAGCCTCACAACTTCATACTGACGGCACGTCGTTCGAGTGGAGCAGAGGCGCGAATGCGGCCGAAGATCGTCATGGCGATCCCAACGAGGCCGCCAAAGCCCTGCACTGTCTGTACGATCTGCTACGTGTTGTCGCCGGGAATTCCTAAGAGCATCGGCGGCACGCCGAGCGCCAGCGCGATTTCGCGCGCAGCCGCGTTCTTCGCTTCCACGAAGTCCATGTCCTTGGGACTGAGCGACAGCGGCTTCCAGTCGAGTCCGCCTTCGAGCAACAGCGGCCGCCCAGCATTCTTCGCGCCTTGAAAACCATCCTCGAGCTCACGGCGCAGACGCGCGAACTGCTCGCCCGTCAGGTTGCCGCTCTTGGCCGCGTAGACGAGCGCACCCGAGGGCCGTGCCGCGTTATCCAGTAGCGCCTTATTCCACGAGCCCGCCGCGTTGTGGATGTCGATTGCATTCGCCGCCGCTTCGATGGGGCTCATGCCGTAGTGATCATTGTCGGGATGAAAGAGGCGCACATGCAGGATGGGGCGAACGCCCGTGACTGGCTCGGCTGCAAAACGCACCGAGCTTCCACCCGCAGAGTACTCGAACGCTTCCGGCCAGCCGTCGGCACCGGGGATCACCTTCATGCGGTCGGGGCGCAGCACATGCAGCTCGCGCAACTGGCCGTTCAAGCCCACCGCCTCAACATATGCGTTGCCCGACACCAGCAGAAAGCCGTACCAGCTTTCGAGGAAATCGGCCGTCGTTTGGTCGCGCGA
>CAZUKP010000032.1:0-13398 GCA_964620915.1 uncultured Hyphomicrobium sp. | reverse complement strand
TCGGCACGCAGCCACTTGCCCCGCGTCGCGCGCACGGTACGCACCGCAACGCTCTCATCGATCTGGCGCAGGATGGTCACCACGAGGTCACCACCCTGATTGACCTCCGCAACGACGCGGTCGGCCATATAGTCGCGATAGGCTGCGACGGCAGCGCGCGCCCACACCTGCGGCTCGCGCCCTTGCAGCGTGCGGTCATCGATGACGTAAGCGCGCCCATCCGGCCCAACCCCAGCCACGACGATCCCGCAAGCATCGGATGCGGCGGTCGCCGTCACCGGCGGATCGACCGCAACGACAATGGCCGACAACTCGGGCGCACGCGTTAAGCGGTGCGCGTCAATCCAGTCACGCCGCCACAGGCTGCCCGAGGTATCGTCGACCAGCTCACCCAGAAGCTCCTGCCGCCCCAGGGCTGTGCCCGCATAACGTCGCGTCATCTCAGCGACGAAGGTCGGCGCAAGGTTATCTGCGTTGTCTGCAGTGGACGCCCGCGTCACGATCGTCGACGCATCATCAATCAACGCCTTCAACAGCGGAATCGGTCGCGGTGTTGTTGTCGCGACCATCTGCGGCGCCTCACCAAGCCGCAGCGCGAATTGCAGCATGTCCCACGTCCGGTCGGGATACCGCCACTTGGCGACCTCGTCACACCAGGCCGCATCGAACTGGGGCCCGCGCAATCCGTCCGGGTCTTCGGCCGAAAAGACCTGCGCCACCGCCCCGGTCGGCCACACGAGCTGACCCTTGGAGGGCTCAAAGCGCGGGCGCTCGCCCGCACCGTGAATACTCAACAGCCCCGAGACGCCTTCGATCATCACCCGGCGCACATCATTCATCGTCTCGCCGACGAGCGCGATGCGCGTGGCGGGAACATCACCCAGCGGCGGCAAGCCCAGCACCTTGGCGCGAACCCACTCAGCGCCAGCGCGGGTTTTTCCCGCACCGCGCCCACCGAGGATCAGCCAAACGCGCCACGCTTTTTCTGAGTCGCCCAGGCAGGGAGGAAGCTGATCATCGCGCGCCCATAGCAGCCACTCGCCCCAGATTGCCGCAAGCTCACTCTCACTGAATTCAGCAAGATCCTCTTTCAGCGTTCCGGCGTCGCTGGATGCGCTCAAAGCGCTCGACAATTTCTCGACGAATGCGGTCCGCTTCCGTTGCGGCGGCCGGGCCTGCGGACTTTGGCTTTTGCTCTTTGTCTGCATCCGCGCCCGCTACCGCCACCTTTTCCATACCGTTGATCATTGACCCAACCGCCTTGGCGTCGCGCTCATAGTCTGATGAGCCGAGCTTTCCGCTCGCCATGTTCGTCTCCATCTGATCCAGTTTCTTGTCGATGGCGATGCACAGCCGGTGCACCAGAGCCGCACGCGCCTTTGGCGTTGACGACTGCATCGTGCGCGGGCTGCGTCCCATACGCTCCCAGCGCATCGGCCAGCCCCGTGTTCGCGCAAGCCGTGAAATACTCGAGGCGGCAATGCCGAACTGCTCGCCGATCTTCACGAGCGTCACATTGGTCTCCAGGTAGAGACGCTTGATCTCCGCCTCTGCCGCCTTGTCGAGCGCCATGGTCCATCGTCATCATTCGATTGTTTCGGAAGAGTATGGCGCCTCGCCCTGGCGGCAGCGCCCCACGCAAATCTCGCGTTATACACAAGCACTACTGTAGAACCGTCACGCTGTCAACAACAAATATTTCATTTCTCAAGATTTTTTCAGTATATTTGCGGAGGAATACTAGGGAACATTACAGTATACTCGATGCGGCACGCCCGGGGATAAGTCTTGTTTCTCATCTGACCGACCACATCTTTCACCTTGCCGAACACGTAGACAGGTTGCATCGGATGCCAATAGCGCTGCCATTCGCCTTAACTGAGCCGCGAGCGAGAGGTATAGGTAACCATAGTTCCGTATGAATTCTTGAGTCGGGCGCAACACCCCGCCGTGCGATGGCGGGCAATCAAACACACTACTGGGTGAGAAGCTGTGCAGGACTGGTTCTTTAATCGAGGGCGCCGAGACCGGCTCATCGACTGGCTAAGCCTTGATTCCTGGATCGACTCGACCATCGCGGGGTCGTGGACCAAGTTTCAGGACTTTTGGAATGCCGGCTCCAGCTTCTTTGCCCGATTCAAACTGAAAGGGTGGCGGCGTCTCGCCAACGAACTCGCCTCTGAGTCTCTGACGCTCGGCATGGCGGGCCTCGTCGTGATGTTTGCACTTGCCATTCCTGCGTTCCAGGAATTTGACGAGGCGCGCTTCCTTACTGGCCGGTATGCTGTGAAGTTCCTCGATCAGGACGGCAACGAGATCGGCAAACGCGGCATTCTCCACAACGACGCCGTGCCACTCGAGGAAATTCCAGACTCCTTGGTCAAGGCCACGCTCGCGACGGAGGACCGCCGTTTCTTCGAGCACTGGGGGATCGACGTTCTAGGCACGCTGCGTGCGCTCGCCACAAACCTTCAAGCAAACGAGGTCAGGCAAGGCGGTTCATCCATCACTCAGCAGGTCGCCAAGAATCTCTTTCTTTCTTCTGAGAGATCGCTCCAGCGCAAGATCAAGGAAGCCTTTCTTGCGATGCTTTTGGAGAGCCGCTTTTCCAAGCGCGAGATCCTGAAGTTCTATTTCGACCGCGCCTATATGGGCGGCGGTACATTCGGCGTCGAGGCGGCATCTCAATATTACTTCGGCAAATCCGTGCGCCAGATCAATCTTGCCGAGGCAGCGTTGCTGGCCGGCCTCTTCAAGGCTCCTGGCACGTATGCGCCGCACATCAATCTGCCCAACTCGCGCGCGCGCACCAACGAAGTACTCACCAACCTAGTCGAAGCCGGGTTCTATACATCAGGCCAGGTCCACTCCGCGCGCATCAACCCGGCAAAGATCGTCGAAAATCGTAATCCCGACAGCCCGGACTGGTTCCTTGATTGGGCCTTTGAAGAAGTGAAGCGACTGGCTGCCGGTAAAGGCGAATACGTTCTGACCGCACGCACCACTGTCGATCTCGAAATTCAAAAGATCTCCGATGAGGCACTAAATTCTGCCATCAAGCGCGATGGTCGCTCACACCGCATTGGTTCCGGTGCCGTCGTCATCACCGAGACGGATGGAGCGATTCGTGCACTGACGGGTGGAACCGACTACGCCGAAAGCCAATTTAATCGCGCCACTCATGCCAAGCGCCAGCCCGGTTCCTCCTTCAAGGTCTACGTCTACGCAACCGCGCTGGAGAACGGCTTTGAACCAAATTCGAGCGTCCGCGATGGGTCGCGCTCATGCGGCCGGTGGCACCCCCAGAACTATGGTGGCAGTCACGGGAGTGGCGCACGCATGCCCATGTGGCGCGCGATGGCGCGTTCCTTAAACACGACCGCTGCTGAAATGTCCTTCAAGGTCGGCCGCGAAAAAGTTATCGAGATGACGAAGCGGTTGGGCATCGAGGGAATCCGCAAATCCTGCTCGATGGCACTGGGCGACTACGGCATTCCACCCATTCAGCACGCCGGCGGCATCGCCACCTTTGCGAACGGCGGCAAGCTGGCGCGCCCTTACGCGATCCTCGACATGGTCAACTCGCACGGTGAGCTGATCTATAGCCGCGACCGTGACGAACCGGAGGCCCCGCAGGTAGTCAAGAGATCGGTTGCGGAAAAATTGAACTGGATGCTCCAAAAGGTCGTAACCGACGGAACCGCCAAGAGAGCCCAGCTCGACTTTACCAATTCGGTCGGCAAGACCGGCACCAGCACAGGCCCCAAGGATGTCTGGTTCGTCGGCTTCACCGGAAAGTATGTCGGCGTTGTTTGGCTCGGCAACGATGACAACAAACCCATGCGCGGTACGACGGGCGGCCACTTTGCTGCACCCGTCTGGCACTCCATAATGTCGGTCATCCACAAGGACATGAACATTCCAACGATACCAGGGTTGCGCCCACATCCGGTGCAGGTGGCAGAACAACAGCGACTGGCCTGGAGCGGCAAAGATCCTTCTGCTTCAAACAGCGAGGACGAACTCAAGAAAACCTCAAGTCTCATGCCTGACGCCACTCGCGATTCCTTGCGGCGCATTGTGACCGACATGCGCAAAGCCGCCGGCTTAGAGGAAGAGCCAGCCACGCCACCCGCCACAACGCCGGGAACAACCGGACGGCGCGCTCAGGCGCCGCCGCCAAAGTGGGCATCACCGCGCAAGACGACCGTAGGTAATGCACAGCCGGGCCTTGTAGAGACGCAGCGCCGTGCTCTCCCATAGTTCGCTCACACCCATCCAAATCGGTCTGCACAAGGTGCAGAAGCGAATCGCGTTCTACCTCGGGATCCTGAGCGACTGGGCAACATTCATTGGAACGGTGCTCATCCTGGGGCTGGGGACGAGCTGGTATATGATCGACGTCGGCTCTCCCTTAACAACGAAGCAGCAGGGTCCCTGGACTGGTTGGGTATCGGCCGGACGCTCCGATGCAGATCCTTACACCCGCGCTCACTTCGCACGCCTGGGATCGCTGCAGCTCAGCACCGAGCTCATCAAGACCTATGTCGCTGAGCGAGATGATGATGGCGGTCGGCTGCACTCTTCGTGTGAATACGTTGTCGAAGGCTCCCTGCTTGACACCGACTGGTGGAGCCTCACCGCATTCGACGACCGAGGAGAATTGATCCCGAATTCTGCAAAGCGCTTCTCCTACACAAGCGATACGGTCGCTGTCCGCCCGGATGGGAGCTTCATCGCCTCTCTTGGCCGCGACGCCAGACCTGGAAACTGGCTACCAACCGGCGGCGCCGGCAGCTTGACACTCGTTCTCACCACACTTGACCCCGGCACGCCCCTTTTGGACGATGCCAACGGCACCCAGCTCTCACTTCCGGAAATCCGTCGCCTCAAATGCCGCTAAAGGTTCCACAGTCCATCAGGCACCCCAATTGGAGGTTCATATTTGCTGCGCTCGTCGGCGCGGCGATCCTGCACATCTGCGCGACGATGGCAGCACCCTACCTGACAGCGGAGTCAGCCTACAGCCGTCTCGCGCCTGCTCTTCCCATCAACAAGGTGCGGATCCTCGAACCCATCGCCCCCGGCGCAGAGCCGCTGCCGTTTTTCCCACCCGACGTGCGCTATGCCATGTGCAGGTTTGACACGTCCAAGGGTCCGGTTTCCGTCGCCGCAACATTGCCGGCCGATACTGGATGGACAATCACGGTGCATGCCCCGAACGGCAATAACCTTTATGCGGCCGCATCAAACCCGGGACGCCCGACGCCTATTTCGCTTCTGTTCATACCATCCAGCGAACAGTTCCTCGGCGTGACGCCGGAGGCGCGTGGCATTGCGCGCTCCACGCAACCACCGCAAGCTATTTCGGCAGCGCGTGGCATCGTCATCTTGCGCGGACCCCAAAAGGGAATCGCATACACCCGCTACGTCGACGCCGAGCTCAAGAAGATAGCGTGCTCGGGTCCAAAGTTCTAATGATCAGGAACTCTCACGAGAGCGAGCGCGCAGCGCCCTAATCGGCCAATTCCAGAAAGTCACGTGTTGGCCCGTGGGCCGGTGCGCTTACTGAACCTTGGCTACCGGCGACCGCCCTGACCTGACCGTCCTCCAGACGCTCGTAGCGAACGCCGGGAAACACAATCACCTCTGCGGTCTTGCTGGTGTCGACCGTCAAAGTGCGGTCCTCGCATTCCAAATCGAATGCACGAAATTCGAGAATTTTCGCCATGTTGTCCCCCCGACATGGCATCCAACATTGCCGTCCGAAGCTAACACCTTTTCGAGACTCAAGCTCCGACGGCTCGAATCACGCGTACCTTACAATTTGAAGTTTACAGACGTTAATGAAGGATTAATCAAGCCAAACCTGAAGGTCAGACTGCATTCTTCTTTTCAGGTCGACGAAATGATCACGCCTTCGTCGAGAAAGTTACGTCCCTCGCGGTCTTCTACCTCGACAAGCCAAAGGTCAGAATCGAAGTCCGCTTCACGCCGGAGAAAAGTCTCCGCTTCACTTTCGCCAATACCATCCGGAGAAAGACATGCGACCCACCGGCGGTCACTGTCGGCGCCGGTTAGCCCCGCAGGCGCAGGCCCAAACAGAAAACACGTTCCGTCAAGCCGGTTGATCTTGATATAGATTGTTCCGGCGTCGTCGTCCCCGTGGTGAACAACAACAGCGCTCGCGCCCTCGACGGCGCACCGGCGTATGTACGCCTTGACCCAAAATTCAGCACGTAACCGCATGGTGGGCGCACTCTAAGGCCGGCGCGACCAAGCGCAAGAACGAATCATCAAAGGCCTGAGGCGACGCGCCCCCCGCCGGCCAATCGTCCTAATCGTGAAATCAGTGGGCCCGAAACGCGCCCCGTTTCAGGCAGCGCCTGATCCGATTCAAACGCACGAATGGCCATTTTCGTGCTTGGTCCGAGTGCGCCATTGATGCGACCGGGCCGGTAGCCGAGCTTGGCGAGTGAGACCTGGACCGAACGAATAACGTCCTCCGCCTGTGTCGTCTGCACACGTCCGGCGTCAGCAGTGTTTGCGGCGCCGGTATCGACGCCCAAAAGGATATACTTGAGAAGCTTGTCGCTCGGCTGGCCCGTCAATGGCAGTCCATGATCGGACTCGAACGCCATGATGGCCGCGCGCGTCATGACACCGGGGACGCCATCGGCCGCACCTGTTTCATAGCCGCGGCTCTTGAGCTCGCGCTGAATGGCGCGGGTAACCCTGAAGGTCTCATCACCTTCTTTGGCTGTATCTGGGTCCGCAGCCGCTATTGAGTTCTTCAAACCCTTGGCAACGGGCGCAAGCTTGGTGCGCACGACCTCATTGGCCAGCCGGCCGCCCGGCTTTTGCGTGCCGACGCTGCTCAAACGTCCTCGCTGGGATGTACTGGCGCCTTCGGCCGACCGCTCAATAGCTGCGGACCGTCCGCCGCGCTGAAACAGGAAGAGGTTTCCAGCAACACCAACACTGAGAAGCAAGAAAACGACGAGTTCGACCTTTTTCCGGCCCAACAGCATGGCACCAATCACCCGTTACGCGCTGCAAACACACGCACCCGATTATGGGAGGCGGGCGTAAACGAGTTCTTAACTCTCCCATTCCCTACATCATCAAACCGCATGCGATCTGCCGGCCGTGCACCACTTATGATGAAGAAAATCTAAACACAATCGCGCGATCATCCTTCCTAACGACCTGGCACCCGAATGGCTCATTGTCACGTCCGGGGTCAGCTGAGCGGTGTCGTTTTGGAGTAACCTCAATGCGTTTGGTACGGCTTGGCGTTCTCATTGCACTCGTCATCCTTCTCTTTCCCACCGACGAGAAAGAGCGGGCACGCATCTACGACAGGGGCGTTACGGCTGCCCATTGGACGATCACGTTCTGCGATCGCAATGGCGCAACGTGCCGCCAGCTTGGCGAGCTGTGGAGCGCAGCCCTTGAGAATGCGAAGTTCGGTGCCCAAATGGCTTATGAGCATGCACTTAATTATGCGCGGGGCGACGAACCCCTCTTTGCTCCCGCCAACTCTGGTCCTGCACGTGGCACGTTGACGCCCCGCGACCTTCAGCCGACGTGGCGGGGAGCAAACAACCGCACCGGGGCCTGAACAATTCGCGGCCACAACGTCGCTTCGGCATTCGAGTGCATTCGACGTCCGCACGCGCTCAACCCTTGCGCGGCCATGCACGCGATGGCTATGCTTTGACCTACGATTTGGAAGCACTCCATTCGCTTATTCGGAGGCTCGACCAGGCTTGCAGACACTCTCTGAGATCCGTGCTGATTTTGACCTACTCGATGAGTGGGAGGACCGCTATCGCTTTGTGATCGAGCTCGGCCGCTCGCTTGCTCCACTGCCAGACGAATTGCGAACCGACGCAAACAAGGTGCGCGGCTGTGCAAGCCAGGTTTGGCTCGTCACGAATATTGAAACGGACGGCGGCAAGGGCGGCCCACGCCTCACATTCATCGGCGACAGCGATGCTCATATTGTCCGTGGACTCATCGCGATTCTGTTCGCGATCTATGATGGCAAATCGGTCGACGAGATTTTGGCCACGGACCCCGAACCCATCTTTTCAGCACTTGGCCTCAAAGAGCACTTGACACAGCAGCGCTCCAACGGGCTCGCCTCAATGGTGGCGCGCATTCGCTCAGACGCAGCAGCCGTCGCCCAAGCAGGTGCGCATTGACGGCTTGCTGAGCCCTCACTCTGCTGGGAGATCGAGGAGGGGGCGATAATCCTCGCTCCCCCAATGACGCACACGCGCTGGCCCAACGGACATCTTGCGGCGTTCATCGTCGGACAATCCATAGTGGCGAGCAAGCCGCGTCAGCGCCAGTTGCAGAACGACTTTGCCGGACCGCTGCGGCCAACCGGCAGCGCGCTCGGCTTCCTCAATTCCTTTCAAGTGACAACACACATCGACAAGAATACCGGCAAGCTCGGGACCGACCACCGCCAACGCCCTGCGCACGCGTTCCTGGGCGGCAGACACATTCTCCAACAGTTCAGTGCCACCAGACATTCCTGCTTTCCGGCCACGTTTCATTGAACCGGCAGCCGACCAATTCGTTGTGATCCGCGGCGTCATCTGCGCAAAGCAGAACTCAGCGCGCAGCCGTTCACCGGCATCGAACTGCGCGGCTGATATCATGGGCTGGCCGTCTTTGTCCTTGCGCCGCCGCAGCCAAGCAATCGGACTTTCAGATGCATTAAATCCAGGCTGCTCGCGAGCAGGAGCGGCAGTCCGTTTTGTGGATTCCAGAGCCATGCGGGGACCTCAAAGGGGAAATGACGAAGGTGGCGAGGAACGCGTCGCCAGAACCGGGACGGCCCAGCCGAGCAGGTCGAGGGCCCGGTCAAAGACGGGATCATCTCGACGATCCTCAACCACACAGCACGCATGGGCGACGGTCGTCCGGTCACGACCAAAAAGCTTGCCCGTGTCGGTGAGACTGAGACCGCAGGCCACATGAGCCAAATACATTGCGACTTGTCGTGCATGAGCAGCTCTCGCGTGCCCGCGCGTCACGCAACGCAGATCCTCGCAGGCCACGCCAAAGACCTGAACCACGGCCTCCTCTATAGCTTGGCGGGAAACCTTCGGCGCGACGCGACGCCGGAAAAACAATGATGGGAAAGCAAACTCGCGAGGCTGCGCGGATTGGGGAAAGGAGTCGAGCGTCTGCAGCATCTTTGAGACCCCATGCGAAGTCGTTGGAGGAGGCTGAGTGTTGTGGCCTCAGCATAGGCGCAACAGCAGCGCCTTCGATCTCAAAACTAGTGGCTGAGTGAACAGGGGGGATAACTCTGTCTCACCGTCAAATACGACGAACACGTCTCTTTTCTAGCGGACGCATCATGTCCCCGCCGCGACCAGCGATGCGAAACTTTCCGCCCATTCCATCAAACCGGGTGAGCGAAATGCCAACGCATGCGAAGGCGAGTATGAAGACTGGGCGCAGACGGTCGCGATCGGCCGGCGAAGGAATTCGAACGCGAGGAGCGCAAGCGCGCAGTTATGTCCGCGAAACAGACCTGCCCAAGCTTCTGCCTCTCTGGCCATCGGAGTTGGAAGTGAGGACGCCGAGCGATCACTTGCGCCTCCTGGCGCGTCTCAGAAGAGCTCTTCGCGCCGAACGCCGGCGCGGGCTGAGCGGGCACTGGACCTATGATCTGTCACGTCACGCCCAACTCTTGCGCGCCTATCGCGCCGAGGCTGCAGCCTGCTTGAGCGGTGCAGGATCACAACGTTGATGTTTTGAGCCCGGTCGGCCCGAACTATTTCTCGCGCCGGGTCCCCAACCCCATCTTCTTTGCGAGATCCGAACGCGCTTGAGCGTAGTTGGGCGCGACCATCGGATAGTCGTGCGGCAGGCTCCACTTGGAGCGATACTCTTCTGGCGACAAGTTGTAGTGGGTACGCAAGTGCCGCTTCAGCGACTTGAACTTCTTCCCGTCTTCCAGACAGATGATGTAGTCCGGCATGACCGACTTTTTCACCGGCACCTTGGGTTTTTGCTCTTCTCGCTCAGCCTGAGCGACCTGCCCGCTCGCGCGGCTGAGTGCGGCGTGGGTCTCGCTGATGAGGTGCGGCAGCTCAGTGGCGACGACGGCATTATTGCTCACGTAGGCTGAAACGATTTTCGCCGTCAGCTCGACCAGCTCTGGCTGGGATGGGTGGTCCATTAGGGTTCCCTCACAGTTCGCAGGCGTGCGCACTTTGATGACACGAGCGGTAGCCTGCACCAGTCGGCCATACGTGCAGCCAAGTACGTTTCGTCCCTATTTGACTTGGTGGGCGGCTATCAACGCCGGCAACGCGCACCCCAAAAACCACATCTGAGATTTCAGTTCGCATCGACTGAAAGTAGTGTCAACAAGAACGGCTATTATAAACTTGTGAAAGATTGTTGTATTGGTAAACGTTACATATAATTTCGAAGTTACTCTCAGAATATGCCCGGCTTAGCCAGGGTCATCCTGTTAAGGGTTACTTGTCCCAACAAAACAGCGCAGGCCTCCGGTTCGCAGGCACATTCACTTGGCTGCACGGCAGGGTGGCGTTGACAGGTCCGTCGGCGAGACCTCTCATGCGCGGCCCTTGCACTTCGCGGTGCCGAACGCCATGCCTGCAAAACGGTTCACTGGGGCACACGATGTGCGGCCCTGCGCCGTTTCACGCCACCCCAACGGAGATCTTCATGCACGCTCCAGCCGATCAAACCGCACGCCCCAAGGGACCGGTAGCCAAGCGTCTACCGCGACGCCAGAAGTGGCACGGCAGGGAGATCGTCGACGACTATGGCTGGCTGAGAGCGGACAACTGGCAAGAGGTCATGCGCGACCCTACCGCACTCGACTCGGCCATCCATGCACACTTGGAAGCCGAAAACGCCTATTGCGAAGCCCAGCTCGCCGACACCCGCACCCTGCAAGATCAGCTCTTCAAGGAGATGAAGGGACGTATCAAGGAAGATGACTCTTCGGTGCCGGAACCCGACGGCCCCTTTGCCTATTTCTCAAAGTTCGCTGTCGGCGGCCAATATCCCCTCGTCTGCCGCACGCCGCGACAAGGCGGCGAAGAAACCGTTCTGCTCGATGGCAATCGGGAGGCTAAGGACAAACCCTACTGGGACCTAGGCGATGCCGAGCACAGCCCCGATCACAAACTGCTCGCCTACAGCAGCGATGAAAAAGGCTCCGAGCTCTACACGATCCGCTTCCGCGACATCGCAACGGGAAAAGACCTGCCCGACTGCATTCCCGACACGGCCGGAACGTGCATTTGGGCCAATGACAGCAAGACGCTGTTCTACGTTCGCCTCGACGACAATCATCGCCCGCTGCTCGTCTATCGCCACGACTTGGGCACGCCGGCCGAGCAGGACACTCTTGTCTACGAGGAAAAGAACCTCGGGCTCTACGTGTCGTTGGGGAACACACAGTCGTCTCGCTTTATCGTCATCGACGCCCATGACCATCAAACGAGCGAAGTGTATCTCGTTGATGCTGATGCGCCAGCGATGCCGCCGCGCCTCGTCGCCGCCCGCCAGACCGGCCATGAGTACGACGTTGAACACCACGGCGACCGATTGATCATCACGACAAACTCAGGCGGCGCCGAGGACTTCCGCATTTGCGAAGCCCCCGTCGCGACCCCCGGCATGGAAAACTGGAAGGAGATCATTCCCCACCGTGCGGGTTGTTTGATCCTCGATACGATCATCTATCAGGGCCAAATGGTGCGCCTTGAGCGTGAAGAGGGCCTGCCGCGGATCGTCATTCGTGCGCTCAGCGACAATACCGAGCATGCCGTCGACTTCCCCGAGGAGGCCTACGCGTTGGGCGTTGCTCCAGGTTATGAGTTCGACACGACAAATTTGCGGTTCGTCTACTCGTCCATGACGACGCCGGCGGAGACCTACGACTACGACATGAACACGCGCGCGCGCACGTTGCGCAAACGCCAGGAAGTTCCCAGCGGCCACGACCCCGCCAACTACGTAACGCGCCGCCTTTTTGCCCCCGCGCCCGACGGCGAGACGGTTCCCGTCTCCCTGCTCTACCACAAGGTTACGCCACTGGACGGCACGGCACCCGTCTTCCTCTATGGCTACGGTGCGTACGGCATCTCCATCCCGGCGTCGTTTTCGACGTCGCGGCTATCGCTTGTCGATCGCGGTTTCATCTATGCGATCGCCCACATTCGTGGCGGCAAGGAAAAGGGGTATCGCTGGTACACGAGCGGCAAGCTCGAGAAGAAGACCAACACCTTCACTGACTTTATCGCGGCTGGCGAGCACCTCGTCGATCAAGGGCTCACGAAGAAAAAGCGCATTGTGGCCAACGGCGGCTCGGCCGGCGGCATGCTGATGGGCGCCGTGGCGAACCTGGCGCCGGATCTTTTTCTCGGCATCATCGCCGACGTACCGTTTGTCGATGTCTTGAACACCATGCTCGACAAGGATTTGCCCCTGACGCCGCCTGAGTGGAAGGAATGGGGCAATCCGATCGAGAGCGCGGAAGACTTCGACACCATCCGCGCCTACAGCCCTTACGACCAGGTTGAGGCGAAAGGCTACCCGCACATCTTTGCTTTCTCCGGGCTGACAGATCCCCGCGTCACCTATTGGGAGCCGGCAAAGTGGATCGCCCGCCTGCGCGAGAAGAACACCAGCGACAACCTCGTCATCTTCAAGATCAATATGGAAGCAGGTCACGGGGGCGCATCGGGCCGCTTCGAGGCGCTCAAAGAAGTCGCCGTCGACTATGCCTTCGCCCTCAAGATCGCGGGCAAGGCAGGAGCCGGCGACGCGGCGGCCTGAATGAGGCGCCGCGACCGGCTGGGAGCGACCGACGCGAACGTGCTAGACTGACGCGCGGTCGTTCACGTTCACGCAGATACTGGAGTGCGCCATGCAAAAAGCGCGGATCGAACTCCTTCAGCGCATGCCGATCTTTGGAGGAATCCGGGCCGACACCCTCCAATTCCTGCTCGCCTTATGCCCAATCGTGTCGGTCCCCGCGAACGCGTACTTTTTCCGCGAGCTCGAGGAAGGCGATTCAATGTTCGTCCTGGAAAAAGGCAAGGTTTCCGTTCTGAAATCCTGGCGCGGTGAGGACTGCCTCCTCCAAACCCTGAACGAGGGCGACTGCTTTGGAGAGATGGCAGTCATGGACCACTGTCCACGCAGTGCCTCCATTCGCGCAGACGAAGACTGCACAGCAATCCGTATTTCTTCCGCCAATCTCCACAAAGTTTACGCGCAAGATCTCAAGCAGTTTTCGCTGATACAGATGAACATGGGGCGGGAAGTTTGCCGGCGGCTTCGCGAAGCCGACCGTCGACTGTTTGACGCGAAAATGGGAACGCC
>CAZUKP010000031.1:0-37358 GCA_964620915.1 uncultured Hyphomicrobium sp. | reverse complement strand
ACCCTCTTCCAATTGGGGATGGACTTGACTCGTTCAAGCACCGCCCAAGAGGAAGGCAATCGTGAAGCTGCGCAAGTGGCCCACGAGGATAGGAACGACTTTTTCATCGAGCGAGATGGCATTCGCTACGCAGGGACGCACATCATTGTGGACCTGTTTGGTGCCCGCAGACTCGATGAAATCGAGCATATCAAGGAAACCTTGAAACGATGCGTTGAGGTGGCGGGAGCGACCTTGCTGCACATTCATTTGCATCACTTCACCCCAAATGGGGGTGTCTCGGGTGTCGCTGTGCTGTCGGAGAGTCACATCTCCATTCATAGCTGGCCTGAGGCAGACTATGCCGCACTCGACGTTTTTATGTGCGGCGATGCAAAGCCGGAGCTGTGTATTGGCATTCTGCGTGAGGCCTTCAGCGCCAAGGAGGTCGTCGTGAAGACGCACCACCGCGGCTCTGAACTCGAAGAACTCAAATGGCAGGCTGCCGCCTCTAAGAAGGCTCCGGTGCGTCTGGCAAGTGTCGGCAAGGCTAAAGCCGCCTAATCAGCGGGTTTGACCAGCTCTAGGTCGTGCTCGATAAACGGGGCCAATCCGGCCATCGGGCGGCTCGCCATTTTTGCGCCTTGTGCTTGGGCGACGCAGTAGAGAAAATGCTGCGTCGCCAGCAAGGATTCGGGCGAAAGCTGATGCCAGAAGCGGGAGCCAACCTGATGCGCGCCGCCGTCTTAGCGGTTCTGACGGTCTTGCTTGCAGTCGCTGCTGCGGTTGTGCCGGCCCTGGCGCAAGAGGAAAGGTATGGCGGCAGTTTCCTGACGCCATATCCTGGGAACGATACCTATCAGGTACAGGTCGTCGGTGACTGGTACGCGGATGGGCTACTCGGGGGCTTGCTTGAAGCCTATGGGAGAGAGCCGCGCGTTCAGGTTCAGCGTAGACGCTATGATCTGTCGGGCCTGATGTTGCGCGGGTCGGAGCGCGAACTTTCCAACGCCGAGACGGCTTTCGCCAGCGACCCCAGCCACGTCGCCATCGTCATGTTGGGCGGGCAAGATCGCTACAGCATCAGGCAGAGTAGTATCGGCAAGCGCAACGAGAAGTGGCGGACTGAATACGCCAACAGGGTAGATCGGCTAATGCGCGCGCTGAAGCAGAGCAACCGCGCCGTCTACTGGATTGGCTTGCCCAACATGCGGCGCTGGCAGGATAACGAACGCGCTCAGTTGATGAACGAGATCATCCGCGAGCGAGCCTATCGCAATGGTGTGCGCTACATCGATGCCTATGCTGGGTTCGTCGACGAAGCTGGCGGCTATAGCCGGTTCGGCCCCGACGTGACGGGAAAGACCAGCCGGCTGCGCGATCGCGACGGTGTGTACTTTACCGACGCCGGCTATCGCAAGCTTGCGCACTATGTGCAGCGTGAGTTCAAGCGCGATATGGCACAGGCCAAACAGGAACGGGCTATTCCGCTCGCCGGAGACCCAACGCAACAGGCCAGGATCAACCCGAATAGAGCTCGGCTCAAAAAAGATGAGGCTAGCAAGAACAAGTCAGCCAAAGCCAAGAAAAAGGGTCGTCCCTCGAGAGGCGCTTTGGCTTCTCGAGGCGATCAGAAGGCTGATCCCGGCACGATCGATCTCAAGGTGGTTGGCAGTGGTGGTGCCGAGGAGGTTGTTGCTGTTGAGATCGTCAGGCCGGCCATTCCAGCCTCTGTCGTTGCGATTGTGACGCGCAAGCAAAGCCCCGATCGGCCAGCCCAAATGGGCGATTTGCTGGTCGACCAGATCGCAGGCGGTCTCACGGTGATGAGTTCGATTGTGCCGCCGCGGGGGGAAGGCGCCGGACGTCGCAAATTCTCGCCGACGCAAACGCCGTACTTCAGAGTGCTGGAGAAAGGTGAGCGTTTGCCCCCGAAGCCGGGACGCTCTGACGATGTCACCTGGCCGCGCCCGCAGGCTACAGCTGAGCTCACTAATGCAGCGCCCGTGAATCCCGTGCCCGTGCCTACTCAGAAAGACGCTGGGCAGGCAAAGAGGAACTAGGATGCGGGTTGGATAGCGCCGCAGTCGCAGGCTGCCTAAGTCTTAGCGCGGCAAGTTCGAGCTACCCATCAAGAATTCATCGATCGCTCGCGCGGCCTGGCGCCCCTCTCGGATCGCCCAGACGACGAGGGATTGACCACGGCGAATGTCGCCTGCGGCGAAGACCTTCTCGTGGCCCGGGATGTTGTAGTCCGTGTCGTTGGCATCAAGGCCCTTGAAGCGGCCGCGCGAAACGAGATTGAGGCGCAGCTCCTTGACGATGTCGTCCTCGATGGGGCCGGAAAAGCCCATGGCGAACAAGACGAGATCTGCGGGCAGCTCACCCTCTGTTCCGGCAACAGGCTGCAGCTTATTGTCGACCCTCGTGTAGTGCAGCTTTTCGACCTTGCCATCATTGCCCGAAAAACCCGTTGTCGAGATCGCGTATTCGACCTTGGCGCCTTCGGCTTGGCTCGTTGAGACGCGCAACTTTAACGGCCAGTTCGGCCAGGTAAGCCCTTTGTTTTCCTGCTCGGGCGGCATGGGCATGATTTCAAGCTGCGTGACCGACTTGGCGCCCTGCCGGAACGACGTACCGATGCAGTCGGAGCCCGTATCACCACCGCCAATGACGATGACGTGCTTGTCCTTGGCTGTGATGTGCTTGGCGTCGGTGATGGCCGGGGGAATCTCGCCCGATACGCGACGATTCTGCTGCGGCAGGAAGTCCATCGCGTAGTGAATGCCATCGAGCTGGCGGCCTGGTGACTCAACGAAGAAATCAAACGGTTGTTCGGAGCCGCCGGCTAAAAGCACCGCATCGTGCTGCGCCTCAAGATCACTTGCGCGCACGTTCTTGCCGACGTGGACGCTGCAATGGAAGGTGACGCCCTCGGCTTCCATTTGCTTCACGCGTCTGTCGATGATGTGCTTTTCCATCTTGAAGTCGGGGATGCCATAGCGCAGAAGGCCGCCCGGCTTGGCGTGCTTTTCGTAGACATGCACGTCATGGCCGACGCGTGCGAGCTGCTGGGCGGCGGCCAGGCCCGCGGGACCCGACCCGACGACGGCGACGCGTTTTCCCGTCTTTTGCTCCGGCATGTCCGGCGTGACCCAGCCTTCCTGAAAGGCCCGGTCGGCAATTGAGCATTCGATCGTCTTGATCGTTACGGGAACATCTTCAATATTGAGCGTGCAGGCGGCTTCGCACGGTGCCGGGCACACGCGGCCGGTCACCTCGGGAAAGTTATTCGTCGAGTGCAAATTGAGAGCCGCACGCTCCCAGTCGTCGTTGTAGACGAGGTCATTCCAGTCGGGGATCTGATTGTTGACCGGGCAGCCGGTGTGGCAATAGGGAATGCCGCAGTCCATGCAGCGCGCCGCCTGGACTTTGGTGTCCTCTTCGTTCAGCGGGACAACAAACTCGTTCCAGTGCTTGGTGCGTTCTGAGACCGGCGCGTACGTGCGATCAGCGCGCTCGAACTCGAGAAATCCCGTAATCTTGCCCATCTTTCGTTCTTTACCGGTCGGAGACTACCTAGTCTCGCACCGTCCGTTGTTTGTGTTCCACAAAAAGTGTCAGACCCTGGGGGATCTGACACCATCGCAATCGCACACCATCACTTGCGGTGGCGAGACCGTTCAAGCCTTTGCTTCCTTAAGGCCTATCTCGAGCACCTCAAGTCCCGTCGTGTCGGCCGCCTGTGCCTTGGCGATTTCTTCAAGTGCACGCCGATAATCGAGCGGCATCACCTTCTTGAATTTCGGCATGTAATTGCGCCAGTTGGCGAGTATCTGCTTCGCCTTTGCCGAGTTCGTGTAGTGTCCGTGGCGAACGATCAGTTGATGGAGACGCTCAGCGTCGTACTTCGTCATGTCGCTCATGATCTCAACGAGACCGTGGCTTTCCAGTTCACCGCCGTGGCCGTTGGAGAGCTTCTCCATCACGTCTTCCTCGGCCGTGATGGGCTCGAGGTCAACCATGGCGAGATTGCACTTCGATTCCAGAGATCCATCTGCATCAAGTACGTAGGCGATACCGCCCGACATGCCAGCGGCAAAGTTGCGCCCCGTCGAACCTATGACAACGACAACGCCGCCCGTCATGTACTCGCATCCGTGGTCGCCGGTGCCTTCGACAACGGCGACGGCGCCTGAGTTGCGCACCGCGAAGCGCTCTCCGGCAATGCCACGGAAATAGCACTCACCGGTAACGGCACCGTAGAGCACGGTGTTGCCTACAATGATGCTCTCTTCGGGGGTGATGCTGGACTTGGCGTCCGGCCGCACGATGATCTTGCCGCCGGACAGACCCTTACCGACGTAGTCGTTCCCCTCACCGATGAGATCGAGTGTGATACCGCGTGCGGCCCAGGCGCCGAAACTTTGTCCGGCCGTGCCTGTGAGTGTGATCCAGATCGTATCCTCAGGCAGGCCGGCATGGCCATAGCGCTTGGCCACTACGCCTGACAGCATTGTGCCGGCCGTGCGGTCGGTGTTCTTGATTTCGAGCTCGTGCTTGATCGGTGTCTTGGTGTCGAGCGCCGGGCGGCACAGCTCAATAAGCTTGTTGTCGAGCACCTTTTCGAGCCCGTGGTCCTGGCGTTCGCAATTATGGATTGCGACCGAGCGGGGCACGCGCGGCTTGTGGAAGATCTTCCGGAAGTCGAGGCCGCGTGCCTTCCAGTGATCGATGGCGGTCTCTTTGTCGAGGATTTGAGATTGGCCGATCATTTCATTGAAGGTGCGGTAACCGAGCGCGGCCATGATCTCGCGGACTTCTTCGGCGACATAGAAGAAGAAGTTGATCACGTGCTCCGGCTTGCCTTGGAACCGCGCGCGCAGCACAGGGTCCTGTGTTGCGATGCCGACAGGGCAAGTATTCAGGTGGCACTTACGCATCATGATGCAGCCGGCGGCAATCAGTGGCGCAGTTGAGAACCCAAACTCGTCAGCGCCGAGCAGCGCGCCGACGATGACATCGCGCCCGGTTCTCAAGCCACCGTCCACCTGCACCGCGATGCGGCCACGCAGTCGATTGAGAACGAGCGTCTGGTGGGTTTCAGCCAGGCCGATTTCCCAAGGTGAACCGGCATGCTTGATCGATGTTAAGGGCGAGGCGCCCGTGCCACCTTCGAATCCTGCAATCGTCACGTGATCGGCTCGTGCTTTGGCGACACCCGCGGCAACGGTTCCGACGCCAACCTCGGAGACGAGCTTGACGGAAACATCTCCTGCCGGATTGGCGTTCTTCAGATCGAAGATGAGCTGGGCAAGATCTTCGATTGAGTAGATGTCGTGGTGCGGCGGCGGTGAAATCAGGCCGACGCCCGGCGTGGAATGGCGCACCTTGGCGATCACCTTATCCACCTTGTGCCCGGGCAGCTGGCCGCCCTCTCCGGGCTTGGCTCCCTGCGCCATCTTGATCTGCATCATATCGGAGTTGACGAGGTACTCCGTCGTGACGCCGAAGCGGCCCGAGGCGACTTGTTTGATGGCCGAGCGCATTGAGTCGCCATTTGGTAATGGCTTAAAGCGATCGACTTCCTCGCCGCCTTCGCCCGTGTTCGATCTGCCGCCAATGCGGTTCATGGCAATGGCAAGCGTGGTGTGGGCCTCGCGGCTGATCGAACCGAAGCTCATGGCGCCCGTGGCGAAGCGCTTGACGATCTCGGAAGCCGGTTCGACCTCGTCCAGCGGAACGGGCTCGCGGCCAAGCTCTTCGGCCGAGCGGATTCGGAACAGTCCCCGCATTGTCATCAACTGCTCGGACTGCTCGTTCACTTGCTTGGCATAAGCGCGATACTTGTCTGGTAGATTGCCACGCACCGCGTGCTGGAGGTCTGCGACAACGTTGGGCCGCCAAACGTGCGTTTCACCGCGCACTCTGAAGGCATACTCGCCACCGACATCCAGGTCGCTCTCCAACACAGGCACATCGCCAAAGGCGGCCGTGTGGCGCTCGACGGTCTCGATCGCGATCTCGCGCAATCCGACGCCTTCGATTTGCGTGTGCGTGCCGGTGAAGAACTTTCGGACGAACGAGGACTTCAACCCGACGGCATCGAAAATCTGGGCGCCGCAATAGGACTGGTAGGTGGAGATGCCCATCTTGGCCATAACTTTGAGGAAGCCCTTGCCGATGGCTTTGATGTAACGCTTCTTGACCTCGTCCGGCGTTAAGGATTCATCGAGGTCGGGTAGCATTGCCTCAAGAGTCTCGAAGGCGAGGTAAGGGTTGATTGCCTCGGCACCAAAGCCAGCGAGCGTGCAGAATTGATGCACCTCGTGCGCCTCACCCGTCTCCACGACGAGACCGACCGATGTTCTCAAGCCGTGCTTGATCAGGTGGTGGTGAACGGCGGACGTCGCCAGCAATGATGGAATGGCAATGCGCTCAGAACCGATCGCCCGATCCGAAAGAATAATGATGTTGTAGCCTTTGGAGCGCACGGCCTCCTCGGTCTCCGCACAAACACAATCGAGTGCGGGGCCCATGCCGGCCGGACCTCTTTCGGCCGCGTAGGAGATGTCGATCGTGATCGAATTGAACTCGTTGTCCTTCATCTCGCCGATTTGGCGGATGCGCTCCAGGTCCTCATTCGTCAGGATCGGTTGATAAACCTCAAGGCGCTTCTGCCGCGAGGTTCCCTCCAAGTCGAGGATGTTGGGACGTGGCCCAATGAACGAGACGAGGCTCATGACGAGCTCCTCGCGGATCGAGTCGATCGGAGGGTTCGTCACCTGTGCAAAGTTTTGCTTAAAGTAGGTGTGCAAGAGCTTGGGCTTCGACGACAACGCCGAGAGTGGCGTGTCGGTACCCATCGAGCCCGTTCCTTCCTGACCTGTTTCGGCCATGGGTGTCATCAAGAGCTTGAGGCTTTCCTGCGTGTACCCAAAAGCTTGCTGCAGATCCAACAAAGCGGTGTTGGACTTCTTGCCAGTTGGCTGATCGGTTGCGAGTGGCAGATCGCTGACCATGATCTGCGTGCGCTTCAACCATGTGTCGTAAGGATTGCTCGCGGAGATCTCGGCCTTCAATTCCTCATCGGAAATGATGCGGCCCTTCTCCAAATCGATGAGCAGCATCTTGCCTGGCTGCAACCGCCACTTCTGGACGATGCTCTCCTCGGGCACGGGCAAGACGCCCGCTTCGGAGGCCATCACGACAATGTCGTCCTTCGTGACGTAGTAGCGCGCAGGGCGAAGGCCGTTGCGGTCCAGCGTGGCGCCGATCTGGCGGCCGTCGGAAAATGCCATCGCAGCGGGGCCGTCCCACGGCTCCATGAGGCTCGCGTGGTACTCGTAAAAGGCGCGCCGCTTCTGATCCATCAGCGGATTGCCAGCCCACGCTTCGGGGATCAGCATCATCGCTGCGTGCGAGAGGCTGTAACCCCCCATGAACAAGAACTCTAGCGCGTTGTCGAAACAGGCGGTGTCAGATTGGCCTTCATAAGAGATCGGCCAAAGCTTGGAGATGTCGGATCCATAAAGCGGCGTTGAAACGCTCGCTTGGCGCGCAGCCATCCAATTGACGTTGCCGCGCAACGTGTTGATCTCGCCGTTGTGCGCGACAAAGCGATAGGGGTGCGCCAGCTTCCAAGACGGGAAGGTATTGGTCGAGAAACGCTGGTGGACGAGGGCCATCGCGGAGACGAAGCGCGGGTCAGAAAGATCCTTGTAGTAGGCTCTGACCTGGCCAGACAGGAACATGCCCTTGTATACGAGTGTCCGGCTCGACAAAGAGACGGTGTAGTGACCGATGTCACGGCCCCTGAAAGTCGAGAGCAGCGCGTTGGAGACAACCTTGCGCACCAGAAATAGGCGGCGTTCGAAGTCATCCTGACTGAGGATCGATGATGGGCAGCCGATGAACAATTGGCGATGCGTCGGCTCGGTTTCGATCACCATTTCCGACAGGCAGGAATTGTCGACTGGTACCGACCGCCAGCCCAACAATTCTAGGCCGGCCTCTTTGAGCACGCGTGCCCATACGCCCTCGCAATGCCCTCTCAAGCGTTCGACTTGCGGCATGAAGATGTAGCCGACCGCATAACGTCCGGGAGCGGGAAGATTGATGCCAAGATCGCGGCACTCATCTTTCAGGAAGTCGTGGGGGATCTGAACAAGGATACCAGCGCCGTCACCGGCCAGAGGATCGGCACCGACGGCGCCGCGATGCTCGAGGTTCTGGAGAATCTTCAGCGCATCGTCGATGATCTTGTGTGACTTGGTGCCCTTCATGTCGGCGATGAAACCAACGCCGCACGCATCCCGCTCGTGCACAGGATTATAAAGGCCCTGTACCGGCGGTTGCTGGAGCGTGCTGCTGGGCGTGTCGTCGCCGCTCTTGTAAGGCCTATTCGTCATATTGCGACCTCGGGTGCCATTGGGGCGCTGCCGCTTCGTTTGTGTCATTTTTCAGTGGGAGCGTCTTCGTAGGACCCTTTAAATTGGCCCTACACAGATCAAATCAAGGAATTCGGATTAAGTGCGACCGGCGGAACTTTTTCGCCGATAGCGCGCCATGTTTGATGGTTCGTATGCGCCGGCGACTGCGCCCCTTGCCTCAAGGCCGGTCAAAAACGCCGGTCCTGGAATTCCCAACTCAATCACTCTTGTCGCTCTCCGTGTGCGTCCACTACTTCCGAAGGTCAGACATGCACAATCTGTCGCAATCCTGTCCTTGGGTTGCCACCACCTGCAATAAAGGACAGGACTACTGACCTTTCTTGGCGAGCTTCGCAGATTTTCCTTGCCTGCACAAGCGCCAAACCCGGCCTGAATACTGGATTGGAGGGGGCAAAGGTGGCTTCTAGCCGGTGTCTGCCGCTTCCGTTGGGTGCGAGCGCGTTCAAATTCGTCCACTGTCAGGCACCAAAATAGGGGGCCCCTATGTGTGAGGGGCCGCCCTGATCGTCACTCTTTTGAAGTTATCGAGCGCGCGGCTTAGGCCTTCGCCTCGATCTGTTGAGCCTTCGAGCCCGGTCCAATCGCGATCGTGCGCGGCTTCATGCGCTCTGGAAGATTGCGGACGAGATCCACGTGGAGAAGGCCGTTGTGAAGGTCGGCGCCCTTGACCTCGACGTGGTCAGCGAGCTGGAAGCGCCGCTCGAAGTTACGGGCCGCGATCCCACGATGGAGGTACTCGCGTTCCTTATCCTCGGACTTCTTCTCACCTTTGACCAAAAGAGCCGATTCCTTCACCTCGACGTTCAGTTCGTCGTCGTTAAAACCGGCCACGGCCATGGTGATTCGATACTCGTTCTCGCCAAGCCGCTCGATGTTGTAGGGCGGATAGCCTCCATCGGCCTCAAGGCCGCTGACGGTGTCGAGCAATTTCACCAGCCGGTCAAAGCCAACGGTGGAACGATAAAGGGGAGCAAAGTCGAACTGTCGCATTTCACATCCTCCTATAAGAAGCGACATGCCTTTTCGCCTGCCTCACGGGCCAGGCGGTTCAGCTGCGCACCCGTTGAACGGCGTGCGCAGCCAGTGATTTAGGGGCGCACCACGCGGGTTCAAGACCTCCGGCGGCTGAGGCGGCGGGACAAACAGGGCGAGCGAGGCTAAGCTCTGTGTAGGCAACGATAAATGGCTGGTCTTCATGTCCTGTTCATGTTGGCGCGACCAATCTGCCAGAGGCTTGGGAATGGCCGCTATAAGGTCTTAGGCAAAGAGGAGTGGGATCATGTCGGCGCGACTTTCTGCAGCGATCGCTGCCGCTGCAACTTTTTGCATCTTGGCGCCGTGGGCGTTGGCGGCGGATCTGGGATATCCGCCAAGATACGATTCCGGCTACGATGACCGCAATTACGCAGAGGCCTATCCTGATGCGCCTCCGCCCTACGATGGTGAAGTCGTTGTCGCGGATGGGTACCAGGACTATCCACCGCCGCGGGCTGTCCAGGGTAAGGGCTTTGCAGAGCCGGCCTATCCGGCGCCACGCTATGCCGAGGTTTGCGTTCGGCGCAAAGTCGTTCGCAAGAGGTTGCGCAGACAGGGCTGGAAGCGCTTCCGTGATTTCCGGCCTGAAGGTCCAGTGTTCTTGGTCCGCGCACGCCAGCGCGGGACGGGCCGTCCGTTTGGATTGACGGTTGATCGTTGCTCTGGCCGCGTACTCCAAGCGCGCCCCCTGTTTGGGCCTCCGGGACCATACGCGAGAGGCCCGAGACCATACCCGCCTGGACGGCCTTACTATTGAGCTGGGGCTTGATGTCCTGAAACCGATTGCTGCGCCTGTCGCCGCCCTATGACCCCTGTTATAGAAAGGGGAAGTGGGGCGTTGACGAGGACTGCAATGGAGCTGGTAGCGCTGGCCAAGAACCCGGTTCCGAGCGGCGGAACGGTCGGCACTTTTCGCGGATACAACGGCGTCGAGCTGCGGTTTGCCAGGTGGGACGCAACACGCGCGCCGCGGCGGGGCACCGTTTGCTTGCTTGGTGGGCGCACCGAGTTCATCGAAAAATACTTTGAGGTCATTGCCGACCTGCGGCGGCGCGGCTTTGCAGTCGCTACGATGGACTGGCGCGGCCAAGGCGGTTCGCAACGCCTGTTGTCCAATCGGCTCAAAGGACACGTCTCTAGCTTTGCTGATTACGATCGTGATCTGCTGCGCTTCATGAAAGATATCGTGCTGCCCGATTGCCCGCCGCCGTTCTACGGGCTGGGTCATTCCATGGGGGGGAACATCCTACTGCGGAACGCGACGATGCCGGGCTTGTGGTTTGAGCGCATTGTCCTGACGGCTCCGATGATTGCCATCCGCGATCGCATGTTGGAAGAATCTCCCTTGCTCGCACGGGCCTATGCTGAGGTCGGCTGCGCACTTGGTCTGTCTTCCGCCTATGTGTTGGGCGCGTCGGACAATCTGGAAAGCTGGGATGTTTTTGAGGGCAATCCCCTGACTTCTGACAAGGAGCGTTGGCTACGCTCCAAGGCTGTGCTCGATGCCGCGCCAGATCTTCGCGTTGGTATGCCGACAATTGGCTGGCTAAGAGCAGCATTGCGAGCGTGCAATGGTCTCACCGAGCCTGGCTTTGCATCCAAGATCAACGTGCCTCTCCTTATTTTTGCGGCGGGCAACGACGAGGTCGTTTCAACCCCGGCGATTGATGGCTTCGCGGCCGCTGCAAAGCTTACCGCAAGCATTTTGATGCCGGGCTCAAGGCATGAGATCTTGCAGGAGAACGATGGCGTCAGGACAAGGTTCTGGGCGGCCTTCGACGCCTACCTCGGCGTCGACACCAAGGTGGCATGAGGCGCCGGCTTTCCAGCCTTTGCTCAGCGTGACAGAATTTTAAGAACCTCGGCGTGAAGATGCGGATCGCCTGTCGCGACAATGCGGCCGCCCATGGTTGCCGATTTTCCGTCCCACGTCGTTATGCGACCGCCAGCTCTTTCTATGATTGGTATAAGCGCAACGACGTCATACGTGTTCAACCCGGCTTCGACGATAACATCGACAAAGCCGGCGGCGAGAAGACAATAGGAATAACAGTCGCCGCCAAAGCGCGTCATGCGCGCAACTGATTTTAGCTTTGCGAATGACTCGCGCTCGACGCCCCTCTTGAAGAGATCAGGATGTGTCGTGGAGAGCGTGGCCTCTTGGAGGTGCGCGCAAAACCGCGTTTTGATCCGGCGGCTTCGGCCGTCAGCTTGTCTGCAGTAGGTCGCGTGCTCGCCCGACCAGAACCGTTCGCGCGTAAAGGGCTGATCCATGACACCCAGGATGGCGTTTTCGCCATCCAAAAGGCCGATCAGGGTGCCCCACAGCGGCGAGCCCATGATGAAGGATCGCGTGCCGTCAATTGGGTCGACGACCCAGCGAAGGCGCGATTCGTTTCTGGCAGTGCCAAATTCCTCCCCGATCATCCCGTGATCCGGCCAGCGCTTGGCAATGGCCCGGCCAATGGCGCGTTCGGCGGCCTGGTCAGCTGCCGTGACGGGGTCGAAGCCATCTTCTGCCTTGTTGGAAATCGAGAACGGCTTGCGAAAATAGGGCCGGATGGTCCCGCCTGAAATGTCCGCGAGCTCGTGCGCGAAGTCGAGCAGCGCCTTAAAGCTCGGCCGACCTTTGGCTGTCACGGGCGCGCGTCCTTGAAACTGAAAAGGTTTTCGCGGGCTACCAAGCCCGGTTGTTGGCGAAAGGCCAGGATATACGTCGAAAGCATTTCAATGTGTTGCCAATATCCGCCACTGTGGCCCAATTATTACGTATACACCGGAATTGAACCGTGAAACGCAGCCGCCGCTTGCTGAGTCCTACGAACAGGCTCATACGTTATAGTTACGGTGCCGTTGATATCCTAACGCACCGTAGCCCACTTGGGCGTTTCCTCCCTAGACTTGGGCCGTTCGTGCTGCGGGCGGCCTTTTTTCCGACATAACGAACGTTCCGTCCGAGCCCTACGCTACGGTCGCTTCAGTTATGCAAAAAACGCAATTGAAAATTGTGCACCGCACCCTTAACTTTTGCAGTGCGACATCACGAGCCCAGCTCGTCATGTCGTAGCCCTCCTTGGGCGTTTCCTCCCTAGACTTGGGCCGTTCGAGACCCGAACGGCCCCTTTTTTTGCCTTTTCGCCGGTTGCTTTCGCTGTCGGTTATTCAGGCAGGCAGATGATTTGCGCGTTCTCTACCCCCGCTCTACGCGTCGAGCCTCACCATCCTATGACCCAATCGCATAGCCCAGCTGTGCTCCTAAGCTGCCTGCACGCAGTTTTGAAGCTCATTCCGCTGCGGCACGCCGCTCGAGCAGGTTTGGCAGATCGCTGAACAACTCACGCGCCAATGCGCCTAGGTCACTTTGCAGCTGGGCGAAGGATGGCTTCGGCTCAAGTGTTGTTTCATTGAGGTAAAGGCCGCGGTTGATCTCGAGTTGGACGGCATGGACGTCGCGCGATGGTCTGCCGTAATGCTCGGTAATGTAGCCTCCGGCGTAAGGCCGGTTCATCTGCACCTCGTAGCCAAGTCCCGTCAGCAGATCCTTCAGGTGGCGAATGATCTTGCCATCGGCAGAAGCTCCAAACCTGTCTCCGAGGACGATGTCCGGCCGGGCACCTCCGGCGGGTGCCATCGAAGCTGATGGCATCGAATGGCAATCGATCAGAATGGCGTAGCCGAAGCGGTTTCGGGTTTCTTCGATAAGTGTGCTGAGGGCGGCGTGAAATGGGATGTAGAGCTCTTTGATGCGCTCCAGAGCCGACGAGAGGTTCAGCTTGTCGTGGTAGATTTCCTCGCCGTCAGCGACAATGCGCGCAATCGTTCCAAGTCCCCCGGCAACCCGAACGGACTGAGCGTTTGCATAGTCAGGCAGCGTCTCGACGAAGAGTTCCGGGTCGAGTTCATAGGGCTCGCGGTTCACGTCGAGAAAGGCGCGCGGAAAACGCGCGGAGATCAGTGGAACGAACTCCGAGGCGATGGGCCGAAAGAGATCGTCGACAAAGCAGTCTTCCGATTTCCTGAGCGCGAGTGGGCTAAGCCGCGATTGCTCCAGGAAGGCGGAAGGGTAAACGCGGCCTGAGTGCGGCGAGCACAGAACGAAAGGTGCAACCTGCGTCTCTGGCGTCTCGACGGCAAAGGGGGGCAAGAACTCCGGGGGGATCGATGGGCGGTCTATCGCAGACATTCGATCTACAATCTTTGGCTCTGTTGCACCGTTAAGCATTGTCCCGGAACTTTGGGGTCTGCACATACAATGATTTGACCCTTGCTCACTGTGCCAAGCTGGCCTCAATATGTCCATTGGGAGCGGGCAGGATCCCACATCCTGCTCGTGGAGAAATCTGTGGCGATCTGAGATTTGCTAGGTTTTTTCAACCTCGTGTTTACCGTATCGCTGTCAGATTCACCCCTAGGTAAAGAATGCCGCCAGGCTTCGTATGCTGAGTTTGTAGAGTAGCCATGACCGCCAAGCTCTCCCGCCTCTCGATTTCCCGTATTCTGCTGGCAGAAGATGACGACTCCATGCGCGGGTTCCTCGTCCGGGCACTTGAGAGGGCCGGCTATGACGTTATTGCCTTCGCAAATGGCCAGGAGGCCTACGAGCGGCTCAAGACCGAGCCCTTCACCTTGCTTTTGACCGACATCGTCATGCCCAAAATGGACGGCATCGAACTGGCCCGAAAGGCCAGCGAGCTCGATCCGGACCTCAAGATCATGTTCATCACTGGCTTTGCCGCCGTGATCCTGAATAACGATATTGAGGCCCCAAAGGACGCCACGGTGCTTTCCAAGCCGTTCCATTTGAAGGACCTCGTGCGCGAGGTCGATCGCCTTCTGGCGGCCTGATTGTCCTGGCGGACTTGACCGCAGTGAGGACTAGCGCATAGAACCACGCCCTCTGGGGCGCGTAGCTCAGCGGTAGAGCACTACGTTGACATCGTAGGGGTCACAGGTTCGATCCCTGTCGCGCCCACCATCGTTGCTTGCGGATTGGTGCAAAAATGAAAGTCAGAAACTCACTAAAGTCGTTGCGCGCGCGCCATCGTGACAATCGGTTGGTGCGGCGCAAAGGTCGACTTTACATTATCAATAAGACCCAGCGGCGCTTTAAAGCGCGCCAGGGCTGATCCGGCGCGGCAAAAGCGCCACTTTGACGGCTCGCTGGCGGCATCCTATCTTTTAGGGATGCGACACAAGGCGCCAACTTCCGTTTTCGTTGCGATAACGTCCCTCGCCTGCCTTTTGGCCGGCGGGGTTTACGCGCAGGATGCGCCCGCGCCTGACATGAGAGAGCGCGGCGCGGAGCTGCCGGGGCTCACTCGGCCCGATGCTGAAACACCTGCCCCGAACGGGCAGGACAAAGCCAAAGCTGCTGTCCCGCAAACGAAGGACGCGATGCTTGAGGAGCTTTACGCTCATCTCGCCCAGGCACCGGACCCGATGAGGGCTGGACCGATCGCCGAGACCATCGAGGGGCTTTGGCTGCGATCGGACAGCCCCACGATCGGATTGCTGATGGGCCGCTCGCTCAATGCGTTGAAACAGGAGCGGCCTGAACTGGCCCTGCAGTTTCTCGATGCCGTCGTCGAGTTGGCGCCGGACTATGCAGAGGGCTGGAACCGGCGCGCCTACGTTCTCTACCTGCAAGATGACTATGAACGTGCGCTGGGGGACCTGCGACGTGCCCTGGCGCTGGAGCCTAATCACTTCAAGGCCCTGGAAGGGCTTGCGCGTATCTTGCGAGAGATCGGCCAGAAGAAGAATGCGCTGCAAGCCTATCAGCAGCTCTTGCGCATCCATCCACAACTCTCCGGCGCAAAGGAAGCAGTTGACGAGCTCACCATCGAGGTCGAAGGGCAGGGCATCTGATCGCCCTCGTGTGGGGCGATGTCTGAGGACTATAAGCTCTCGGCCGCTGGAGCGCCCGTTTCATCAACAAATGCGATGCGGATCATGTTGGTTGCGCCCGGTGAGCCCATCGGGACACCGGCTGTGATCAAGATGCCGTCGCGCGGCTTCACGAAGCCCTCATCGAAGGCGATGCGACAAGCCTTGCGCACCATGTCAGCGGAGTTCTGGGGATCCGCCGTGAGGACCGATCGTATGCCCCAGACGAGCGACAGTTGGCGCGCCGTCGACTCGACCGGTGTCAGTCCCAGGACAGGAACATGGGGACGTTCACGCGCCATGCGCAGAGCGGTCGAACCGGTTGCCGTATAGCAGACGATTGCGGCGAGCTTCACCGTATCAGCAATGGCATAGGCCGCAGTGGCGATCGCGTCGGCACCGGTGGGCTGTGGCGGTGTCTTCGTTGCGTGAATGATCGCGCTGTAGCTTGGATCACTTTCCACTTCGATGGCGATGCGGTCCATCATCTGAATGGCTTCAAGCGGGTATTGACCCACGGCCGACTCAGCAGAAAGCATGACCGCATCGGCGCCATCAAATACGGCGGTGGCGACATCGGAAACCTCTGCGCGCGTTGGTGTCGGCGACGAGATCATACTTTCAAGCATCTGCGTTGCGATGACGACTGGCTTGCCCTCGGCGCGCGCCTTGCGCGTGATTTCTTTTTGCAGGCCTGGCACGCGCTCGACGGGTATTTCGACGCCCAAATCGCCGCGTGCAACCATCAGCGCGTCGGCACCCGCGACAATTGCATCAAGGTCGGTGATGGCCGAAGGCTTCTCGATTTTGGCCAGGATTGAGGCCCGTCCGCCAACGATCCTGCGGACTTCCTTCATGTCTTCTGCGCGCTGTAGAAACGAGAGCGCAACCCAATCGGTGCCAATCTTGAGAAGATAGGCGAGATCGGCGCGGTCCTTTTCCGTGAGAGGACCAATGGGCAGAAGTGTATCGGGCAGGCTGATGCCCTTCCGGCTGCCAAGCGCTCCACCGACGAGAACCTCCGCGGTGATCCAGTCTGCGTCCTTCTCGACAACGCGCATGCGGATTCGGCCGTCGTCGAGCAGCATCATCTGCCCCGCCTCGACTGCGGCAAATATGTGAGGATGGGGAAGTTGGACGTGCTCGCTGGTGCCAGTCTTCTCGGTGCGGCAGAAACGGAAGACCGCCCCGTCATTGAGAAACGCGCGTCCGCCGTGAAACTCGCCGACGCGAAATTTGGGGCCCTGTAAATCGGCGAGGATGCCGATCGGGTGACGATGACGCTTGCCGACCCATCGCACGGAATTCTGCAACGCGCGCGCGGTTTCGTGCGAGCAGTGGCTCATGTTGATACGGAAAACGTCGACGCCTGCCAGGAACAGGCGCTCGATCATTTCCGTGGCGGATGAAGCCGGGCCCAAGGTTGCAATGACCTTGACCCGTCGGTTACGTCTCATTTCTCTTGTGGCCCGCGATCTTCCGGATCCGTGAGGCGAACGGTCCATTCGTTTGCCTCGCCGGTATCCACTTCGAAGAATCCGGTTCGCTTGTATCCGCGCTTAGTGCAGTCTTGGACGCCCCGGATGGCGAATGATTTATCAAGTGTACACATGAAATTTGTGCCAACCCATTCGCCACCCCGATCATAGTCGAGAGCATGAATGTAAATGAAGCGGCTGGGGACTGCGCCTTTTAGTAGCGTCTCGCAGGTTTGGGAGGCGATATTCCACCACCCTTCCGTCGCCCAACCGTTTTGGTCACGGTAGCCCACCGCCACGCCAACGCGGCTTGCTGTGGAGTTGCACAGCTTCAGATCGGCACTTGCGGGCCGTCCGGAGGCGAACACGATCGCTGCCATGAGAACCGCGACCGCGATGCAATGGCCACCTCTGCGCCGTCTACGAGTGTTTGTATAGGGCCACAAGTCTTCGGCTCCGGTGCTCACCTAAAATCGCGCGGGTGATCTAACGCTGTGCTCGATTGCCGTTGGAGCGTCCGAATCTCCGCTAGGGGTCGACGGACGCCATGCGGAAATCATCGACATGGGTTTTTGGCGGATCGCATGGGATAGGACCGCCAGTCGCCCGAAAGAACCGGGCCGGATAGCCGTTCTTCTCCAGGAAATTGGCGGCATTGAGATTGTTGGCGGGGATGCATGTGGGAAGGGGCAGCACTGTGGCGCCAGAGAGTCTGGAGCCGCGGCTGGCAACCCAACCGGCTCTGGATTGAGGCTGGGGATAGGGGTTGGAGCAGGACGTTGGCGGAGCAGATTCGACAAGTGGGCCGCGCTTAGGCATCAGTGCGCGGCGAGGGATTTGTGGGTTGCAATCTGCCATCGTTTGATCCTGGTCAAGGCCGCTCATTTGCGCAATAGCGGTTCTTTCGTCAAGCGTCGCACCGACGCGGGTGGTTTTCGTCGAGATAACGTAAAGCTATATTCAGCCAATGCGAGACAGCACAGTGCGCGAGACAGCTCCTTTCGTCGCGCCCTCAATCACTGAAAGCTATGAGATCCTGCCGGGTCGCGCAGACGCAGGAGTTGTCGTTATTTGCGATCATGCGCTGAATAGGCTGCCGGAAGGCTATGGTACGCTTGGATTGCCGGCCGCCGAATTTGAGCGTCATATCGCCTATGACATTGGGGCTTTCGAGGTGGCGCGTCAGATTTCAGATAGGCTTGGGGCCCCTGGGATCGGTGCGCGGTTCTCGCGGCTCCTAATTGACGTCAATCGCGGCCTCGACGATCCGACGCTGATCATGCGTCTCTCCGACGGTGCTGTGGTGCCAGGAAATCGGCACATCGACGAGGCGGAGCGCGATAAGCGCGTGCGCGAATACTATGCGCCCTATCATCTGGCTCTCGACAACCTGATTGATCTGGGCATCGAGGCCGGCAAGCCGCCCGTTCTGTTATCGGTCCATAGTTTCACGCAACATTGGAAAGGCGTCCCAAGGCCATGGGATGCGGCGATCCTGTGGGACCGCGACTATCGCTATTCTGTTCCGCTACTCGAAGCGCTGCGGGCCGACAAGAATATCGTTGTCGGCGAGAACGAGCCCTATACCGGAAAACTTGCCGGCGATTGCATGTGGCTGCATGGGACTCGTCGCGGGATCGCGCACACAATCGTTGAGGTCCGCCAAGATCTCATTTCTGATGCCAAGGGTCAGTCGCAGTGGGCCAAGCGGATCGCGGAGGCGACAGCAGGAATTCTCAAGCGTGAAGATTTGCGTGAGAACCTGCACAGCGTGCGCTACTTCGGCTCCCACACCGACGACAAGCTCACGCCGCCATTCTCCAGCCCGATCGGACGGAGCGAGGCATGCAGCGAATAGATCCTAAGACCGAAACCGAGCTTGAGGCTGCCGCCTTTCGCCGGCTCCTTCGTCATCTTGCTGAGCATACCGATGTTCAAAACATCGATCTCATGAACCTGGCAGGTTTCTGTCGCAACTGCCTAGCGGACTGGTATCGAGAGGCAGCAGCTGAGCAGCGAATCACTTTGACGAAGGATGAGGCTCGCGAATTCGTCTACGGAATGCCTTATGCACAGTGGAAAACGCGCCACCAGACCGAGGCATCGAGGGATGCAAGAGCTGCATTTGCTCAGGTAAAGCCGGACAAGACGTAGTTGTTGCATCGGGGCCTCACGTCCGCGGGCAAGAATCCTCTGGATCGCGGCTTCGCTCACCTTGAAGGGGGCTATTCGCCTCGTTAGCGTCACTCGCAAGTTTCGTGACAGCGGGGAGAAACCGATGACGACGCTACAGGTTTCGGCGCAAAAGCATCTGCGCCAGCTCGTCGAGCAGATCGAGCGCTTGGAAGAAGAGAAGAAGGCTCTGGCAGGCGATGTGCGCGACAAGTATCTCGAAGCCAAAGCAATGGGCTTCGATGTGAAAGCGCTGCGCCAGCTGGTCCGGCTGCGCAAGAAGAGCGCGACCGAACGCACCGAGGAAACCGCTGTGCTGGAGGTCTATATGCACGCCCTTGGGATGCTCGACGAGGACGTTGCCGCGCCTATGATTGCGGCGGAGTAAGCCGGGGCGACGCGAGCACGTCGCGACTTCGAATCACATCGCGAACAAGATAGAGAGCGCCTCGGTCCGATTCGGCGCTCGTCCGAGGCGCCCAAGGCGGGATTGGAGGGGTACCCCCGCTCCCGCCGTTCCTTATCGACGCTCCTCACATTCACGCGAGGATGCCGAAAACAGGTTTTCGTGGTCTAGACGTTGGACAGGATAAGTTCTAATCGTATTTTACTTCGATTAAGATCAGAGTTCCTTATGTCGCACGTGACGCTCAAACAGTTGCGTTACTTCGACGCCTTGGCGCGCGAGCAGCATTTTGGCCGAGCCGCGGAAGCCTGCTCCGTCACGCAGCCAGCGCTATCAATGCAAATCCACGAACTTGAGAATCAATTGGGACTCGTTTTGGTGGAGCGCACGCGTGCGGGTGTTCTGTTGTCCGACAAGGGTCGTGAGATTGCGACACGTGCCAGGCGTGTTCTCGGTGACGTGCGCGAGATGATCGAGTTCGCTCAGCACGCAACCGACGTACTGTCAGGGTCGCTCCGTCTCGGCGTCATCCCGTCGATCGCGCCCTACATGCTTCCGCCGCTCTTGCCGCTGTTGCGAGAGAACTATCCCAACCTTGAACTTCACGTGCGTGAGACGCAGACGATACCGCTCACCCAGGAGCTTTTAGAAGGCAAGCTCGATGTGCTGCTACTTGCTCTGCCCATAACGCTCGCCGAAATCGAGACGTTCGCGCTCTTCGATGATCGCTTCCTGCTTGCCTTGCCGGTGTCGCGCCGCTTGAGCGCACGCGTGCGTGCCACGAAGGATCTCGTTGAGCGGGAGCGCTTGTTGCTGTTGGAAGAGGGGCATTGCTTGCGCGATCAGGCGCTCACCTACTGCAGTTTACAGCAGGTTTCGACGGTAAACACATTCGGCGTTTCAAGCCTCTCGACCATCGTGGAGATGGTCGCGGCCGGCTTCGGCATCACGCTACTGCCTGAGATGTGTTTGAACGTGGAAACCCGGGGTCGCGAGATCGGGCTGACGCGCTTTGTCGATCCCGAGCCCTATCGCACGATCGGGCTTGCCTGGCGCGCGACCTCGCCAAGGGCTGCCGACTTCCGGGAGCTGGGCCGTCTGGTGAAACTCGCTTGGACGAAATGCCATGCACCGACCCCACGCAGGAGTGCGCGGCGGGCCAAGTCAGCTACTTCGCCGTCGTCTTGACGCTTCGCGAGGCGAGGACCGGAGACATAGCCGGAGTTGGTGCAGCCTCGTCTATCGCTGAGATATTGACGGCCCTGCCCTGGAATTGCTGAGCCCACATCACCTCAGCCACTTGCTGCCCCGGGCGCAGGCGCATGGGCAGGACGATCTGCTCATCGCCCAAGAGGTCGAGAGTGCGCGCGACGTCGGGGTGCGAGAGGTGGACGAATGCAGGGTCGTTGATCGACGCGGACTGAGTCAGCAGTGGCGCTAGCGGGAACGGCCGGTAGGACAACTCGTCAGGGTGATCCTCATCGAACTGAGGTGCGGGGGCCCAGCCAGTGTTCCAGTCTCCGTTGGCCGTATCCGTCAGGCTTCCGCCGGAGTGAGCCCGCTGCGCGGGCTCAAGCGCTGCAATGCGTTTTGGCTGTTCGGTGGGTTCGGAGGTGCGCCGGCGAGGTTGCGAAGCGACTGTCGGGGCTGGAATGCGAAATCCCGCAGTGTCGGTCGGACCGCCAAGCGATGCGTGAGTGAAGAGCGTATTGAGTTTCTTGCGATCGGCTTCCGGGGGTCTGCTTACCTCTGGTTCCCATGATAACGAGGCAAGCGTTACAAGCTCGTTCAGCTTTTCTCTTTCTGCGGCTGCAGGACGCGGCACCGAAATAGGCGCCGGCGGCCTCAAGCGATCGGGTGCGCGCGCATTTTGACGGGGCGGTGCCGCTGCCATCGGCTGCGGGGGCACGATTGGCGTAAGCGAGGCCACTTGTATTTCCTGTGGCCTGGTAGGCGCGGGTTTTGGCTCGGGCACCTTCAGCACCGGCTGCGGCGCTTGGGCGACGAGTGTTGATGTCTTGGGCTGGTTACGCAGCTCGAAGTAGGAGGCGACTTGCGTTGCAAGCTCCTTGTGGTGCGTCCGCGCGGTGTGAACGTCCTTACGTGAGATGGGGCCACCCTTAGAGGGCCTGTGACGGGTCTTGCCGTCTGGAAACAGCAGGGCAAGTTCATACCGCGGAAGGCGCGGCCAGGCGCGCACACGTCCCGTATCGACGTGCACAAAGGGGATTCCAGATGTTGGATAGTAGCCCACGCCGCCGCGCTCGCGGATCAGTGCGGAATAGCGCATGCGCTTGATTGGGACGTCAGGGAATGCAGCGTCGATCGCCTGGCCCGTGAGGTGATAGCTGCGCTTTGCCTGCCCGCCTCTGGTTCGGCGCAGCATGTTGTTGGTTTTCGACGAGCGGTAACCACAAATGATGTGGATCGGTTCCTTGCTGCCGAGCTCGGTGTGCATTTCCCAAAGCAAATCGATAGTGGCTGGGTCGATCTCGATCTGCTTGTTTTCGCGCCAGTCGCGCATGAGCCAGTTGATTTTCTTGAGCGCGTCCTTGTCGTATTTGCCGTCCCGCTTGTAGGTGACGGTCAGCGTTTCCTTGGTGTGGATGTGATAGAGGGAGATGGTGCGCACGCTGTCGAATGCAGCATCGATCTCGGGTGCGATAGCGCTGACACCCAATACCGCTGCGGCTAAGCCCGCGAGAAGACCTTTACTACGCAATACCAAAGTGGCGTTCCGCTTGTGTCGCCGGTTGCTGATGGCTTCCCGGCATGAGACCGGCATTCACATTCTCGCAGGGTTAATTATGAATCGTTAACAGTTGGTAAGTATTTCTCGCCATTGCGGGCAGATCAGGGCTCGCTCGCGGCAAGATCAGGGCAGACTGACTTGGGCCTTTGGCGAACATGTCCGATGGATCAGGCGGGCGAACGGACCCGGCCGGTGCGCACCAGCGGGCCCGTCATCGATTTGATCGATTGAGTTCGACTAAAACCCGCTGCCCAGGACAGATTGCACATAGTCGCCGACGCTATTGGTGCGCTTGCGACCAGAGCCACCGTTGCCGCCCCAGCCCCAACCGTTGTTGTAGTTGGCACGCATGCTGGGACTGAGCTTCACAGGCGCGAGGTGATTGGGCCCTTTGGCAATCCTCTGCCACTGGCCTTCAAGCGCCAGCTTGATGCGCTTTTCGTGCCCGTAAACGTCGGGTGCCGTCTGCGTCTCGCCGTTCTCATCCACCCAAGCCGTGAAATACGTCACGTGCACCGGGAATTGGTGATCAAGCTCGACCTCGTTGTTGTCCGGTCCGTTTTCCATCAGGTCGTCGACCTGCCCTGCGTCCCAGCCCTTGTCTTCTTTCAGCAGAATTTCGGCCAAGAGATCCGGATTGCGAATGCGCATGCAGCCATGGCTGTAGGCTCGGCGGGTCTGGTCAAACAGGTGCTTCGTCGGGGTATCGTGCATGTAGACGAGGTGCTTGTTCGGGAACGAGAACTTGACGAGCCCGAGCGCGTTGCCCCGCCCCGGTGGCTGGTAGACGTCGAAGTTACGGATGTCGGAAACGCTCCAGTCGACACTGGCAGGATTTATGACCCGGCCGTTGCGTGACAAGCGCAGCCCTTGTCGATTGAACGAGCTGCCGCCACGGGCAAGGCTCGGATAGAGCTCACGCACCTTGATCGAATTGGGGACGTTCCAGCGTGGGCGGAAGACGACCATCTTCATTATATCAGAGAACACGGGCGTCTGCTTACTGACGAGACCCGTGATTGCGCGCTCCTCGTGGATGATTTCGTCATTCTTGGAAATGCGTACTTTGTATTCAGGGATGTTGAGCCAGACGTAGACGCTGCCGAGGTCCTCAGGCATCCAACGCCATTGCTCCATATTGGCGAGCAGCTTGTCATTGCTCAGCACCTCAAAGTTATTGAGGGCAGCGCGCGTGCCGCTTCCAACCAGGCCATCAGGTGACAAGCCGTTTTCCTTTTGGAATGCCATGACGGCCTCTTTGAGCGTGTCGTCAAAGAACGCCTCATCGACGGTCTCCCCTTCCGCGTTGGTCACGTTCTGAGGCGCGGGCACCTCCAAACGCTTGCGCAAGATGGCGACGTTCTCATCGGATTGGCCTGGTACGAGCATGCGCCCGCCTGGGATCGTTACGCGCTCCTGGGCGCGTGCTCCGTCGCGCATTGCGAGGTAAGCTTGGCGCAGTTTTTCAAACTGCGGGTGCTGCGGGTGAAGCCCGCGCAGGTAAGCGTCTGCCTCGTCCGCTGAAGCGATTTTTTCGATGACGACTTTTGGCTCTAGGAGTTGCGGCGTCCGGTCCAAATAGGAGCTCAACGTGCCGGCGGGATCCATTATGCGCCCGCCGCGGGCATGGCGCGCATACTTGAGAACGGCGAGAGAGAGCGTCACCTCGGTGTCGGCAAGCGACTCGGGGTTGGCGCTCGCCTGGGATGCGCGCGCGTCGTCCGGAAGTGCGAAAGCACCAGCATCCAAGCCCCAGTCGTCGGCCTTTCGAATTTCGGCAATTGCGGCTTTGGCCTTCGCATTAAGCCCGTTATCGCCGACCCAAACCGGCGCAAAGTCACCAGCCTCGTAGAAGGCTTTCAGGGCTTCTTGATCGGCGCGATCGTACTCGTCGCCCTTCGCTTCGTTGCCAAGCTTGCTTTGAATCGCGACCCCCAATGGGGTTTTGGGTGTGGTTACAGGCGTCGTGGCAGGGGTCGTTTCGAGTGGTTCGGCCGTGACGACTTGCTGCGGCTGATCAGCATCTTGTGCCAATGCGGGTCCTGCAAAGATCGCTGTTGAAACGAGGCTGAGGACGACGACGCACCGAACATTCATTACGCATTCTCCTTGTGACGCGGTGCACCCTAGCTCAGGGAGACCGGTCCGGCCACTGCGAAGGCCGACGTGGGATCAAATCCAGGGCAGGTAAGCCGACGATTTTGCTGATACACAAACCGCCGATTAAATCTGACTGGCCAACGCCTTAAGCATATAGCCGGTCATGCGGACCGTGTTGTGACGCCGCAGCACTCACGAAGCCTCGCCTAACAGTTGGGAGTTTTTCGGGCGAACGCTGCAAGACTCGGCGCCCCATCAAGATGATGTGCTGCGGTCAGGCCCGGGGCTCCAGCCCATATTCCTGCATCTTCCGGTACAGGGTCGAGCGGCCGATCTTCAGGCGTTTGGCGACTTCGGTCATGTGACCGCGATAGCGCCCGAGCGCCAATCGGATCATGTCGGCCTCGATATCTTCCAACGAGCGAATGTCGCCATCTTCTTTCACCACAGGAATGCCAAGCGCGCTTCTTCCGCTGTCCGCCGGCACTTCAATGGTGTGTGGAATGACATTTTCCGCGCCGAGCAGGGCGGGGCCCTTGAATGTTGGTGCGTGACTGACGGGCGCCGGCGCCGATGGTACTCGAGTTTCAAAACCGGCGACGTGGGCCGCGATTTGGGGAAAGTCAGCGACGGTGAGTTCGGGACCATCGCTGAGGACGACGGCGCGGAACACAACGTTTTCGAGCTGGCGCACGTTGCCGGGCCACGCATAGCTTTTGAGAAGGCGTATGGCTTCGGTCTCGATGCCGCTGATGCGCTTGCCGTCCTCGGCTGCGAAACGTGCCATGAAGTGAAGCGCCAGCTCCGGTACGTCGTCCATCCGATCCCGAAGCCGGGGCATAAGGATGGGGAATACGTTCAGCCGATAGTAGAGATCCTCGCGGAACCTGGATTCGCGAACAAGTTGGATCATGTCGCGGCTGGTCGCTGCTATCAGGCGGACGTCTACCTTCAGCGACGTATTGGAGCCGACGGGATCGATTGTCCCGTCCTGCAAGGCGCGCAAGAGTTTTCCCTGCGCAGACAGCGGTAACTCACCGATCTCATCAAGGAACAGCGTGCCCCCTTCGGCCTCCTGGAATTTGCCAGTGGGGGCGTTGCCCGCCTCTTGTCCAAACAGCGTAGCCTCAACAAGAGTCTTAGCGATGGCACCGCAGTTGACGACGACAAAGGGTTTGCCGGCGCGATCGCTCTCACCCTGGATCGCTCGAGCAATCATTCCCTTGCCGACGCCAGCTTCACCTTCGATCAACACGGGTATGGTGGAGGCGGCTGCTCGTTTGCCGAGAACGACCACCCGTTCCATGGCCTCATCGCGGATGATGAGATCGTCGAAGGTCAGTGTGCCGTCGGCGCTCTTCTCGATGCGCGATATTGCATCTGCGAGCGCCTTGATCTTAAGGGCACTCTTGATCGAAACCTCCAGCCGCTGCGGCGAAGCCGGCTTCACGACGAAGTCAACGGCGCCGGCACGCATGGCATCAATTGCGGTGTCGAGTTCGCCTCGAGCGGCTTGGACGATAATGGGGGGAATTCCGGTTTTGCCTTGCATATGGTCCAGCACCGGGATGCCGCCGGCATTGGAGCCGGTTAGGTCAAGCACGACGAGGCTAATCGTCGATACTTGCGGACTCTCCAGGATCTGGAGCGCCTGTTCCCCTGAGGAAACGCTTTTGGTGTTGAAACCCAAACGCCCAACTGTCTCTTCGAGAAGGCGGCGCTGCACGGGATCGCTGTCGACGACGAGTACGCTCTTGACCATGGGTACTGATACTCAACTTGTACAATCCGATGCCGTCTAATCGCCCCGAACTGCTTCAGGATCGAACACTCGGCCACCGGTGGCTCACTCAACTCTTCGAAAGATTGCCTGAGAACGGTAAAGAAGAGGTTGAGTCGGGACCCACCTTGATCCTTTTTCCGACTGGGCGAGCCATAGGGGCCTCGCAAGCTTTTGCGGTATGAGAGCCTGCGTGACCTTGAATTTGGTGTGCTCTGCTTGCAGGTTAAGATCCTGCCTAAACAAGATTTGGAGACATTCATGCAGATGAAGTCGCGTGCCAGCGGCGTGTTGAGGGCGCCCGCAGAGGCCCAGCAGAGCGCGCCGTCCGGTGTACTCGGGCAGATGCCCGGGTGGAGCTTGGCCGACCTTTATACAGCGCCCGACGCCCCGGAGATTCAGCGCGATTTGGATGCGGCGGCTGCGCTCTCCCGTCACATAAAGGAAACCTATCAAGGAAAACTCGTTGGGCTTGGCAGTGATGGTGCAGCGCTGTGCAAAGCGATCCAGGAGTTTGAGCGTCTCGTCGAGATGTTCGGTAAGCTCGGCTCCTATGCCGGGCTGTACTACGCAGCAGACCAAGCCGATCCTGCGCGTGCAAAATTCTACGGCGACATCTCCGAGAAGCTCAACGTCATCTCCACGGACATCATCTTCTTTGATCTAGAGCTCAACCAGATCGATGAGCCGGTGATGGCCGAGGCGCTGAAGGATGCAGGCCTCGCGCGTTACAAGCCTTGGATCGACAACGTCCGCAAGGAAAAGCCCTATCAGCTCGAACAGAAGCTGGAGGAGTTGTTCCACGACAAGTATCAGACTTCGGGTGCGGCTTGGACGCGTCTCTTCGGAGAGACGATGACGGCCTTGCACTTCTCCGTCGAAGGGGAGCCCGAGCCGCTTACGCTGGAGCTCACGCTCAATTTATTGACCGATCCACAAGAGAAGAGACGCAAGGCCGCGTCCGACGCGCTCGCCGTCGTCTTCAAAGAAAACGTCCGGCTTTTTGCGTTGATCACCAACACGCTCGCCAAAGACAAGGAAATTTCCGATCGCTGGCGCGGCTTCAAGGACGTCGCCGATAGCCGCCACTTGGCAAACCAGGTCGAGGCCCCGGTTGTTAACGCGCTTGTCGAAAGTGTGCGCGAGAGCTATCCGCGCCTGTCGCACCGCTACTATGCGATGAAGGCAAAGTGGCTCGGCAAGGAGAAGCTTGCACAATGGGATCGCAACGCTCCGCTGCCCGATAAACCGGAACGAGTCTTTGCTTGGCCAGAAGCGGAGCAGTTGGTGCTCAACGCCTTCGACGGGTTTGCTCCGGAGATGGCAGGTATCGCCAAGGAGTTCTTCGACAAGAACTGGATTGATGCACCGGTGCGGCCCGGTAAGGCTCCGGGTGCCTTTTCCGCTTCAACGGTGCCGTCGGTGCACCCCTACGTACTGCTCAATTATCTGGGCAAGCCGCGCGATGTTATGACGCTCGCCCACGAGCTGGGCCATGGCGTCCATCAGATGCTCGCGCGCAAACAGGGGGCACTGATGGCGCCGACACCGCTAACTCTCGCGGAGACGGCATCTGTGTTCGGCGAGATGTTGACGTTCAAGGCGCTCTTGAAGGAGATTCACGATCCGAAGGAGCGCAAGGCCTTCATCGCCGGCAAGGTTGAGGACATGCTCAACACGGTCGTGCGCCAGATCGCCTTCTACTTGTTTGAACGCAAGGTTCACGAAGCGCGCCGCCAAGGCGAGCTGACGCCGGATCAGATCAACGAGATGTGGCTAGATGTGCAGGCCGAAAGTCTGGGGCCGGCCATCCAGCTCGAACCCGGCTACGAAGTGTTCTGGACATACGTGCCGCATTTCATCAACTCGCCGTTCTACGTTTACGCCTATGCGTTCGGAGACTGCCTCGTAAACTCGCTCTATGGACTCTACGAAGAGGCGCATCCGGGGTTTGTTGCCAAGTACTTCGATATGCTAAGAGCCGGCGGCACCAAGCATCACTCTGAGATGCTCGCACCTTTTGGGCTCGACGCCAGCAAGCCGGAATTCTGGAAGAAGGGACTGCATGTTATAGAGCGCATGATCGACGAGCTGGAGGAGATGGGCGCAACGCACTAAGAGCGTCTCTACAACTAGGCTGTCATATCTGCGTCACCTTGCCGGGGGCGGCCACGTAAGCGGCGCCGCCTCCGTGTCTTTTCGCCTTGTCAAGGAAATCAGCCTGAGGGCTTGCCAATTTAAGGGGTTCCCCTGAGGTAGCCTTGGGGTTAGGAAGCTCGCGCTAATTGCTGCGGTGCAGCTAGCTCAACGTTGAGGTGCCGAAGTGGCACAAGCCCATGCGGGTTCAAAGCACGCCGGACACGGCGCGCACGATGCGACGACCCGCAAACAATACTTTGCCCTCGTACTTGGATGTATCGGCGTCGTCTACGGCGACATCGGAACAAGTCCGCTTTATGCATTCAACGAGGCCGTTCTTGCCGCGAAGGGCGATAGCTTTGCTGGGCGCGAGGTCGTGTTCGGCGTGCTGTCGCTTATCTTGTGGGCGCTCCTGCTTGTTGTGACGCTCAAGTACATTTTCATACTCTTGCGCGCCGACAACGAAGGCGAGGGTGGCACCTTCGCGCTGATGGCGCTCGCTCAATCGGTCGCCAAGAAGAGCACGCCGGTTCTCATGGGGCTAGGCATCGCGGGGGCATCGTTCTTTTATGGCGATGCAATCATAACGCCCGCCATCTCCGTCGTGTCAGCCGTGGAGGGCATCAGCCTTATCTCGCCGGCTTTCGAAGATGTTGTCGTGCCCGTTGCTGTCGTCATTCTGATTGGGCTGTTTTCAGCCCAGTCGCGCGGCACCGCCAAGGTTGCCACGCTCTTCGGTCCCGTAACAGTCGTCTGGTTCACCGCCCTGGCGGCGGGTGGCCTCGCTCACATCATTGAGTATCCTGCGGTACTGACGGCCATCAATCCATGGTACGGCGTCCGGTTCGTCTTCAATCACGGGCTCCTGGGCTTCACGGTGCTCGGCTTGGTGTTCCTTGCCGTAACAGGTGCTGAGGCGCTCTACGCCGATCTCGGTCACTTTGGTCGCAAGCCAATTCAGACTGCCTGGCTCTTCTTCGTCCTTCCGGCTCTTGTGCTGAACTACTTCGGGCAGGGAGCTCTCATTCTCCAGTACCCAGAAGCACTCGAGAACACCTTCTATCTCCTCTACCCCGACTGGGCCTTGGTGCCGATGGTCCTCCTAGCAACGGTGGCAACCATCGTCGCAAGCCAGGCGGTGATTACGGGGGCGTTTTCAGTAACGCGACAAGCCATTCAGTTAGGTCTGCTGCCGCGCTTGGGCATTTTGCACACGTCGGAAAGCATTGCCGGACAGATCTATATGCCGCGCGTCAACTGGATGATGCTTTGTGCCGTCCTGTTGATCGTTGTGCTTTTTCAGAACTCAGGAAACCTTGCTTCGGCATACGGTGTCGCCATAACGGCGCAGATGGTAATCGAGTCGCTGATTGCATTTTTCGTGATTTGGAAGATGTGGGGCTGGAAGCTTTGGAAGGTTGTACTTGTGATTGTACCGCTTCTGCTGTTGGAGCAGGCGTTCTTTGCGGCCAACATTCTCAAGATACTGGAAGGTGCCTGGGTTACGCTGTTGATGGCCGGCATCATCGCTCTTGTCATGGCGACGTGGGTGCGCGGCGCAAACCTTCTTGCCAAGCTAACCCGCAAGGGCGAGGCGGATCTCGATTGGCTTCTGCGCAGGCTGGAGGCTAAGCCGCCGCAGCGTGTGTCGGGTACGGCCGTCTTTTTCACGGCCGATCCCACAGCCGCTCCGACCGCGCTTATGCACAACCTGAAGCACAACCGCATCCTGCACGAGCGCAACATCATCCTGTCGATACATACCGAGGACGTGCCGCGCGTTCCGCGTTACGAGCGCGTCAGCGTGGAGAAGGTGAGTGCCACTTTCAGTCGCGTGATTGCGCGGTATGGCTTCATGGAGACGCCGAGCGTGCCGAAGATATTGGAGCAGTGCCGGCGCAAGGACCTAAAAGTGGATATGGCTGCGACCTCATTCTTCTTGTCGCGCCGCAATATTCGACCGACGCCAAAGTCGGAGATGCCAGCCTGGCAAGAGCATCTCTTTATCGCATTGGCGCGAAGCGCCCAGGACGCGACGACCTACTTCCATATTCCAACCGACCGCGTGGTAGAGGTCGGCACGCAAGTCGCGGTCTAGGCGCGGGCTCAATGTGAGCTTGCTCAGCCTATTCGATTCAATGAGATCGGCGCGCATTTCACTCCTGACCAGTCTCCGAAACTTCACATGCGCAAAGGCTCGGAAGTGCGGACGTCTCGCGCTTGTGATTGGTTCGCCGAGCTATGATATCACCGGTGACCAATCCCGGCGTGAGGGAGCAGCATAGAAACGTAAATGGGAAACGAGGAGAACCGCTTTTCGGCGCGGGCAGCGCGCTACATGCGCGTTGGCACCAATGTCGGCGCGGTTGCCGCACGCCTAGCCGGTGGACGTCTTTTCGGAGCGGAGCAGGATCATAACCGCATGGCGGCCGATTTGGCTGCGGCGCTGGGCGGTCTCAAAGGCCCGCTCATGAAGGTCGCGCAACTGCTCTCGACCATTCCTGAAGCGCTACCGGCCGAATATGCCCGCGAGCTGGCGCAACTGCAGTCGGCCGCACCGCCAATGGGGCCGGGCTTCGCGAAGCGTCGCATGGCCGCCGAACTCGGTCCCGATTGGGTTGAGCGTTTTCAGAGCTTCGACACGAATGCGGCGGCATCCGCTTCCCTCGGGCAGGTGCACCGCGCGGTCGGCCTTGATGGGCGGCAGTTGGCCGTCAAGCTGCAGTACCCCGATATGCAGTCGGCCGTTGAAGCAGATCTCACACAGCTCAAGGCGATATTTGCCATCCATGCGCGCATGAATCCGGCTATTGAGACCAGCGAAATCTTGAAGGAGATTGCTGCACGGTTGCGCGAGGAGCTGGACTACGATCTGGAAGCCCGCCACACGCGGCTCTATGGCGCGATCTTTTCGGACGAAGAGCGCATCAATGTCCCTGAGATCGTCACCGATCTTTCGACCAAGCGTCTGTTGACGATGACTTGGCTCGAAGGACGCAAGCTCTTGGACTATAAGGCGGCGCCTTTAGCTGATCGCAACGCCATCGCTCAGGCTATGTTCCGCGCATGGTGGTTTCCATTCAGCCACTACGGCGTCATTCATGGTGACCCGCACTTGGGAAACTACACGGTCTTTGAGCGCGACGGTGCGCCGGCCGGGATCAATCTGCTCGACTACGGCTGTATTCGAACGTTCCACGTGCCATTCGTGCAGGGTGTCATCGATCTCTACACCGGCCTTCTGACCAACAATCGCGATCTCGTCGTGCACGCATACGAGACGTGGGGCTTCGCGGGGTTGTCCAATGAGTTGATCGACATTCTCACTGTGTGGGCCAAATTCATCTACGGCCCAATGCTTGATGATCGCGAGCGGACGATCTCCGAGGGCACCACACCGGGCGAATACGGCCGGCGCGAGGCTTTCACCGTTCACAAGGGCCTAAGCGAGAAGGGACCCGTTAAAGTGCCGCGCGAGTTTGTGTTCATGGACCGGGCCGCGATTGGCCTTGGTGGCGTCTTTCTGCATCTTAATGCGCGCCAAAACTGGCACCGTCTCTTCAACGAGACGATCGAAGGCTTCAAGCTTGAGGAGGTCGGCGCACGTCAGCGCGCGGCCTTCACTGCAGCAGGCGTACCCTTGCCGGGTGAAAGCGATTAATGTTGAGCGACAACGGATCGGCAGGAGTGGACGTGATGCTGCGCCCTTTGATGCGCGTCATACTGGGCTCATTGGCGCTGATGTTGGCGGCATTGCCGTGTGCGGCGCTGAATGAAGCTAAAAAGGGTCGTGAGTTGGCAGAAGTGCTGTGCGCTCAATGCCACCTCAATGAAGGACAGGGCGAAAAGCAGGGGCCGATGGGCGTTCCGGGCTTTCGGGCTGTCGCCAACCGTCACGGCCAGACGTTGGAAGGCATTGTCGCTTGGCTCAAGTCAGTGCCGCCGATAATGCCGAACCACAATCTGACGCAAGACGAAAGGTTCGCACTAGCCGCCTTCATCATTTCGTTGCGTGAAAAGCGCTGAGTGAAAGCCGTGACGCGTATCGGCACGGTCACTGCGCGGCTGACAAGTCATCCACTCGGTGTCCGGCAGTAGTACTCTATTCGCAAGGCACCGTAATTGTCTGGTCGGCGGCGGCGAAGTACTTCTTGCAGCCGACTTTCTTGGCGACCGGTGTCTCGTCGCGGATCTCAGTATCGTCCGCAGCGTTCGCGGTCTTTTTTCCATCGGCTTCGCTTGAGCGCCCGGAGATGGTCGAGTGCTCGTTTTTGCTTTCGGATTCTTTAGGCGCGGCCTTGGCCGTGCTGGATTTCTTGGAGCTGCGAGACGTGGGCTTCGTCTTCGCCTTATAGGTTCGCTTCTTACGCTGAGGGGTGGTGCCGTATCCGTAGTTATCCTTCGCACCGAACGTGGGACCAACGCCGAGCGGACCACCGTAGCCGCGTGCGCCTCCGTAGCCATTGTCCCTCGGGCCGGCAAATGCAGACGAGGTAAACGCGGCCAATGCGACAAGGGCTGCTGCGGCGATGACGAGACGTAGTCTGGACATAGTGCTCTCCGCAATTTGATGACGGTACGCCTTACTTTCCCATCCGCTCGTCTAGCTGGACAAAATCCTATCCCGGTACGGATGAATCGCAAACCTTAATCTCAACGATGGAGAGGTTTTCGGCCCGGTTTTACTGCCCTAGAGCCCGAGTGTTACGAGGAGGCCGATGGCGCCCGCAGCGAAAGCCCCAGCGAGCGCCAGGGACAAGAGTTTACCAAGCGAGCGGCCACCGGTGGTCCAGCCCAGCACGACCTTCGTCAAACTGTTGGCGCTGACGGCAATCAGGACCGCATAGCCTGCGGTCTCAACACTAAGTCCTTCAGGGGCGAGCCGTGCCAGCGAAAGGCTGATCGCATCCACGTCGACGATGCCCGAAACGGCCGCAAGCGCATAGGCGCCCGCTGACCCGGCCTTGGCCGCCAGCATCTTGCTCAACAGCATGACGAGCGTGAGCAAGGCTCCGAATTCAAGAACGACCAACAGATCGAACGGGTTCTTGAGCTCCAGCGGTTGGTCCACTGGTCCATCGTTGCGGGCCCAGTTGCCGAGCACCCCGGCCATGCAGACCTGAGCAAGGACCGCCAGAATGAGCGGGGCGGCAATGACAGGCAACACTGCGGCATTGACAATCCCAATGAGAAACATTGCGCGCACCATCATGACGGCGCTCGCAAGAATGATTGCTGCCGCAAAAAGTCTCGTGCGATCCCCATGCTCTTTGGAAAGCCGCGCCATGTTAAGCGTGACGGCGGTAGAAGAAACAAGCCCACCCGCGAGTCCCGACAGAAGAATTCCCAATTGGGGCCCAGCAATGCGAATGGCGACGTAGCCCGCGAACGACAAAGCTGCGATTAAGATTGTGAGCAGCCAGATCTCGCGCGGATTGACCGGAAACCAAACGCTGATGTCACGATCGGGAAGAATTGGGAGAAGGATTACGGTCATGGCGAGCAGGATCAGGCCAGCACGCAGTTCCTCCCAGGTTAGCTTTCGCAACCAGGAATGCAGCGCGACCTTCAGCGCCAGGAGCATCGTCGCAGCGACAGCGGCCGCAACGGCCACGCGCTGGTCGCCGACGACTGCCAACGCTCCCAGTGCAAATGCCATCATGGCCGCGACGACGGTCGTGGCGCCGTAGGTCTTCTCGTGTTCGATCTCGCGCAGGCGGAAGACGACAATCACCGCGACGAAAGCCGCGAACGCAAGGCCGAGCGCGATCATTCCCCACTCTCCAGTGCTGCGCGCGACCGCACCCCATGCGCCGCCGAGCAAACCGGCAAGCGCGTGAGTTCTCATGCCCGCGGCGCGGTCGCCCTCGGCCTCTGCCCGCTGTTTCCATCCCCGCTCAATTCCGATGATGAGCCCGATGGCGAGCGCGACGCCCATGCGCTGTATGAGTTCAAAGGTATCCATGGCCGTATTGGCAGGACTTTTTGCGAACCAGAATTCTCGCGAGTTATTTCAATATCAGTAACTGTTCCAAGGTCTTAACCCAATACTCTAAAGATTTGCTGCCGAGCATCGTCCAAGGGCGGCGCCAATAGGCTGCCAGCCGAATATCCGGCAGCGTGTCTACGTCCCCCACTGCCGTCCGGCTTGCGACGGCAGGGGTGTTGAGGTACCAGAAGTCTCAGGTGATCGAGAAACCTGGGAGGGTAAACGTGGCACTCGAACTTGAAGGCGGACATCCAGACATGGACTACGTCGAGCATCAGCGCACCTATCTTCTGTTCTTGTCATTCATCAAGTGGGGTATCGGCTTTCTTGTCGTGCTCTTGCTCGGAATGGCCTACTTCTTAGTCTGACGGGGAGCACCGCAGCGAGCCTTCGCCTTCTTCTTTTGACGACGCATGCATAGGCGCAGGTGCCAGCTGGGGGTTAAATCTTTCCGCAAAATCGGAAGCGCCCATGGTCACCATAGCTGTCACGGCTGAGGGGACAGACGAGCCGCGTGTCGCGGTCTCGCCTGAGACGGTCAAGAAACTCACCGCACTTGGGTGCCAGGTGCGGGTTGAGGCGGGCGCGGGCTCGCGTTCTCGCTTCTCCGACGACGCGCTCAAAGCCCAGGGCGCCCAGATCGTGCCGACAGCGGCGGATGCAGTGCGGGACGCTGACATTCTCTTGCGGGTGCGCCGACCGAATCCGGATGAGCTTCAGGGCTTGAAGTCCGGCGGCATGGTCGCTGCTATGCTTGACCCCTTCGGAGACCGGCAGGGATTGGAAGCGCTTGCCGCAACCAATGCAGCGCTTTTTTCCATGGAGTTCATGCCCCGCATCACGCGGGCGCAGTCGATGGACGTGTTGTCCAGCCAGGCGAATCTGGCCGGATACAAAGCTGTCGTCGATGCAGCAGCACTGTTTGAGCAGGCCATGCCAATGATGATGACGGCGGCAGGAACGGTGCCCGCGGCGAAAGTCTTCATCATGGGTGCCGGCGTTGCCGGCCTGCAGGCGATCGCCACGGCACGCCGGCTCGGTGCGCAGGTGACGGCAACCGACGTGCGGCCCGCCGCCAAGGAGCAGGTTGCCTCCCTTGGGGCCAAGTTCATCGCGGTTGAGGACGAGGAGTTCAAGCAAGCTCAGACAGCCGCCGGTTATGCCAAGCCCATGTCGGATGAGTATCAAGCCAAGCAGGCTGAGCTTGTTGCCTCGCATGTCAAAAACCAGGACATCGTCATCACGACCGCCCTTATTCCGGGCCGGCCGGCGCCCAAGCTCATCTCCAAGGCGATGGTCGAGAGCATGAAACCTGGCGCCATCATCGTCGACTTGGCAGCCGAGCGCGGCGGCAACTGCGAGCTGACCGAGCCTGGCAAGATCATCGACCACAACGGCGTGCGCATCAACGGGCCGCTCAATCTGGCCGGCGAGATCCCGGTCAATGCATCGAGCCTATACGCCAAGAACCTTTTGGCCTTCCTCCAGCCGCTGATCGATTCGACGGAGAAGGTCATGAAAATCGATTGGGACGATGAGATCGTGAAGGGCACGCTTGTTGCCAAGGATGGCAAGCTCGTCCATCCGAGCATGCAATCTGAGGGAGCTGCCTCATGAAGACTGCGCTCACAAGAACGGCTTTCGCTGCGATCGTACTGCTCACGACCGCTGTTTCCGCATCGGCGGCAGGCGGTATCGGCGGAACCATCGACCCCGTTGTCTACGAGCTCATGGTTTTCGCCATGGCGATCTTCGTCGGCTACTACGTCGTTTGGAGCGTGACGCCGGCGCTGCATACGCCACTGATGTCGGTCACGAACGCAATTTCATCGGTGATCGTTGTCGGTGCGTTGCTCGCGGTGGCGGTCGAGCACGGCGGCACTGAAAGCTTCACCACGTTTGACGGCAACATGGCGTCCAAGATCTTCGGGCTTCTGGCGCTCGTGATGGCTGCGGTGAACATCTTCGGTGGCTTCCTCGTCACCCAACGCATGCTCTCCATGTACAAAAAAAAGGGTGACAAGCGGTGACAACGCACGTGATTGCCCTCGGGGGGCATGCCCATGTCGGCTAATCTTGTTGCTCTACTCTATCTCGCCTCGGGCGTGCTGTTCATTTTGGCATTGAGGGGCCTGTCGAGTCCGGCTTCGTCGCGGCGCGGCAATTTTTACGGCATGCTGGGCATGGCGATTGCGATGGGCACGACGCTCGCCATTGCGACACCGCAATTCGGCATCACTTGGTATCTGCTGGGCGGCGGCCTGGCAGTCGGCGGTCTTATCGGCGCGGTGACCGCGCGCCGCATTCCGATGACCGCGATGCCCGAACTCGTTGCTGCCTTCCACTCGCTCGTAGGATTAGCGGCGGTGTTTGTGGCGGCGTCCGCGCTTTATGCACCCGACTCCTTCGGGATCGGAACGCGTGGCGACGTCAACTTTGCCAGCCTAATCGAGATGTCGCTCGGCGTCGCGATCGGTGCCATCACGTTCACGGGTTCGGTGATCGCATTCGCGAAGCTGTCGGGGCGCATGTCGGGCAAGCCAATCATTTTGCCGTTGCGCCACCTCGTCAATCTCGCGCTGGCCGCGCTCACCGTTTGGCTCATCTATACGTTCTGCCTGTCGGGCGGCGACGACGCACTGTTCTGGGCCATCGTCATTGCGGCCATGGTGTTTGGGATACTGATCATCATTCCGATCGGTGGCGCCGATATGCCGGTGGTGGTCTCGATGCTCAACTCCTATTCGGGTTGGGCAGCCGCAGGCATCGGCTTCACGCTGTCGAACATTGCCTTGATCATTACTGGCGCTCTGGTTGGCTCGTCGGGTGCAATCCTCTCTTACATCATGTGCAAGGGGATGAATCGCTCCTTCATCTCGGTGATCCTCGGCGGCTTCGGTGGTGAGGTTGCAGGGCCGAGCGGCGATGGTGAGCAAAAGCCCGTCAAGCTCGGCTCGGCGGAAGACGCCGCCTACGTGATGCAGAATGCGAGTTCGGTGATTATCGTGCCCGGCTACGGCATGGCGGTGGCGCAAGCCCAGCATGCGCTGCGTGAGATGGGTGATGCGCTCAAGGAGCTGGGGGTCGATGTGAAATACGCCATCCACCCCGTTGCTGGTCGTATGCCCGGTCACATGAACGTGCTGTTGGCGGAAGCGAATGTCCCCTACGACGAGGTGTTCGAGCTGG
>CAZUKP010000030.1:0-38352 GCA_964620915.1 uncultured Hyphomicrobium sp. | reverse complement strand
CCGAGGTCACCATTAAACTAACATTGGAACTGGACCACCTGAGGGGGGCCGATCATGAGGAGCCTCCGCTTCCCCCACTCGCCTTGATCCGGGTCGTTGAGCGGCTTTCCGTAACCGTTAGGTGCAAAGACATGGGCAAACCAGGTTATTTAGTCTTTGCAGAAATCCCACCGTGGTACGTCATGTACCTCGACCGTAAGTGGCCTCAACGCGATTCGTTGAAGCCCCTCGGTACTGATGAAGAGATTCGCGACAAAATCACTTCCGCCTTTCCCGAGATAAACTGGGGCTACGATTCGGGCGAGGTTCATTGGAGGGGCGAAATCGACGGAGAGAAGGATTCGGGCTTCACTATATTCTATTTGTATTACAACGATGACAAACTGTGCCATTGCATTGAGGTATCGTTATTTTATCAGCACAGCGACCAATTCCACAGTATGTGTGAACAACATGGGTGGCGGGAGTTCAGTGAAGGTGATGGGTTGTTCACATGGCGGGATCGAAGTTCGAACGACATTCTTTTTGAAATGATATTTTCGCCCGTACGGTGGAAGAGGGAGGGCTTCTTTGAAAAGCTTCGGACATGGCTCTCGACCTTCAAGAATTTGATCTAACGTTGAAGATGATGGTGCGCTGAATTCCAAGGAACCCGCGAAAATAACGTCAGTTCCGGTATGGAGTTAGATAGGGAAAGAGCGAGAGCGGAAGCGATCGCCCTAGCAGGACAAACTTCACTGGAGGAAGAAGAATGACAAAGCCCGACAAGGAGGACGGAACGTCTGAGAGCGGGCAGGAAACGGTTCGTATGCACCGAGATCGGGGCGCTGCGTGCCTCCACGAGGGCCAGCATGATGACGCTATAACACGATGTCCGCTTTAACCCTGAAAGCGGACATGTTGAGCACGGAAACCAATGTCCGCTAAGGCCAGAAGCGGACATTAGAGTGTTCCGGTCAGCCGTTGTCTAGGGACAGCTCCAGCCTAACAAAAGGGAAGCCCCAACGAGAAATGTCGGGGCTTCCGATTGGTTTGAAAGAGCTGTGTGAAGTTGACTTCGCGATGCAGCTCAGGGGCGCCGCGGCTGTTGGCCTGGGCCATGAGGATCACAATAGCCGCAGGCTTCGGCTGGTGTCGGGGCGAATGTGGTCAGAGTGGCGGTAGCCAGAGCCAAAGCGACAAGGCCAGCGCTGAGCATTTTGGACGAAGGTTTCATTTTCTATCTCCTCTTGAAGTTTCACCAAGGCTGAAGTGCCCGGCTCCGAGACAGATAGTGAAAGTCCCTCATTCCCACTGTGAGCCTCCTCACAATGACAACGCGGCTCATGCAGCTAGCCCATGGCGTGAACCACAAGTGATGCTATGGTACTCTAAAGAGCCTCAGTTAGGACGGATGGACGGATCCAATGACCATACGATATCTCATCCTCGGTGCGCTCTGCGTTGTGGCCGCAGTGTTCATAACGCTTCTCTTGTGGCCGGAAGACCTACTTACAGGTTCCCTTGAGTGTGATGAAACGGCTTATGAGGTGTCTACGGGAACCGACGATGGCCAATGCGTGACGGAAGCGTTATATGAGAGGCAGATCAAGATAAGGTGCGAAGATGGAAGCAACTACGCATCCGCGGAGTGTCGCAAAGGCTGCGGGGAGAGTGGCGGCGCCGGAGTCTGTAAAGAAGTCGCGAAACAGAAAAAACCCGACAGTACGAATGTCGACCAGGAGCAAATGTCAAAAGGCAGATTAAGTATCAGATGCGGTGATGCCATCTACGCGATATCGACCGGTACGGGAAAGGGCCTTTGCGCGATGACGGGTCCGTCAGACCGGAGTTTGCCTCGAATAAGGATACGATGTAGCGACGGTGAAGCCTTTGCATCTGCAGAATGTCGTAAAGGATGTGAAAAAGTTAGCGGATCCGGTTCCTGCGAGGTCATCAAGCCCAGATAGAACCGTATGATTCACACCACCTCTTGTTAGCTCCTGCGAACCTGGACATCCCGCTGGTCGCCAACGTCGAATTGGCTCTTTGGGACACCTCACGTGACTAATGCCGTGTCTTCGTCCAACCAGCCGTCCCAACGATTGATGATTGGCAATACGAACCGATCCGCTAGCTCTTCAGAGCCCTTCGGGGCCGAACCGGGAACAGATCAGATCAACCGGAACAAGCTGCAAAATAGCCTCCTAAAAAGCGCCCCTCAGGCCCAACGACCTGAGGAGCTTTTCCCATCTTTCGAGCTGATTGACGGCTGGTTTATTGACCAGCTACGCAATGGCCAGCGTATCAGCAGACTCGCCGCATTGAAGATCAAGTGACTTGTTCTCGGCAGTGTCGATACGAACCACTTGACGGGGGTCCAAGGTCACCCGGAAGCGCACCGCTGAACGACCACTTTCATCAGCGTGATCCCACATCACGATATGCATGCCGCAGTGCGAGCCGTCCGTCTCGTAGAATGCGAGGACGCGCGTGTTACCGACAGTCGTGATAATGGGTTCGTTTGCGCCGACCGGGCCGAGGCTTTGCGAGAAACCCTCAGCGTGGGTCGGCATACTCGCTGTGGCAAGGCCAATCAGAGCCAAAATGGCAAGACCTGCACCGAGTATCGTGGATGTAAGTTTCATTTCCTGTCTCCTCTTAAAATTCTGCCATGGCTGAATTGCCCGGCTGGGAGACAGATGATGAAGATCCCTCTTTTTTACTGTGATCCTCCTCACAATGAGCACGGGCCTCTTGAGTTGAACGGCGACCTGGTCATAATTCGGGTTTCCTACCATTGGATGCAGTCATGACTGACCCCGTCGCGCTCAAATACCGGGCCTTCCTCTCCTACAGCCGCGCCGACACGGGCTGGGCCAAATGGCTGCATCGCGGGCTTGAAGGCTTCCGCATCGACATGGATTTGGCAGGCCGCGAGACCTCAACGGGCACCATCCCTAAGAGCTTGCAGCCTATCTTCCGCGATAGAGACGACTTTACCGCAGGCCATAGACTAGCCGACAAGACGCTTGCCGCACTCGATGCCTCTCATGCGCTGATCTCGGAGCGTTGATGGGTTCGATCCGATGAACCAAGCTGTTTTAGAGCGAATCGCCGGGTCAGCGTTTATGCGAGGAGCCAGCGAGGCCGCACTTTCGCTTCTGCGTGGGGCGAGACTGACACCCCGCGCCATTGCCACGGGCGAGCACGTCTTTCGACCTGGTGACAGCGTCGATGCCATCTACTTTCTACTCGATGCACGGATGAGCGGACGGGAACTCGACGTCGATCCCTTGATTCAGGTCGAGTTGACGCCTTCGGCGAATATGCGGCCCCTCCGATTCGATCGTGTCGTGCATGGCGATATCTTCGGCGAGATCGAGCTTCTGGAGCAGGGCTTGGCGCCGCGTGGAGCCAAACGATCGACTTTGGCCGTCGCGATTACGCCCGGCACGGTGGTGCCGCTGCCGCTCTCGTTGCTTTCCGCTATGATCGAACAGGACGGGCTGATCCGTGACCGTCTCGTTGGACTCGGCTCAAAGCGGCTGATCACGGCGCTCAAGCAGCAACACGATAAGGTACGCACTCACCCTGATCTTCTTTTGGCGGATTGGCTTGTCGAGTTGTCGGCCGATATCGGTGTAGCGGAAGGCAATCGTGTGCGTTTCCGCCGCAAAATCCCTCAGAGCGACATCGCCGCCGACCTCGGCGTGAGTCGCGAAACCATTAGCCGCAGGCTCAATGAATGGGAGCGTTCTGGCCTGCTGCGCACGGGCGCACGGCGCCAGCAGATTGAGATACTCGATTACCAACGCATCAGCCGGCTCGCGAGCTTGCACTCGAATCGCAGCCGCGAGGTTCTAGAGAGAACCGTCAAAGACATCGATATGGCGATCGCAGGCGGCGACCTCATCCGTGCCCGTAATATCGGTTTAGATATCGTCCGCCATTACCCGTCGAGCCCCGAGTTGCATCACCGTATTGCGCTGGCTGCCGCGCGTGGCGGCGATGTTCGTGGCGCACTCGAGCTACTTTCACGCTCCGGTCTCCCGATAGACGAAGATTTGAGCACGCTGGAGGATACCGTGCGCAAGGCGCGGAAGAGCCCGTTTGTGCCGATGCGAAGGCTGATAGACGACCCTTGGATCGAGGACGGCTTCGGGGAGGATGAGCCTGCGCAAGGGGCACGCAGCGCAAGCGACAAAGGAGATGCGCAAATCGAGGCGCAGCTGTTCGAGGATCTGGCTGCGCTACATGCGCGGCTGCTAAAGGAGCGTGCTTTCGCGGCTACAAGAGCGGCCGACAGGCGCAAGTGGGCACTTGCTTCCTTCCACGCCTATAACGCGTTGTTCGAGCACCGGCGCGGTTATTACCCAGGGATCAACGCCGCTACCATGGCGTTGGTCGGCGGGGACCAAAGCAAGGCGCGCCGCATCGCCGAGAATCTCATAGCGTCGTTGCAACCTGATGCTACGGACTTTTGGCAACTTGCCACACTTGCCGAGGCACTCTTGATCTGCGGCAAGCAGACGGATGCGAAGGCGGCACTGGCGCGCGCCCGAGTTTCAGGGAGCGCCAACGATGGAGCCAAGGCATCGACCATTTTACAGTTTCGAAGGCTCACAACCGTGCTTGACTACGACCCAGAGATATTCGTGACGGAGCTTTCGCCACATAATGTCGCGGTTATCTCCGGCCACATGTTTCTGGGATCAGAGATGGATGAGGTGATGCAGAGCGAGGCCGAGGCCGCCATTCGACAACAGGCCTTGGAGTTGTTCGCCAAGCATAACATCGGCTTCGTCTATGGGGCTTTGGCCTGCGGGGCCGACATCATCCTTGCCGAGACGGCGCTTGAGCACGGGGCGGAGTTCAATGCTGTGCTCCCTTTCAGTGCCAGTCGTTTTATCGAGACGTCAGTTAAACCAGGCGATCCGCCGGATGCGCCGGGAAAATGGGAGAAGCGCCTTCGTGCCATTCTTGACGGACGCAATGGGGCCCACTCCCTCACTGTCATGGACTCGATGAACCCTATCGACCGGGACCTCGATGGTTACCTCTTCTACGGCTTCCGCCACGCGGCCGGTTCGGCCTTGCAACGTGCCACCTTGCTGCAGACGCAATGCCGGCTCATATCAATCTCGGACGGAAAGTGCGCCGACAATGTTGCCGGCACAAACCAGACAATCACAGAATGGCGCGCTGGCGGACGTCCTTTCGATCTCATTCGTTTCCCTTACACCCGACCACCGAGGATTCCGCGTGAAAGACCGCCAACTGTCTTTCGCCCAGCAGTCTTTCTTTGGCATGCGACGCCGGATGCCAAGGACGATAAGAACTCTTTCAGACGCCTCGTAAAGTCCGCAGACAAGGGGCTTGTCCCAATCGAACGGACTCTTCGTGACGGGAGACGAGGTCTTTGTCTCGTTGCGGCCACGACCCAGGAGGCGCTTACGACGGCGTTCTCCGTGGCCGAGCAGGCCAATTCGGCAAAAGGTGCAATCAGGATCATCTGCGATTTCGGCCCTGTGCTCGGTCGCAACCTGAAACCAGACAAGAAGCAGATCGCACGTTTGCAAGCCGCCGACGATTTGCCCGGATTACCTAGCAATTGCGTGCTAGCCACTGAGACGTGTGCGGCCCAGGTAAAGTTCGATTTGGGCGATGACGTCCTGCTCACGCCGGTCGGACGCGCCGAAGTCTGTCCTGGGGATGACGCCGACCGTCAAGTCATTCGCAGCCGACCATCGCTTCCAATCTACACAATCCGGTTGACAAAGGCCGGCAGCAAGCATGGCGCAAATCCGTTATCGTTCTTTGTTTAATCCGACTTGCCGAGCGCTTCGAGCATAGTACTGCCTACGAGGCCAATCGCGACAGCAGCACAAATCCCCTACTCGGAAAGGAGGCATGCCAAGTAAGTCTTACCGAGTCTGCTGAACCGATTGGTTAGCAATATTCCGCAGCGTCGCCGCAATAAGTTCAAGGTCATTGAGCCTACGGTTGGGATTGGCCCTAAGCATCTGCCGCACCAGCCGGCTGATGGCCTGCGGCATGACCTCTCCGCTACTTCGAGATCGAAGGAATAGGAATGGCGATGGACTCTTTCCACCCCAAATTTCAGCAATCATCTTGCCAAGCGCATAGATGTCGGCCCGCCTATCAACGTTGTCCCCACGAGCCTGTTCAGGCGCAATATAACCGGGTGTCCCAACATGCTTGAACGGATCGTCTCGACCGACCACCGACGCGATTCCGAGGTCAATCAATACCGGGGAGTTGTTGTCGCGCACGACGACATTCTCGGGCTTCAGGTCACGATGAACGATGCCCTTGGCATGCAACGCCCCAAGTGCGTCGGCTACGTCCGCCAACAGGCTTAGCAAATGTTCAGGTCCGGCTTGAGAATTGTAAATCTGCCTCAGAGTCGGACCATCGATGAAGTCCTGCACGATGTAGAGCGTGCCCCCCGGCTCGATCAATAGATCGCGCACGCGCGCGAACCCCGGATGTACGAGACTGAGCGCAACACCGTATTCGGTCTTGATGGTTTCGGTAATGTATTTCCGACTTGTTTCGCTATAGGCGTTGAGATTGAGCCTTTTTAGCGCCACATGTTGCCCGTCACTCAGGTCGAGCGCTTTGTGAACCTCACCGAAACCGCCTTTGCCGAGCTGACCCAACAGAATAAAGCGGCGGTTCAGCGACGATTGTCCTCTGACCAACTCGACCGTTTCGGCGAGTTCCGCAAGCTGCCCTGCGCCGGCACTCTTGATCATTGCCGATCGGATGCGGTCGGCGAGGTCCACCATATTGGCGTTGAGGGCGTTGCGCAGCGTATCCGACAAGATTTCGCGGGCAAGCTCATCCTGCCCTCCCACGAACAGCCTATCGGCTAGCGTCAGGTGCACATTGGTAGCGCGGACGATAAGCTCCTGATCGGTGAATTCCTCGGCAACGGCTTTGAGATCCTCCAACGCCGATGGATCTTGTCTCAAAAGCTTTAGTTCAGCCTCCACTTCCATATTCTCCGTGCGCTCAAAAGAACCGCTCTCGGTCTCCGAAACCAGCTCTCTGGCCCGGCCGAGCGCGTCCTCCGCCGCCTCGTTTCGACCAAGCCCGGCAAGCGCCCTCGCCTCCTCAAGGAACGACAGGAATCTCAAGCGCATATCGGCCGCAGGCAATTCATCTTGCAGCTTACCAATCCGGTCCAAGGCCTCCGTGTGTTCGCCTAAGTGGTTAAGCGCCTGGCAGAGATTAATCGTCACGCGGTGGATTTCTCTTGGGGGCAAGTCTTGTGCGGCAGTGTCGGCAAAGAGGCGAAGCAGGACAACAACCCGGTCGAAGCGCCGCGCCTCCAATTCAATCCGCCCAAACTCTGCAAGCATTCTGGCGATCTCGCCGCGGTCTCCCTCGAGCGAAACGAGCGCTAAAGCATGAAGGAGTTCCAGCGCAGCGGCGCGATCGTCGCCGCGCCAAGCATAGACGACACTGATTTCACGGCCGATTGCAGCCAGCTCCCGATGGTCCCGCTGCGCCATCGCGATCGCTTTTGCCTCGCCCAGGTCGGCAAGAGCTTCGGGGTAGAGCTTCAATCTATTCTTGATGGCGCCTGACAGTCTGAGCGCGCGCGGGCGGTGGTTCGATCCGTCCGGCAGGGAAGACAAGACCTCGCGCAACTCAGGTAAGAGCTTCCGGGGCTCGGGGCGCCGGTCCATTTCGGCTTCGAGCTTGTCGAGCCTACCCGTCATCCTCTCAGAACGCTCTGACATCACGGCCGCCATGGATGTCAGAGCAACTTAAATGACAAGCTCCGAACTTGCCATCCTTAAGATACTGCTATTGCGGGAGCCTATGAGCGGCGAACGAGCCTGCAAGTACTTAGAATAACAGGCGCTAATCGCCCGTTCGTGCTCGCAAGCCTCGTGGCTTCGCATCTAGAGGGGGACGTCTCGCAATTCCACGTCCCCCTGCCATTCTGGCGCTGCAGGTCAGCGCAACGTATTCATCATCTCCTCATGCTCGCTCTTGTTAAAACTGGCGGCCGAGCTTGATGAAAGTTCTCGCAGCAATACATCGGCTGCACTCAAAGCATTCGATTCCTGCTGCTTGGCAGTACTGGATGCCAGGTTCGAGTATCCTGTATTCACCTGTTTCCCGGCCTCGTCAGCCTGTTTGAACGTATTGCTCGGGCCTTCGGCATTTGCCGGTGTCAACTTCTGGCTCTGCATTTCTGTCCCCAACAGTTTTTCGCTTTGTTGACTCAGGGACAGGCTCGGTTTCGATTGGTTGATGTGCTCACTTTTGAGGGCTTTCTCGGAGGCGCTACCTGAGAGTGACGACTCCGAAAAGGCCGCGTTTGACCAGCCCAAGGCCAATCCAAGAACTGAGATCATTGCAACAGCGCGCATCTTTGATCCTTTCTTCGAAGCTTCTCGTGTCGCACTTTACAAGGCATTCCGGCTGCTTGAAAATTAATTATTTTTGAGAAACTTTGCTTGCCAATTGCAGGGGTGAGGGTGCTAATTTACGGGAGCAAGGCATATTAAACAACGACAGAGGAGGACTGTAGATGCGTGTTCTGTTCGCAATTTTGACCTGCTGTCTCTTGATCATGGTTGGTCAGGCCAATGCTCAACTCCGACCGCAAGGTCAAACAGTTTCAAAGATCACGCAGGAACAATTTGCGTCGATCCTGAAAGACGCGGGTTATAGCGCCAAAGTTCAGGAAAAATCGGTTACTACGAAAGTCAACGGGTACAACATCCTGGTATGGTTTTACGGCTGCGGTGACGGGGGATGCGGCGCCTATGGGTTAAGCGCTTTTTTCAAAGACAAAACGACCTTGGAAAAGGCCAACAAGTTTAACGGAAGTTTCAACTTCTTGAAGGCGATCATGACGAAGGAAGGTATAAGGATCGATATGGACGCCACGGTACAGGGGGGTGTTTCATCTCAAAACATTGTCACCAATGTCGAGCTATTTTCTGCTTTGCTGGGTAAGGCCGCCGAACTTGTCGAATAAGCACGCAGCTTGTCGAAGTGACCAACCTCGACCAGTCCAAGTGATGTAGCGGGTCTATCGCGATTTCGCCTGTGCGCGGTCTAGCCAGGGCTAGGACTCTGCCTTCGTCCATCGATAGATTCGGACGGTGTAGGGAATATTCGCGCGTTCCCCTTGCACCACAAGATATCCCGTCTCGTCGGCCTCGGCAGCGTATGCGATTGTGGGACACAGAGCTTGGTCTTTGTTCTGCCCTTTTATAGAAAGGTCCTCTCCTTGATAGAACAGCCAGAGGCCGTCTTTCTTAGGGTAGGCGAGAAAGACAGCCGATGTCCCGCCTTGGAGGTTGACCTTGTGGGCCTTGATGTAAAAGGTCTTATCACCCCTCTTAACGATGTCGTCCTCGCCAAGAACGCCCTCCTCTTCGAAAATCATCTCTAGCTTTGCGCCTGGCTCAGGCGGCTCGATCGCACCAAGGGCAAGAGGTATGATTGCATCGGCGCCGCGCTTGAACAGAGCGGCCTGCTGGTCCCAGTAGGTCTGGTCGCTGGCAAGTTCCGTTTCCTCCTTACCCTCGATCATATCTGTCACGAGGTCCGCACGTTGGCCGAAATTCACCAGGGCGGCGTTGGGAATGCGGCCCACTTTCTTACGCAACTTATCAAAGATTGGTATGATGCTGCCTGCATTCACGAGCGCGACCACATGGCCACTCGGCCCAATGATTGCACTGCCGCTCGCCCCGCCAGTTAGCGGAATAGAGTGATGGATGAGGCGCCTCTGATCGACGGTTTCGGTCGGCAGGTTGAAATAGTCAGTCTGTGCTCGAATTGTGCCGAAGCCGAGTTGGGGTGTGGCTCCCATTGCCAGGGTATCGGTGCCGGAAACGTTTTCCATAGGATATCCTGCCGTGGCGAGAGGCATCCCAGGCTTAAGCTCGAGAAGTTCTTTCATGGGCGCGATTTCCAGAATGGCATCGTCCGGGACGGTGCCATCGATACGCAACAGCGCAACATCATAGACCGGAAGCATGTTCAATCGCTGGCCTATAGCGGCGCCGGCCGTTTCGATCAAAACGTCGGCGTCATCAACATATTTGGGAAAACGGGTCCAGCCAGGATGAATCGTGTCTTCTACGACTTCGAACAATTCTCCGTCAGCACCGGGAGCACGTACGAACAACTTACCGCCCTTTTCAAGGGCTTCCGCGCGCAATTCCGCGACATGCGCATTGGTTGCAAGCAGGTTGTCCCCGACCGGAAAGGCGCTTCCTTCGGCACTAAAGTGACCCCTCTTATCTTGCTTCATTACGACGAAAGACGCCCGTAACAACCGCTGCTGGTCCTCGTCACTAATTTCCTTTGCAGCGATCTCCGCCCAACCTTCACTGATCTTCTTTTGTCCAAGATCAAGCGCCGATAGTCTCTCCGCCGCTTCCTGGTTCTGCATCTGATCGTAGAAGGCCCAGCCGAGACCCGCGGCGAGGAGGACGAGAAATGCAGCAATGCCGGTTCGGGCATGGCGGCGCAGGCGCACCGGCAAGGGAACGCGCGGCTCCTGGGCATCCGTAACCGCGCCTGGCTTAAGTACTAACTCGCTATGAAACTGAAAGCTTGGCCCTTTCCTGGTTCCGAGGCGAAGCTTGGCATCCTGCGGCACGGGCTGTCCCGGCTGTGCCTCCGCGCCGTTCACCTCCACATAGTGGTCGCCAAGCAGGTCGATGGACCAATCGCCTGAAGGTTTTCGGACAAGTGCAAAATGCTCCCGTCCAACAACAGTCTCTTCCGGCGGAAAGACCACGTCACAACTGTTTGAGCGGCCAAATGTAATCCGCTCGCGATCGCCAGAAATCGACTGTTCCTTACCGCGCAATGGACCACTCAAGTGCTTGATCATCATCATGGGGATCTCCTGCGAGCCGGGGCTTGGACCGCACAAAGATAGCATCTTTACAGAAGGGTACACATCAATTTTGAGCCCTGGGCAAGCTTGCTTCGCCCGCTCTACTTGAAGCTCAACTTGACGATAGCAGCCCGGTCCCGATCCACGCTCCAAGAGCGAGCGCTATCCAGCCCTTGCTGGGGCGGGCCCTTCCCAGCGCCTGGTGAAAGTGAGGGGGCTCACAAAAAGTGAGCCCCACAACCACCACCTCTCTGTCACCGGACCGAATGTCCGGCCAACGATAAGAAAGCGTTCGCGTTAACGCAGCATTGGCCGATCGCTTGAAGCCTTACCCAAGCAGGTGCCGATGCGCCGAAGAGGCAATCTTGCGGCCGGGTGTCTCTCCCGCCTGGCTCCCCGCTTGACCCTTCGGCTTAGCGGGCGCAAGGCGTCCCCCAGCCTTGCGCCCGCACTCTTTCCAATCGTGGCTTGACACCGCTCATTGCGACAGTTGGCGCCCGCACCGCCCTGCTTGGCGTCGACCCCATATCCCTTGAGCCCCAAAATAGAGGACTGGTGATCATTGGCGCCGTTAACCTGCCGCCTTCGTGCCCCCGAGGCGCTGCGCCCGCTCCTTCAGCGAATCCTCGAGTTGCTTGATCCAGGTAATGTCTTCCTCGCGCTGCTCACGCACCTCGCGGATGAGCCGGAGATTGCGGGCGGTCGTTTCTAGCCTCCACGCGTCGCGCGCGGACATCAACGCATCGGCAAGCCTCTCATCGGCTTGTTCAACGTCGCGCGCCAGCACGGCAAGCTCCAACATCGTCGCGTGATCCCAGTAATCGGGATTCCTCTCGGCCTTGCGTGCAGCGGAATAGCGGACGACAGGCAAGATCTCGGCCTGGCGCGGATCGGGCTTAGGCATCATCTCCATCAGCGTTACGGCGTTGATACCGGGATAGGCATCGCGCCAATCAGCCTGGAACCCGGCGAGATAGGAATCGATCGCGCTCTTGAGCAGCGAGCGTCCCTCGGGGAGCCCCTGCTTCTTGGCGATATCCCAACGATCCTTATAAACACGGCCGAGAAGCGCATTCGTCTCACTCGACGGGCCGAACTCGGTAATCACATCGGTCAGGACCTTCTCAGCCTCGTCAAAGCGGCCTTCGCGGTTGAGCGCAAAGCCAAACTGCTCGCGAATCATCTTGGCCCGCTTTAGGGGCAGCGGCATGCGGTTATAGAGCTCAATCATGGGCGCATATGCCTTCACGTCGCGTAAGGATAGGAACAGATCGACTACGATGCCGCTTTCCACCTCCAACAAATTGGAAAGCGCTGGCTCGGCAGCGATCTTCTCCACAGCTTCTGCACCTTGGCGCACTGCGGCGCGGAGGCGGTCCTTGTATCTCTGGGAATATTCGACCGCCTCACGGAAGATCTCGGTCTTGCTGTGCTCAACCTCCCAGCGCGGCACCCCTTCGACAAGCTGGAAGACAGGACTGTCATCATGTGGTTCGACGCGCGCGGCCTGCATTTGATTTACGATCGCATCGACAGTAGATTCAACGTCAACCGGCTCTCCAGCGCCGTCGGTCTTGTATGGAATCCCTCGCACAAGCGCGATGTCGAACGGGAGCACCGTTCCTTCGCTGAACACGATCACAGTGCTGCGCGGCCGCATAGCGTGTCGAATTCCAAGTTCGTAGAAGACGTTGGGATTGGCGCCTGTGATATCGGCCACGGCGTAATGACAAAGCATCAGCCGCTCGAACATGGGCTTATGGATCGTACCCCCGATCCTTTCCTCGTCGGCGCGAATAGGCGCAAGCCCAGCTTTTTCCGCGGCAGGAGCGATGATGGTATCGTAGACCGAATCGAAGTTAGTAACGCGCCCGGCCGCGTCCATCTTGCTACCGAATGGCATCAGAACGAAGCAGAGCGGTGCCCGAGAGTTCGTCTCTTCCACCACATGCCCCCCTATCAACTGCCGGAGTGTAATAACTTGATAGTTACAGACGAACGCAATTTTGCCCAGTCTTATCTGGCCCTAAATGACGACTCCGATTTGTGCTTCAACGAGGACTGCCGAACAGATCTTGAGAAGAAACAAGCCCCCGGGAAATGACGTGGGCTTGTGGAAGGTCTTATGAGACTGCTGTGAAAGACCAGTGGTTGCAGGAGCTCGGCGGGCAGTAAGCGTAGCTGCATGCCTTGGCCGGGGGGCAACCCTCTTCGGAGACCTCGAGTGGAACTGGGTGGGTTCGGGCATTGCCTCGTTGGGAGGTCTCGCGACCGGTTCCTTTCTGGCCCTTGTGGTCGCGATGGGCACGGCAGCAATGCCGGCTTACCGGGGCCAGGGGACCTTGACCGGCGCAGATACAGCTCGCTATTGGCTTGGCAGCACGCTGGCACTAATCGTCGCTTCGGGAGCCCTCTTCTCTGCCCAAAGGTGGAATGGGGTCGGCACGCTGATCTCGGGGCTGGCGGCGCCATGACCGGTCTTCTTGCGGGCCTCGTCATCGCGTTGGGCGCGGCCGCAGCGCTGGCTTATCGGCGGCCCGAAAATACCTGATAGCAAGTTTGACCTGTTGATGAGCACGCCAAAAGACCACTCAGCAACACAAGTTGGTGCGACTATATAACGTTGACCACCCAACCTTGGCCCACGACTAGGAAGGGCGGTCTCACCCGGGAGCCACCACCATTACTAACGCCGAGAAGGCGGCGGAGACCAGCAACACGATCGGGCACTTGGTAAATCTGAGCTGTCCGAGGTGTTACGCGCATCGTTCAGGTCAACGTGCCGATTGCCTGAGCGCTGACTCATACGATACGCGAGAGAGGGATCAATTTCTTTGAGAACAATGACTGCGGCGAGTCGTGGCCTCCGCAAAATTTCTGTTTGTTCGCCCGGTCCGTTTGTGTTGTCCGCTGCGTTCCGAAAGCGGACATGGGGCACTTGCTTGATTAACGGGCGAAAGCTCCTCCCCGAGCGCCACGTCCGTCACCCTGCGTGGATCAACCGGTACTGGCGAGTAATCTCCGCAAATTGGCGTGATCTCGCCAAGCCTATAGCGCGCACGCACTTCGGCCAGATCCCTGTTCCAGACGCCGAGCCGCTGGCAGGCGACAGCGAAGCCATCGCCCTTCTCGAGTTTAATCAGGTCCCACACTCGCAACTCGTCGGAGGCCGTAGTTACCTTTGTGCCATCGCGCGAGAACATGGCGAAATGAACGAACGCATCTTGGCCTCCTAGTCCTAGGATGGCAACCTCAGCACCGGTAGCGGCATCCCACACACGCGCGCTCCCATCCTCGGACGCAGTTAGTATCCTTGTCCCGTCGGGCGAGAAGGCGACCGACTTGACGCTGCTTCGATGCCCATCGAGCTGGGCCATCTCAGCACCTGTCGCAGTGGCCCATACCGACGCAGTCCCGCCGCTGGTCGCTATCACCACTCTTGTCCCGTCTGGTGAGAAGGCGGCGGAAGCACCCTCGTACCCATCCCCAATCTGATACCTATGCTTCTTGAGGATGCCAATTTTGGCGCCGGTGGCTGTATCCCATACCCGCGCCGTCTTATCATTGGACGCCGTCACCACTTTTGTTCCGTCAGGCGAGAAGGCGGCGGAGTTGACCGTGTCCTCATGCCCCATGAGTACCGCTTTTTCAGTGCCAGCTGAGGCATCCCATACCCGCGCCGTCTTATCATCGGATGCCGTCACCACCTTTGTTCCGTCAGGCGAGAAGGCGGCGGAGTAGACCTTGGCTTCATGGCCTTTGAACACTGCGATCTTGGTGCCGGTATCAACATCCCACAGCGTGGCCTCGTTTTTGAAGGCGACGGTCTCTGCCATAGCTCGCGCGGGCCCTTTGCTCGAACCGAAGACCCTTCCCTGACCGATTATGGACCCGGGAGAGCTGACAGCAGCAATTACTGAACTGCTAAGGGGCACTCTTTTGCTAGAATTCTCATCCAGCACCATATGTGATCATTAGGTTGAGCACCGCGACGAAACAAACGAACCCGAGCAGGAATAAGACGTTGGCCCCGAAGAAATGTTTGTTGACCTTGTACGGGGCATCGGTAGCTGAGTCGAGTTGGATTGCGCCCCGCGCCGTAGTGTAGCCGACCCAGGTGCAAAGGACGGCGATGCAGTAGAACACCAGAGACAACCAGATCCATCCGGGGAAGCGAAACATCGCGTCCAGTAAACCCGCATCATCGGCGGCGTGGTCTCCAACCTTATGATAGGCAAGCAAAATACCGAGTATTGGCTGGATTAGGACGAGGATGGCCCAGATCCAATAGAGCCTCTCGGCAATCTCAAAGACGTTCTCGCGCTGACGCGCGCTCGGGTAGGACACCACGCGAGCAAAACCCAGAGAGAGAAAGAACTGTCCACCAAGAATGGCCGCGCCGAGGGTAGCATGAAGGTGGTTCGCATGCTGGAAGAAGTCGCCCGATCCGAACAGGATCACGGCCGACGTGACTGCGAAAAGAATTGTGAAACCACTGAAGAAAAAGTGGTTAAGAAATCTATAGGCTCGCGTGCGATTCACATGTTTTTTCGCACCGTTCATTTTGTATTGGATAGAATCGACCAAACGGTTGATAGCGGCTGCGTCGATCTTGCCGGACTTCGGATCAGAGTGGACCTGGTGGTACTGAAGGCGGCCGTATGGCAGCGGTACCTCGGCTCCGTTCAAAGACACCGGGATAAGCTTCCTCTCAAAATAGGCACATGAGGCCTCGAAATGGACCCACGCCGAGATGTCATCGCCGAATAACACCACGACCAGTTGTGAGCGTTTGATGCCGTCGAGTATGCGCTTGCTGAATGACTCGCCGCAGTCGATGTTCTCAACGTCCAGAAAGCAATCGATCCCTCTCTCGCGTATCGTATGAGTCAGCGCTTCGGCAATCGCCACGTCTTGACCTGAACGATGCGAGACAAATACCTCGCATAGCTCGGATTCTACCAAGTACCCGACCGTGTTGCCGGTCTCCGTCGACTCTTCGGCATTAGTCAATGGCGGTGCCTCTTTCCTTAAAGCCTCCTTTTTCACTTTACTTTGTGGGCGAGGGTCACTGCCAATCTGCTTCGACGCCCCGCTCGAACTGAGAACCCTTATAGCTCGCCGATTATGAGCAGAAAAGCTCAACTTACGTTCGGCAAGAGAACTCGGCTACCTTGATTCCGATTTGGGTCATGTGTGGACGGCTCCGTTTTGGCAATGTGTATTTTGGAGCTGGTGCAAACTGGTCGAGTGTTGTCATGTGTCCGGCCTGTTGATGCGGCACCTTGTGTCGCTGGCCCTAATGCGATCCGCTTGGGCCGGGTCCCAATAGCGCACCTTGACCCAAACGGGTTTTCCCGACCCTCGGTTCGACCGATTTTGCATTACCTCACCTACACCTCGCCAAACTGGTCTATCTTGTCCTTCGGATGCTTTATAGGCTCGCCGTAATGACTGGCTGCCGATAGGCGCCGCCATGGCTGAGAAGGGCCCAAGCCATCCGGGCCATCTTGTTGGCTAATGCACCGCCGCCACCTTGGTCGGCCGCCTGGCGATGAGGTCATCAAGCCAAGGCTGGTTTGTTGCGCCGCGCCGTCTGGCGTGCCGGATCACGGCCATCGCCCCGGCGACGAGCAGCCACCGCAGATACTGATCGCCCTGCTTGGAGATTTTGCCGAGCCGCTGCTTTCCACCTGTTGAGTTTTGCGCGGCACAAGCCCTATCCAGGCCGCCAGCTCGCGGCCCGACTTGAACACTAAAGGATCGGCGATGGAGGCGGCCAGCGCGCTCGCCGTAACCGGTCCGATGCCGGGTATGGTTGCAAGGCGCTGGCTCACGGGGTTCGATCGGTGCCAGGCATGGAGGCGCTTGTCAGCCGCGCGGATCTCTTCATGCAGCGATAAGAACTGCCGCCCAAGGCTTTCAAGACAGGCCCGGGCGCCAGGCGGAAGCCGGTGATCATCCCGGTCGGCGATCACGGCCAGAAGCTCCTTGATCTGAGGCAGACCAACACGGGTCACAATCCCGAACTCGGCCATGTGCCCGCAGATCGCATTGCTGTGGCACAAGCCGCGATCCCGACCAGACAAGGGCCAAGGTTCTCGAAAAACCCCATAAGCTGACATCGCCTCAAACGCCGGCGAACAACCACTTTGCCCGCTGCATCAATGCCGTGAACCTGAAAAACACTCTTCGCGATATCCAAACCTATCGTGCTAACGTCCATCTCGGGCGGCTCCCCCTTTTGGCGGTTATCAAACAACCTCCATGGCACATTGCGATGCCGGCGGTGGGGCCGTCCACAGCATCATTAGCAGACATTTGCTTCTGGGGTGCAATTGGGTACCAGCCCCCTACAACTTGACTTGGGACTCCGCGACCTTAACTGCGAGCGAATAGAGTTCCGGCATAGTGAAGGGGTCATCAATGCGCCGAAGACGCCGGAGTGTGCTGGTACTGACATCTTCACCCAAATGGTCTCTCAGCCAGTCCTGCTCCAGCCATAAGTCATATCGCTGAAAAGACAGCAAGGGGCGCCCGCCGAGAAGCTCACCTCGCAGGTCTTGTATTTCTGAGTTCAAAAACCAGGGTGCTTCTGATTCCGAAAGCCATTGCATCAGCATAAGGCTTGTCGCCTGAGAGTCCTCGACCATACCCGCGAGCGTTTCTGTGGCAAAGAGCACGGCCGGATAGAAAGACCTTGGTTTGACTTTGTGTCTATACCGGCCAGTGCCGATGGAGATCATCGAAAGATTTTCAGGACCAAGGGGCCAGCAAAGACCATAACGACGCAGGGTGGCGAGCATCAACAACGGCAGCACTGGGCTGTTGTAGGGACTTATGCCCCCATCAATAAAGACACCAAGGTCTTGGTCTGCTGCAATTGAGATTGCCTCCGGGCCGAAAAAGAAAGGTGCCGCTGTCGAGGCGCGGACAATGGTTGCCAATTTGTAATGCCGATTGCCAAGATAGTCGCCATCCGGTCGGTCATCCCAGTAAGGCTGATCGGGGAGATTAGAGACAATCCAGGGGCTGCCTGTGTCTATACGCTTGATGATGATCGCTAGTTTGGTGCGGATCTTAGGATCATCGAGGGTTATGTCACCGAGTTCGATGGCCAGAGCCTCAGCAAGAGGCCTGCTCGCAAAGCGGGGCCGAATGTACGGTAGACGCAACCAATCACGACGAAAGACACGGGATGCTAGATCAAAGTAAAGCCCCTTGATTTCTGTAACCGTGCGTCCCGTGGCGAGCGCTGCTGCGATTACAGCCCCTGTGGACGTGCCACCAACAAAATGAAAATGATCAGCAAGCCGGAAATCGTCTCTGCCACCGCTCGCCTCCTTCAGTATTGACTCGATTCGCTCCAAGAAAGCGATCGACACGATCCCAGCGGTACCGCCGCCATCGAGCGCAAGTAGTCTCTTCTGCGCAGACCAAACACTCATGGAGCGAATTGTAGGACGTTAATTCGTCGGAGTAGTCGTTGAATTCCGGAAGCCGGCAACTGGTCGCAAAACGTTACCACGTCCAAAATTGTGCCCAATGGCTGGCGCGCGCTAAGAAATTGAATTGTATCCTGAAATTGTTGCGCCCAGAGGCCGAGTGACGACTGTCCAGAATCTGTGGGTACCGAAACCTCGTCCTCGCCATGGATCCGGGATGCGCCCCAAAGTGGGTTTTCCCTTCTCATCCGTCGGATCAGATCTCGAAGGCCAAAATCAATCCCAGGCCGCCCTGCCCAATGACTCGATTTCCAACACCAAAACACTTTGAACCCAGCGCAATGCCAATGCAGGACGGTCTCCGGCTGAACCACTTGAGTAGCATCAAGAAGGCTCGGCCAAAGCCGGGCCATGGCTCTTTGCCACTGACGTTCGGGCGATTCGCGCGCCCGATCAATACGGATGGGTTTTCGGTACACACGCCAAAAAATTGACCTTCGGCCAGAACATTCTGATCGCTCTAGTTTCTTATCGTTCACAAGCCTGCGGTCCAAAACGATTTCCCTTGTCCCTATTGATACCATTACATTAGTGCGCGACACTACAACGATACCCAGCTTATTGGAGATTCCGGCGATACGGTCATGGACTCTTTGGCTCCAACTGCCAACGTGGATGACAGTCGTCCCACTGCGCGAACCCTCCTTGATGCAGTAAACGCCGATGCTGCGAGTGCTCGCGTTGGATCGTTAGCCCTTGGAGCACTGGCGGCGTATCTGATAGCGACCGTTGCATCGATCGACCATAAAGACCTGCTCTTAAGCAGTCGGATTCTTCTGCCGTTTATGCAGGTCGAAATTCCGCTAAACGGTTTCTTTGCCGTCGCCCCCGCAATATTACTTGCGGTCCACGCCATCGTTCTGATGCAGCATGTGTCGCTAAAACAAACAATAAATGGCTTGAATCACACTTTGAGCATATGTGGGGGCAAGGGTCATGCACTGCGACTAGAGCTTGATCCATATTTTTTTGTTCAGGCCTATGCAGGCCCGCAACCTTCACTGGTAATGAACGGATTCCGCTTTACGATTATCGGGTTGATGCTTGTCGTTTTTCCCGTCTTCACTTTGGTCTATTTTCAAGTTGCTTATCTGCCGACCCACAACGCTTATGTTACCGGCGCGCACCGGTTATATATAGTTTTGGATTTGGCACTTCTCTACTTAATGGCAACATCAATTCTCCTTCCAGACAAGGACTTGGCGTCGACGCCGCTCAAGCGACTGCTGCTTACTCGACTCCTTACAGTGTGGATTTATGCCACCCTGATTGGTGCGCTGTTTTTCTCTCTCTTCGTCGCCACGCTACCAGGGGGAATATTGGATCGAAACGTCGGCAAGCTTGCTTGGTACGTAGGGCTGGCTCATCTGGATTCAATATCGATGCTCGATAACGGCACTAGTCACCCGCAAGGCAAAATGTTCTTACGCACCACTCCTCGAACACATCCAGTGCTTAGCGTGACGCACTGGCTCTTCGAGGGACAACCCGACCCAAGGTCAGGCAAACCATCGAGCTGGTTTTCACGGAATCTTTCCGTAACGGACACAACGCTCGTTTTCCACGATGGAACTAAGAATAGGGGCAGATCGACAAGCATCGATTTGAGAGGACGCGATCTACGTTATGCCCGCCTCGACGGAAGTGATTTACCTCGGGCTAAATTGAGTGGTGCTGACTTGCGATATGCGAGCCTAATAGAGACTAACCTCCAACATGCCGATCTAGAAATAGCAAACCTAAGCTATGCCAATCTCAGCCAAGCTAAATTGCAACATGCGCAGTTTGCTGAAGCCACCCTCAGGTACTCTCTTCTCGACAATTCTAATCTTACAAACGCGGACCTCAGCCGAGCGTCTATGGCTGGTGCCATTCTAAACCGGGCGAAGTTGGTAAATGCCAATCTCAGCAGAACTGACTTGACTGAGGCGTCGCTCAGCTGGGCCGACCTACGACATGCTAGGCTCGTTTGGACTTTTTTGACGGGGGCCAATTTGTTTGCAGCAGACCTCCGCGGAGCTGAGCTCAAGAATGTCCAGCATGAGCAAATCGTCATCACTGATGCCAAATTACCCGGTGAGTGGGAGGCAATGTTAACTAAGGCCTTGCCGCCGCCAACGCATGAGCTCGCCGGCGTATGGCGTGGTAGAGCCGCGCATCCACACTTTGTCGGTAAGACGGACAAAACATATGCCGTTAAGCTGAGTATAAACGAATTTGGTATCGGCTTTTCTAGTTATCCTGAGCTAAAATGCCACGGAGCTAGCTCCGGCACAAAGCGCGGTCACACCTATATATTCGTTGAGCATATAGAAACTGGTAAAGATATTTGTCGTAATGGTTTTGTCAAAATGCATGCATCTGGAGATGTCCTGAGCTGGCAGTGGTACTATGCCGATGGCCGTCTGGGTGCGGCCGGTCAGTTGACTAAACAGTGATAAATACTTGCGAGCCGACGCTGGCGCTCAACGACAATAGTCGTCCTGAATGAAGTTGCACTGGGCGCCTCGAATGGTGGTTGCAAAGCCCCAAAGGCTCTTATCGGTCTAAGCGGCCTGCCTTTTTCGGCATTAATTAATTTATTCGGCGTCAGCGCTACGATCCAACATGTACAATTGGCCGCCGTCTAAAAATATCTATTGCTTTATAGGTGGAGCCGATGAAAGCGCACCTTGTTGTGGGTGACCACTTGAACACCCCAGATCGGTTTTTTCAAGAGGACCGCATTCCCATGGCGGCTCTTGAAGCATATGACTACCGTGCTCAAGACCGTAGGTACTTTCGAAATCGCACAATGCCTTTTCATATATTTCTTTAAGCGTACCGTCTGCTTTGGCTTCGGCAATAATTTTGTTAATGATATTTAGCAGTTCTATTTCAGTGCGTCGCACTGCAACCGAATATTCTTGTTTATACCTATTTCTCCAAGAAGGTGGCACGTCGTCACGAGTGAACTCCCTATATGTTAAAACTTCGACTCCTTCGTTAGCCTTACGCTCGTCTAGCTGCACTCCCCGCGCAAAAGCTGTGTCGACAATCGCATAGTCTATCTCTTGGCGTCTTAGGGCGTCGACCAAATCCGTCGTTTCAATAAATCGCCTGTCCTCTACGAGCTTAAAGCTAGCGGCGTCACCTGCATTTTTCAGCAAAGCATGTGCCAACCGGGAATTTGTCGTCTCATATTGGGCAGCTACGACTTTACCCGCAATCATCTCGCGTATGGCGCTAGCCTGCGCGCCAACATTAGCCCGATACAATAGCGCGTGCGTGGTGCAAAAGTATCCATCTGAGAACTTTATGTCATATTTTTTTTCTCGATCTGGAGTTTTTGTAACGGTTGATACAACTAAGTCGGCTCTGCCCTTCTGGACGTTCACGAGCAATCGATCGAACCTTATGGGTCGCTCACTCATCTCCAAGTTCTGCTGAATGACTTTTGATTTTGAAAGTTCCTTCCGTATGTGCCTCGCGAGTTCAATGTCAACACCCTGTGTCCCCTTCTCGGCGACCCACTTAAAAATGTCCTGCTCCTGAGCGTCTGCCATATAGAGCCGCAACTGTCCGGTCTTTTTTATGCGCATGAGCGCGTTGACGAATTGAGTAATTCTTATCGTGTCGCTCCAGTTGCTCAAAAACGTCTTGCTCTCGCGATCAAGAGCTCGAACTCGATAGTAGCGTGTCCCGTTGATATTGTCGCGGTAGGATTTTTCTGGCGGCCAGCAATTCGCAATCGTCTTCGCATCCGAGGTAAACTTCTTGTCTGACGCTTTTTGGATTTCGAAGCAAATGCTTTTCGAATCATCGAACGGTCCCTTGAGTGATTTTAATTGATAGGTCCAAGTCAAGGGGACGGGTTCGCCCACAAACTCTGTTCCGTTAAGGCTCCAGACTGGCGCATTCGAACCAACGAAACGGGATTGCACCAAGCCTTTGTGCTCAAGAAAGTCTCGACACAGACTTTTTAATTGGTTAAGTGCTTCGGGTTTTCCGTCAGCAATTTCGCTGATGTCGATGTTAATAATGTGGACGCTCGCTACTAGCTTCTCCATATCGGCAGTTGAGACCTTGCCCGCAAGCTTGCCTAGGGCCCGTCTAATTTCTGGGTGAGCATTCAGAGTCTCGCGGTGCACCAAGGGAGCGCCATAGTAGTCCGTAAAAAATTTACGATCGTCCTGCAGTATGACGAAATCCGACTTTTTTTGGGGGTCATGCAGTGGCGGATCGAGTGAGAAGGCGTTGGTCACGTCAAACTTTCCTTTCTCTAACTCGTCGAGCTTCTTGTCATGCAGAACATGATCAACCTCGAGCGAATCTAGCCCAGGATAAGCTTTCTTTAGCCCGTAAAAGCCGTCAAGACGTTGACCCTCCCAGAAGGTCGGCTCCATCCCTATCGTCAAAGGGCTGCCCGCGATTTTGGCGTTGCGTGCGACGGCAGCTAGGTCGCTAATCGTTCTAATTTGCCTGGCAGCAGCGGGACGAGACATTTCTTGCGTCTCTTTCATTAAATCGTCGATACGCGATTTAAGCATGACAATATTGTAGTTACTGTAGAACCCAAAGCCATCGAGCCATTCCATTTTTTGGCCGTACTGCGACTGATTGAGCATGGCGCGTACCCAATCATCGTCTTTGTGATCACCTTTTCTTATGTCATCGAGAGGCAACTTAAGGTGCTGCACTAAAAGTGTTCCTGTGTAGTCTGGTATTATATGCGCTGCTCCATTCAACAAGCTGGCGAAAAGGGTTTTATTCTCGCCCGCAAAATGCTCTACCTGCACTTCTATAGCCTCTTTTGCCTCTTCCTCGATCATTATCGCCATCAAATCGGCGACTATGCTCGACTCTAGGAAGCGCTTTCCCTGAATTATGACCTTGTTATCGGCAGGTAGTTCGCTGGCGATCTCTGCGTTTCTAGGTGATGAACGTAGAAGCATATCCTCGATAGGACCAAAAAGCGCAGCCAGCGCAACAGCGCCAATCATAAGTGCGACAACACTTGCCGCGATGAGAGACCGTCGTACGGTGACGTATTTGGATACAAAGCTCCACCGAGTCCGCCGAGCAGGAGGCCGGTTGGATTTATGCTCGCCTTCGAACAGATCATCTTCGTTTTCTGCATAGCGGAATGCTTCCGCCAAGCGATCTAAACTGTCTTCGAACGACCCCTCGTAGGCGTTGAGGTAATGCCGTGTACCAACGAAATAAGAAAGCTGGTCATTTAGTTCCGTTATTGGCTCTATCCTGACCGGCACAATCGTAAGCCGATTCTGGTCGGCAATATGGACCTCGCGTTCCACCTGTTTTGATGAACTGGTTTCGTTGGAAAGTACTAAAACAAGTCCTGCCCCGTTGCGCAGTGAACGCACGATCGGGCCGGACCAATCCTTGACCCCAGGCAAAATATTTCGAGGTGCAATCCAGCACTTGAGGCCTCGCGCCTCGAGGCCATCACAGATTTCCTCGGCCTTGGATCGATCAGCCTGTGTGTAAGAAATAAAGATGTGCTTAGTCATGAACGCCACCATTGTGTGTCGAATTCAGCCGATCATCACGTGGCGAGAACATATTACGCGAAGCTATGGCGCTTGACTATTACGAATCGGTGCGCAGAGATGCGTAACCTAATATAAAACTTCGTATCTTTGTGTCTAGCCACCTTGGTCTGTACCACTTGCTGATGTCTACTTTCACCGGGTGTGTGTACCGAAAACCTAAGCACGAACGTAGTGGTGATGAAGTCCACCGAGGATCGCGTTTAATCTAATGCTTCGGTCCCAACGAAAGGCTTCAGTTGTTTGACGCGCAATTCTGCGGTCGGGTTCGCCGTGACATTGATCCAGACCAGCTCTCTGCGGTCTAGCCGTACGATGACCAGGGCATAAAGCAGACTGAAACTGATGGTCGGGACGACGAATAGGTCCATGGCAGCAATGTCCGGTGCGTGGTTGCGCAAAAACGTGCGCCACCCCTGGCTCGGTGGGCTGCGTCGCTTGACCATGTACTTGGCGACAGAGGACTGAGCGACCCCGAACCCGAGCTGGAGCAATTCGCCGTGGATCCGCGGCGCTCCCCAGAGCGGATTTTCCATGCTCATCTTCTTGATCAGCGCACGAAGGTCAGAGTCAATCTGGGGTCGCCCTCCCCGAGTACCCGATTTCCAACGCCAATAGCTGCGAAAGTCAGCCCGATGCCAACGGACTAATGTCTCCGGTCGGATGATCGTAAGGACCTGCAAAGTCGACGGAAATAACCGGTACAGCTGGACCAGGAACCAGCGGTCGCCGTTGGTGAGCAGGACCCGCCCTGGCACCTTACGGCGGAAAATGATCAGCTGATGCCGGAGGACCGCGTTCTCTGCTTCAAGCCGGCGCCTCGACTTGAAGGGCAAAGCCAATACCGCGAGGAAGAAGCAGAGCAGTTCCACCATGCTGCCGTGACGTTAGGCGATTCCCTCAGCTGAACAAATCCGGATGGGGTTTTTCGGTACACATACCCAGTTTTGGTGATCGAACAGTTCGTCTGCGCCTTTGAGATCGCCCACTGTCGTGATGACAAAGCGCTTGGCAATGAATGCCGCCTCTCCCATCGCCTGAAAGCCGATTGAGTCCAACCCAAAACGCGCGAAACGGTTCACGGAGCATCTCATTCAGGATTCGCTTCACCTGGGCTCGTCCCGCTTCCAGGTCCTTCGTTTCATATAAAGGGAGCGCTTTCGGGCAAAGGCGCTCTGTGAGTTCATCGATTCTTTCGTTGATAAACGCACAAGGACTTTCGCTCATAATTATGCCGCGTCAGCTTTCTCCATTTCCTCTCTGACAACATCGATCACCACGGCTACCGCCCTCTCGAGCGCATGAACCCGGGTCTTTAGCTCCTCGATCTGGTCTTCCTTGGTCATTCCCCACTCCACTTTAACGGCTTCAGGAGTTCGCACGACTTTCGTCAGTCGTTAGTCAGCGCTTGGCACCTGAGCGCTTCACTTGCCACCGATAGTAAAGAAAGTGAATTGCCCACGCGAACGAGCCTAGGAGCGTAATGCCTGTCAGAAAATGGTTTTGGAAGGGAATAGAAGCTAAACATATCGCGCCCAGTATGATGGCTCCCATTTTGGACCGCTGCATCTTGACAGCTGGGGGAGTGTCTTTGTCCCAAGGTGGTCCGGGGTCGTCAAACATTGGTCCAAATCGTATACCTCAGCAAATGCTAGGTGAGGCGCCTGCGCCCAAGAAGGCAACTCGCGTTGCGGAGGATTATGATGAAAGCCCAAGGAGATGCCAAGGCTTGGTTTGAGAGCGGCCTTGGGGAACTTCAGTGGAAGGGGGGCCGATGATCATTTCGGCTTCCACTCCCGTGCCAGCCTTTGCGCCTCGGCCGTCTGCGCGGGCGTCATTTTGGATGCAACGACGTCACGATTTCGAACTGCGCGGTCGCCCTCCTCCGCATGCCAAGGCCGATAGTATGAGGCTGCGAGATCGAACCACATGTGCGCCTGTACGTAGTCCTGCGGGACGCCTTGGCCCGTGTAGTAAATAAGGCCGAGATCGGACTGGCCCCTGGCATAGCCCTGCTCTGCGGCGAGGGAAAACCACTTCACCGCCTCGGCATGATCCTGCGGGACGCCCTCGCCATTTAGGTACATGACGCCGACACTGTTCTGGGCGTTGGCTGGGCCCTGTTCGGCAGCGAGGCGATACCACTTCATCGCCTCGGCATAGTTTTGCGGGACGCCCTCGCCACTCTCGTACATGCCGCCGACAAAGTACTGGGCTTCGGCATGGCCCTTTTCCGCCGGAGGTCGCCATAGCTGCAGAGCCGTCGCATAGTCGCCGCGCCCGTAGGCAGCGAAGCCTTGATCGAACGGCCCCGCAGCGGTTCCGCTCGTCAACAGCAGGACAAGAAGAATACCGGCAAGGACACGCTTGAGCATGGCTAGAGCCTTTTGTGCCGTGTTGTACCTAGACCAGGACGTATTTGGTAGTGAAGTCCGCCAAGGGCTCTCTGTTTGGTCCATCAGCGGATGCTCGAGTCCTCAAGGCCCCAGTTCTGATTGTGCGAAGGGTCACAGTGCGAGTGAAGTGCCTTCACTATCTCCCTGGCACGAGTGGATCTGCGCCTGACAGGCTGCAGAGCCCGCGCGAAGAGTTTGGAAGGCTGGTTGAGCTGAGTTTTTTGAGTGCTCACAATCAGGGAGGCGAGAGAGACACAATGGAACCCATCCTAAGCGATAGCGTCGAGGATAAAACCATGGAACCAACCCTACGCGACCGCGACAAGGAGATGGCCTTCAGCGACAAGAACTGGGTCTTGTTCGTGTATATTCTTTATTTTTGCGGGTTTTTCTTCCTTGCGCCCGCACTGATCGGTGTGATTATTGCGCATATCAAGGCCAAGAGCGCCAGCGCGCTCTACCGCTCTCATTTTAGGTACCAGATCAACACGTTCTGGATTGGCCTGCTGATCCTCATCGTCGGTGTCGTGCTCTCCATCGTGCTGGTCGGTGTGCTCGTTTTGGCGTGGTTTCTCGTGTGGACGCTAATCAGGTGCATCAAAGGCACAATCCGTCTGTCGGAAGACCGGCCAATCGAAAACCCTGCTGCGCTCCTTTGGTAGATCTAGGCCGAAACGCGTAGTGGGCTAAATCGATGTCTACTAAATGTGTGAAGTCACTCGTGGGCCTTCTTCGGCGAGGCCTTAACCTCCAACGCCAATAGGCTCCAGGCGCTCTCATTGAGGGACAAGATCACCCGATTCGTCGTCTCTCGCCAACCCAGATGACATTTGCGATGGGGACAGGTCAACAACACGGATGCGCTTCACCACTAGATTAGAGAGTTGTAAGCTTTCTCGATCTCAGAGCCTATTGGTCCTCCGATAAGGACGCCGTCTGGACAACACAACTTTAACTTGAAGGGCAAAGGCTAATCCGATAGTAAAGAAAAGCACCCTCTTCGGCCAGGGGCTCGTCGGACCGGTCGTTTTCTTGTGCAGCAAAATGCGGAGAAAAGCCATGTTGAAAAAATCGATCCCGATTACTCTCGCGACTTGTTTCGTGTTGGCTTTCTCATTTGCGATTGCGCCAGCCAAGGCTGAGAAGGCTGAGATGACGTGTCAAGAGTTTGCAAAAATGCAGGCTCCGAACGACGACAGTGCCCGTAGAGCGTTACGGAAGCAATGCCGAGATGTCGTGCGCACAGGGCAGTTTAAAGCATGGAAGGCATGCGGCTATTGTGATCCTCATGGTCCGGGCCAACAGCCGCGTTGAACCCTGATCTGCATCGCGTAGGTCTCCCTCACTCAGCTCTTCAAAGCCCCCGAAGCCACTGACATCGTCCATGTTGGTGCTTCCGGGGTTGCGGCGAAGCGATGGGAGTTGGGTGCAGGCGCGTATCCGACGCCTCCAGTTATCATCTCAGTTGCAATCCCCATATGTATTGTTTGAGATAACCGCAACTGCGCTACCATCGAACTTGGCGACAGCACTAATGGGCGCCGATGCGGCACATGGTTAGAGCCGCTCTTGGCGACCGCTTAGCGACCTTAAACCCGTTCCATAAACGCTGCTGAGATATTGCTAACCTGCAGCTTTGGAGCCGCCTGACTAAACCTCCGGAATTTTCCACCTATAGATTTGGAGGATGTAAGGCATGTCCAACTCGGGATCTCCCCTCACGACGATGAAACCGGTCTCGTCGGTATCGGCCGTGTATGAGATTGTTGGGCACCTTACCTGTTCCGTGCTGTGCGCTTTCGTAGTGCCGTCTTTCACTTGGTAGAACAAATGGGCGCCGTATGCTTCAGGGTAGACGAGAATAACCATAGACTCGCCAGCGTGGAGATTGACCTCATGAGACTTTATGCGCCAAGTTTCCTCGCCGTCGTCAGTTTCGAATGTCTGGAGATCCTCTTCTCTGAGAAGGCCTTTTTTCTCGGAAATCAGCTCTAAAGCCGCGCCCGGTTGCGGCGGTTTGATTAGCTCGAGAGCCGCAGGAATGACGATGTCAGTCCCGCGCCCGAATTTGCCGATTTGCTTGTCCCAGTATGCCTTGTCGCCGGCAGCCACCGTTTCCGCTCCAGCCTCGGTTAGTTCGGTCACAAGGTCCGCGCGTTCGCCGAAATTGACCAAGGCGGCACTGGGAATCCGGCTGGGTCCAAAAAGACCGCCCGGCAGGTTACTCATTCCACTGACGATCCCCACTACACGCCCGTTAGGGCCGATAATCGCGCTCCCGCTTGAGCCGCCCGTAATCGGAATGGTGTGATGGATGAGAAGCTTCTGATCAACGTCGTTCGTCGGCAAAAAGAAATAGTCTGTCAACGCTCCAATTACCCCGAAGTGAAGCTGGGGTGTTGCACCCGTTGGCAGCATTTCAGAACCGACTACATACTCGATCGGATATCCCGCGGCGGCCAATGGCGTGCCTGGCGCCAGCGCTTCCAGTTCCTTAGTGGGCGCGATTTCCAGAATTGCACTAGGTGGGACCTCGCCATCAATATGCAATAGCGCAACGTCATAACCCGAAGCCAGCAATCGCGTTGGGAGGGTTTGTCCCGCCGCCTCGACCGCAACGTCCCTCTCTTCCACGTAATCGGAAAAACCGTTCCAGTCAGGATGAACATTGACCTCTGTCACCTCGAACAATTCACCATTTATACCAGGGGCGCGCACGAACAATTTGTCACCCCTCTCAAGGAATTTTGCGCGCAGTTCCGCGATATGTGCGTTGGTTGCAAGCAGGCTTGGGCCGATTGGCCAAGCCGTCCCCTTGCCGCTGAGGCGCCCCTGCTTGTCTTGCTGCGCCACCAGGAAAGCGGCGCGTACCAACCGCTGCTGATCTTCAACACGAATTCGCTCTGAAGCGATTTTCTCTTGCTCTTCCTCAATCTTCGCTTGGCCCTGAGTGAGTGCTGACAACCGCGTCGAAAGTTGACTTGCCGCTTCCTTCTTTTCCTGCTGATCGTAGTAGGCCCAGCCGAGACCTGCGACCAGGAGGACGAGAAACGCGGCAATTCCGGCGCGCGCGAGGCGGTGGAAGCGTACCGGTATCGGCACCCGCTCCTTTTGCGGCAAAGTTGCGGCTCCTGTCTGCATCGCAGCCGCCCCGGGGTCACTGATAACCTGAAAGCTTGGTCCCTTCTTAGTTCCGAGGCGGATCTTGGAGTCCTGGGGAACTGGCTGTCCCGGTTGCGCCTCCACACCGTCGACTTCCACGTAATGGTCACCAAACAGGTCGATGGACCAATCCCCTGAAGGCTTGCGGACGAGTGCAAAATGCTTGCGTCCAACGATCATCTCTTCGGGCGGAAAGACGACGTCGCAACTGCTCGACCGGCCAAATGTGATCCGCTCGCGGCCGTCGGAAATAGACTGTTCCTCCCCGCGCAACGGGCCACTCAAGTGTTTGATTACGATCATCTAGGACCTCCGATGAGCTCGGGCTTGGGACTACTCATGGTAGCATTGTGCCCAGAAGACCCGATACCAGTTTTTCCCGGGCAAGCGTTCTTCAGGTGCCGCCAGCTTACCTTGAAACTCAACCTCGCCCGCATTCAGAATCTGTCCACTCGGTCGCGTTTTCCCCCGACGGCGCCTATGTGCTCACGGGTAGCAGCGATAAAACCGCGAAGCTTTGGGACGCGGGCACAGGAAAACTGGTCAGGACCTTCACGACTGAGAGTGGTGTTTTCTCCGTTGCATTCTCTCCCGACGGCGCCCGCGTGCTGACTGGCGGCAGCGGTATCGACCAACCTGCAAAGCTATGGAATGCAGACACGGGCCAGCTCATCAGGACCTTCGACGAGCCTTTCCTGCCCCAGTGGTCCTTTCGGTCGCGTTCAAAGTCCACGTTAATAAGGCCTTCCAGAAGCCCCCGGCATTCCCCATGTCCGGGGGCCCATTTCTTCACTGGAGTCGCCATATGGCTCCACCTGTTTGCCCACGCCTGCGGCCTACCTCATGACCCAATTCAGGTCTGAATGTCCGCTTTGGGTCACTAACGGACGTTTGGGCCGGCGATTGGGATGTCCGCTTTACCCCAGAAAGCGGACATGTTCAGCGTCGAAATCGATGTCTGCTAAGTGCCAATACCCGACAGAGCGCCAGTCGGGCAATGAGCCCAAGATGCTTTAAAGCAAGGCCCCATAGCTGAAGTGCGCCAACCCGAAGCCGGACATCCTCCGAAAGAGACTTACACTGCGTCATCCGCCACTTCCCGGGCTGAGTGTGGCGGGGGAACTGAAGGCGTGAATTGCCAATCCGCCAATGATGGGATTACTGACGTGTGAGCTACCCAATTGCTGTAGAGCGGCAAGCCGATACTGCGTGGTTGTACGACAGGGTAGGGCTAGACGGTGGGGGTATGCTTTTCCAGAATCTTGACAAAACCTGGTTCGCTCCGTAGCGGATTCAGATGCACAGCGTCTCGAATATTTTCAAAACGGGAATAGCCGCACTGTAACGCGTGATCGAAGTGCTCAAGTCCGCGCCTGATGTCTTCGCGACGTGCACGGCCCTGCAACCAGCCACGACGAGAGGCCCGCGCGCCGAGAGCTAAAGCAACGAGCATGTGGGCATCAGCCACATTCGGGTCGCGTGTCAGCGCCTGCTCGCCGTCCGAGAGGGCTGCATCGAACCGCCCTAAAGACAACTCGGCAAAACCACGCATCAACCAGTTCCCATAGTGGTCCGGATCGGCAGCAATCGCCGCGGAGAAGTCAGTGCGCGCCTGGTCAAACTGTCCCTTGCGGTAAAAACAGACTCCTCTCTGATGAAGGAGCTCGAGATTGCCGGGCTCAAATTGCAGACCACGATTCAACAGCTGAATCGCCTGACCCATATCCCCTTTGTTCTGGAAACTCATAGCTTGGAGCAGGAGGGCTTGAGCCTCCTCGGACGATGGTAAGAAAGGAGACGGAGCGCTCTGCGCCCCAGGCGATCGGATCTTCTCTTGCAGTCGGCTCACCATCTTGACGTGATCTGCGAGCCCACCGCGGTTAAAAAGATCGCGAGCTTTGTCGAGAGCGGATAGCCCGCCTTCCGTGTTTCCCAGTTCTTGTGCAAGAACTGATCCCTCGAGAAAATGTAACTCTGCCAGCAAGCTTTCTTCTCCATCAGTAGCCCGTTGGATTCGCCATTGCACCACGTCGAGAACTCGTTCCGGTTTGTTCGCCTCGAGAAGCACGTCGACAATGTTCCGTAAGCTGCCACGAACGGCTTCGTCGCCCCCTACATTCCGCCAAAGAGCCTCCTCCTCCTCAAGCTTCGCAAAGGCAGCGTCAGGCTCGTCGCTGGCTAATAGGATCTGCGCTTGTAGGCCAAGGCTTCGCGCCAAGCCTGGACTATCGTTACCGTCCCGGCAAAGCTTTTCCTTCTCCGCCAACAAAAGGAGTGCCTCATCGAGACGCCCAAGTTTCCGGCACACCTCAGCACGATTCTGCAGCGGGACGCGCAAACCTTCCTTATAGCCCAGTTGCCGGTAGATCCCTTCTGCGCGCTCATACAATGCCAGGGCGGCAAAGAGATCTCCGCGAGACTCCTGGATTCTGGCCTGAGTCCCGAAGCAGGTGGCCAACTGCGGCAAGTCGCCGAGTAGACGTATCAGTGGCTCTGCCCGTTGGAGCAACGACAGGCTTTCGTCTTCATACCCGAGCTCGCGTTTTACGACCGCCAAGTTCGACAATGCTGCTGCTTCTAGCCCAATGTCCCCTGCCTCCGCAGCGAGCGCAGCCGCTTCCTGTAGGGCAGTGGACCCTGCCTCCACTGCCCCCCGTGCTACCTCTACGGCAGATCTAGTGATGAGCATTTGGGCCAACGAGCAGCTATTGCCCGCAGAGCGTTCCTCAGACTCAAGAGATTGCATCTCCTTGCTGGCTTCCTCAAATCGACAGAGATCACTCAATACTTTCGCATGTAATGCGGCAGCTTGCCGCGCGCTCCCATGTGCACCTCCGAGGCGCCAGAATCGCTCGGCGCCCTCAGCGACCAACAGAGCTTGATCTGGGAAGCCGCCCTCCTGGAGCAACAGGCAGATGGGTATTAAAACCGGGCCGAACGTCGAAGGATCTTCGATGGCTTGGCGATAAGCGTCATTGCGCCGGATTGCGCTGGCACTTTCGATCTGACTCCACCATTTTCGTACGTCGTTTGGATTGGAGCGCCATGCCGTGTCGAGGAAGAAAAACTCTGTCAACATCGCAGCTAGCTTCTCCCAGCGCTCAGCGCTTGCGAGTTGGAAGGGAACCTCCTCGGCTCTTCGGTAGTCATAGATCGGTTTGCCAGCCGCCGCCATCAACCACATGTTCGATCCCATCGGAGACAATTTCTCGAGGCGGTGTAAAAAGTAATCCGCGAGTTGCTCGTGTACACGCAGCCGGTGCTTCTGGGTTGGCAGGTAACGCCTTTCAACAGCCTCGCGAAAGGCTGCGTAGGCAAAAGTCAGGAGGCCTCGTCGAGAAACAAAGAAGTGACGCGTGGCAATCCGCAGGGGCGACCAATGAGCCTCCGGCAACTTCTCTTCCCCATTGCCCATCAGGTCACGGAGTTCAATTTCTTGGAGACCGGCGCGTGCGGCCCAGATGAGCGAGAGTGCCTCGCCTACGAGATGGGGCCGGTCGCGCTCGAAATCTTCTTCATAGCGTCGGAGCACGCGATCAAGCAGGCTCGGCAAGTCTGGTTCTTGCAGATATGACGCAATTTTCTGCTCAAGCTCCTCGTGGCGCCCTGTAACTCTGAGCTCTTCGAGCAAAGTGCGCATATAAAGTGGATTTGAGGTGCGTTCGGCACTCGCAATAAGCTCCACTAGGGGCTTCGCGAGACGCTTTCGATACGTGGCCAGAAACCGGGTTACAAAATGGCGCCTCTCGTCGAGGGAAAGCGGCTGCAACTCTATCACGGGCCAGCCGCGCGCGCGTAGAACCTCAAGCCCTGGACCGGAGCCCGTGGATACGATTAAGCGGGCATCGACAGGCAGCGTAGCTGGCAACCAGGAAAGCGCTGAAAAATCTCCAATGTCAAGCTCGTCAACGCCGTCAAGCACGACCGCCATGCGAGATTGAGCCGTCGTCTGTTTCAGCACGCTCTCGAATAGATGTGGCAATTGGGTATGGTCGCTTGGCAATGCAGCCAGCTGAGTGCGTCCGCGCCGGGCCAACTCGAGCGTAACGCGCTCTAGCGCGCGCGGCCAATAACTGCCTCCGGGCGATGCGGCAGCATAGTGCGCGACCACTCCTCCCGGCGCTACTGGATCGTAGTTACCGGCCTCGATAGCGGTGACCCAATGAGCGAGCAGCGCTGACTTTCCACTGCCGGAGGGCCCCGTGACCACCAAGGGGGGGCCATTGCCTGCTAGGTGCTCTTCCAGTCGGGCGCTGTAGCGTTCGCCCGCGACGTAGCCACTTACGGCTTGCTCCTGAAAGGCCTGATGTCGCCGCGCCTCGCGGTTCAATGGCTCTTCTTCGCGGGTGGGGAAACGCAGATCCAAAACTGCAGTGAGGTCTGCGAGAACCCGATCGCCCAGTTCCTGCGGGCTCTTGTAGCCATCACATACAGGATACCCGCTTTCCCGGATGCGTCGCTTCAGGTCCACAAGTCTCAGCGCTGCATCCGGGCTCTCAGGCGCATAAGCATTGCGACCCTCTCCAGGCGGCAACCGATTTATGTACGCAGAATCCCGGAAGTAGAAAATGGCGTGCTCGCACCGTGAAGGCTCGTTTAACGCTCCGTGAAGGATTTCCAACTCTGTAATCGAGCAACCCGTATAGTCGATAAGCCACGGCTCTCTCTCAACCAAGTCCTGGGGAATCTCGTTTAGCACCGAGCCATAGCGGTCACCCAGCAAGCCGACGAAATAGGGGCGGCAGTCGTGTATCTCTTCAAGACAAATTGGTAGCACGCGTCCCTCAGCAAGCTCCTCGCTGGTAACTCCCCAGCGAAGATCCACTTCGCCCCATACCACGCCACGTTGTTCACACAACTCCCGTAGCTTAGGAAAGACACGCGTCGCGAGGTCGTTGCGCTCTGCCTCCATATCGCGAAATGTGGAGGAGACGAAAACCCGCATTACGCGGTCACGCGCGGCAACGCTCCCTCGTTGCGTCATGGAAACCTCCTCTCAGGTCTGGGCGCTAGGGGTAGCGGTTACGCAGCCTCCGATATCGTCCCAATCTGCTTCATTGGGCCGCACCTGCACCCAGCGCTTTGAGGTTTCTTGCAGCGGCCTCAAGTGATGGGTCGAGTGCAAGCGCCTGACGGAAATCAGCGATGGCCTGCTGTTTGTCGCCCTTGTTAGCGTAAGCTGCACCGCGGTTTAAAAAGGCCTTCGCCTCTTCTGGGTTGAGCTTGATAGCCTCGTCAAAGTCAGTGATCGCAAGGTCATAGTCGCCCTTAGTTCCGTATGTGGCGCCCCGACTGACGTATAGCTCAGCGTCCTTCGGGCCAATTTTGATGGCCTCGGTGTCGTCCAAGACGGAAAGATCAAGCTCACCCTTGTCAAAGTAAGCCCTGCCTCGGGTGTGGTGTGCCGCTTGGCTTCTCGGGTCGAGCGCAATCGCTGCAGAGCAATCTGCGATAGCGGAATTGAACTCACCCGTCCTTTCGTACGCGATGCACCTTAGAAGATAAAGGCTGGCTTTGAGTTCCGGACTCACTCCCTCGGCACGATCAAGAAGCAGCGTGCAGCCGCGTATCTTTAGGCTGAGATCTTCCAACTGCGCGCAGTCATTCAACGCAGACTCAGCCGAAGGCGTTTCTTCCGCAAACCCAAGTTGAGGTGAGAGGAGAAACAGGCCAACCGCTGTTGCGGTGAGTAGATTGCGGAGAACTGACACCGTGATCCTCCAGCGACGAGCCGCGTCGCACTTGTGGCAATTTTTGTCACGCGTAACGAACGTGACCCAACCGCGCCGAGATCTAGTTGAGAACCGCGCGCGGCACTGACACAGAAATCGGCTGCGCCAACCTATCAAGCCCCCAACGATCATCCATGCTCCGCCGGCGACAGATCGAGTGAGCAGCGGGCGCTTTAGGACCTTTGCACCCGCTGCTCCTTTGAGGCTTGCCAATCAATCCCAAGGCGCATTGTTGTAAAAGCAGCCGCATCGCGGCATCGCTCTCAATCATGAGATGATTCTGTCTTACAATGCGAATCCAGCCTGGGATGGAATTTTCGGAAAGGACATCATACCTGCCTCCCTTGAGCGCGAGGTGAGACTTCACATCAGATTAGAAAAAAGCACAGGCAGGCTCAACTTCCGGTATTATAAATTGGAGTGATGACCAAGCAAGACCGACTCGAGGAGCTCGAGAAGCTCGAGGAGCTAAAGACCCGGATGCATGCGCTCGAGAGGGCGGTGGCCGTGGTGATCGATGTTCTTCAAGAGGAGATGGAGAGGACTGACGCCTATGGCTTGATTAAGAGGCTGAAAAAAATGAATGCCCTCCCCGCCATGAAAAAGGCGTTGGATGACGCCAAAGACATGGTCACCTCTGGTAAGTGAGTACAATGAGGATCGGGCCGTTACTCGTCCAGAACAATGGCTTCGCCGGGGAGAATTTCAAACGTAAATTTGAGCCGTTCCATTTTTTTGACAGCGCGAACGGAAGATGACCAGAGCTTCGCGTGGCATCGAGCCGTTCAGCAGAGGCCGGTTCGTTATGCTAGTTCAACCCTCGCGGCCGTGTCAGGGCTTAAGTTGTGGCCTTTGCCGAGTGCCCAGGCGTGCGTGAAGTCGAGATTGTCGTAGACCCTTGTCTACAGTCTCCGCGCTCGGAGCGCCGTCCTTGAATTTGAGCGTCCCGATGCTCGTCTCGAACTTGTCCGGCGTCTTTGAACATCCCCCTGAGATTGGAGCCTCTCCTCCTAAGGCGTCGTAAGCGCTGCTTCCTCCCCAGAGAACAAGGCATAGAGTAAGCTACCAAACAGAAGGGGCAGGACCGCGAAATCGAGAGCTATGAATGCCCTTGCAAGGATGCCGGTAAGCCTGTTCCAGGCCGCACTGCGCCAAACCCCGATACCAGAAAATACTTGATACGCAGCGGGTGCCAGGAAGGAAAAAGGAGCGTAAAGGAGAAGTGCGGCAGTCCTACCAATCGAACCTCCGACTATCTGCTCCACCACGTATTGCACTACGGCAGCCAAACCCAGCCCGAAAAGTGAAGCAAGAAAGCTTCCGATGAAGAAGTAAAGCCAAAAGGCCTTCCGTAGTGGCTGCTCGCCGCGCCACAGTTGCCAGAAACCCAAGAAGCCAGTCGAAGCTCCCTGTGCTGCGGTTGATGTGTTTTGAGCCATCGGGCTACCACCCGCTGCGAGCATAGCAGCCTGTGATCATGGGCCAAGGCCGCCTTCGACCGGCCATGTTGATTTTTGCACTGGAGAATTCGTACACCGATGGTTCCTTGACCACATGGACGCTACTGCTCCGTAGGATATTTGAGTTATCTGCGGTATGGTCTAACACAGACCTAGAGGCTTATGAATAAAAATCCTTGCTTACGAGCCATGACTTTAGAAATTGGGCTGTGGTAATGTTAGCCGCGCATCAGGCCAGGACGAAATCTCTCGTCTTCGGCTAGAACTGCTAGCTCACATGAACTCAACCGAGGCGCATATGAGACGACCCTCGAGGATTGCACTCAGTTGAAGGCGCTTCGACGCATAGTCAGCGCCTGCACTCAGATTATTGGCCGCGGCGGCCAGGACCCTCGGGAAGCATCAACTGCGGCCTACTTTCACGGCGCCCTCGCCCACAGTGATAAGGGCGAGTTCGACTCCGCTATAAGGGCGTATACGGAGGTCATCGCGCTCGACCCCGACAATGCCAAGGCTTACAACAATCGTGGCCATGTCCATGGAGACAAGGGCGAGTTCAACCTTGCTGTGGCTGACCTGAGCAAGGCCATCGAGCTTGAGCCCAAAAATTCTGCCTTTCACACCAACCGAGGGCAGTTATATAGCGACAATGACGAGTTTGACCGCGCCATCGCTGACTTTAACGAAGCTCTCCGACTCAACCCGAGGAACGCCCTCGCTCATTATAACCGGGGCCTCGTCTATGACAGGAAGGGCGAGCTTGACCGGGCCATCACAGATTACACTGCGGCCATCGAGCTCGATCCGGATTTTGCGGCCTATTTCAACCGCGGTTTAGCTTATGCCGAGAAGCGCGATCATGACCGGGCGATCGACGACTGGACCAAGGCCATTTCGCTCGATCCGAAAATTGCCAAGGCCTACAATAGTCGAGGGTTAGCTTTCTCTATTAAAGGACACTACGACCGCGCCATCGCTGATTTCGACGAAGCCATCGCGCTCGACCCTAATCTTGCCAACGCCTATTTCAACCGGGGTCGCGCCTACACCGGAAAGGGCGAATTCGATCGCACCATCGCGGATTTGACCAAGGCCATCGCGCTCGACCCTAATGATGCCGCGGCCCACCTCGATCAAGCACTCGCCTTCTTAAGCAAGGGATATTACGACCGAGCGATCGTCGGTCTAGACAAATCCATTGCACTCGACCCGACTATCGCAAGAGCATATCTCAACCGGGGGGTAGCTTATGTCGAGAAAGGCGAGCTTGTCCGCGCCATCGCTGACTTCGATAAAGCCATCGCGGTCGACCCTGCTTATCTCACCGCCTACTTCAACCGGGCCTTCACCTACGCCGAGAAAGGCGACATTGACCATGCGACTAATGATTTACTCAAGGTGCTTGAGATCGACCCATCGAACCAAGAGGCCGAATACCACCTCAGACGCTTAAGTGAACGGCGTTCGCCGTGACATTGACCCAGACCAGCTCTCTGCGGTCTAGCCGTACGATGACGAGAGCATAGAGCAGATCGAAGCTGATGGTCGGTACAACAAATAAGTCCATGGCGGCAATGTCCGGCGCGTGATTACCAAGAAGGATGCGCCATCCTTGGCTCGGTGGTCCGTGTCGCTTGACCATGTACTTGGCGACCGA
>CAZUKP010000029.1:33895-39047 GCA_964620915.1 uncultured Hyphomicrobium sp. | reverse complement strand
GTAGGTAATGCCAAGCGTGCGATGGAGCTGATGGGCTGAGATGCCCTTCTTGGACGCGCACATCAGGTAGAAGCCCGCCAGCCACTTGTTGAGCGGGATATGGCTCTTCTCCAAGACGGTGTTTACCTGGACAGTGAACTGCTCTTTGCATGAGTTGCAGTAGTAGAGGCCTTTGCGGGCAGGGCGATGCTTGCCCTTCTTTGGCGTCTTGGTCTGCTTGCCGGTCGATTGGACGGCAACGACGTGATGATCCGTTGCCCCGCAGTGTGGGCACACGGGACCATCGGGCCAGCGCAGCTTTTCCAAGTGCGCGCGGGCTTTGTCTTCATCATTGAAAATTGGATTGGTGAGATCGGTCATGGAAATGTGCCTTGACGAGGATGCGATTGAAGGCCGCCGGGAAATTGTGGCTGCTATGGAGGATTACTTGAGGCAAGACCTTCAAGGCGCCGAATTTCAGCGGTTATTGCGTTTCGCGCTTCGTGAAGGGCTGCTTGATGAACTAGTGCGAGACGCCGGATATTAGGATCGCCAATCGCTGTACCGCTTCCCAGCTTCAGGCTTGCCATTGGGAGTTGGCATTCAATCCAAGACGCGGTCAGAGCGGGATCAGGGTTGTCCGCGAGCAGTAGACGGATGGTCGTCTCTGTCACGGTGGTTTCGACGAGTTTCATCGCAATTACTCCTGATTATACGCAGGAGTTTAGCGCGTTCCTTAACTTTTGTAAAGTATATAATCACCCCTCCCGTCCGGCCTCAGCTAACCTCGAGTTGTACCCGGTAGGGGGGCACCATGTACGGCCAGATTTCCACCCTCGCGTTCGTCGGCATTGAGGCCCGGCCCGTCGAGGTGCAGGTGCGCATCACGCCTGGCCAGCCCGCCTTCGTCATCGTCGGGCTGCCCGACAAGGCCGTTGCCGAAAGCCGCGAAAGGGTCCGCAACGCACTCCACGCCGTCGGGCTCGGGCTGCCCTATAAGCATATAACTGTGAACCTGGCCCCTGCCGACCTGCCCAAGGAAGGCAGCCAGTTCGATCTGCCGATTGCGCTCGCCATGATGGTCGCCATGGAGGCGGTGGCGCCCGATGCCATCTCAGGCTTCGCGGCGATCGGCGAGCTGGCCCTGGACGGCTCGATCCGTTCAGTGCCGGGTGCGCTTCCCGCTGCGATCGGCGCGAGCGCCATAAACAAGGGTCTGATCTGCCCCGCTGCCGACGGTCCGGAAGCGGCATGGGCGGGAGAGGACGTCGACATCCTGGCCGTCCCGCATCTCCTGTCACTCGTCAACCACTTCAAGGGGCTGCAAACCCTTTCGCGCCCGAAACCCAATCTCGGCAATGTGATCGATACGATGCCAGACTTGCGCGACGTGAAAGGCCAGGAAAGCGCCAAGCGTGCGCTTGAGATCACGGCCGCCGGTGGCCACAACTTGCTCATGATCGGACCGCCGGGCGCGGGCAAGTCGATGATGGCCGCGCGTCTTCCCTCGATCCTGCCGCCGCTCACCACCGAAGAAATGCTCGAGGTCTCGATGGTCCACAGCCTCGCGGGCGAATTGATGGGCGGCAAGCTCGCCACCGAACGGCCCTTCCGTACGCCTCATCATTCGGCAAGCATGGCCGCACTCGTGGGCGGGGGCACGCGACCACGTCCCGGTGAGGTGAGCCTCGCCCACCTTGGCGTGCTCTTTCTCGATGAACTGCCAGAGTTCCAGCCGGGCGTCCTCGATGCGCTGCGCCAGCCGCTTGAAACCGGCGAGACGGTGATCGCGCGCGCCAACCACCGCATCGCCTACCCGTCCAGCATTCAGCTGGTGGCCGCCATGAACCCCTGCAAGTGCGGCGCCGGCGCGCCTGGTGTCACCTGCAAACGCGGCCCCCGTTGTGCGGCCGACTATCAGGCCCGGATCTCGGGTCCGCTGCTGGATCGTATCGATCTGCAAATCGAGGTACCGGCCGTCAGCGCGGCCGATCTGGTGTTGCCAGCACCCGCGGAAGGCAGTGCGGAGGTCCGTGCTCGCGTCACCAAGGCACGTGACCTTCAACGCGCGCGGTTTGACGCGCTTGGCGTGAAGGGCGTGCGCACGAATGCGCACTGCTCCGGCCATTTGTTGGAAACGATCGCCACTCCTGATGAGGAGGGCATCGCACTACTGCGCCAGGCGAGCGAGACGCTGCAATTGTCGGCGCGTGGCTTCCATCGCACCCTGCGCGTCGCACGCACGCTCGCCGATCTCGATGATGCAGAGCGCGTTGCGCGCGTGCACATCGCGGAAGCGTTGAGCTATCGCGGCGAGACGCTACGGCAATCCCAAGCGGCTTAAAGACAAAAAGGCAGTAGGCAATTGCCTGGTGGCACTGCCTTACTGCCTACTGCCTACTCCCCGACCTCAAGCTGCTTTCGCCGCAATGCCCTTCTGCATTTGCGCGGCTTCAACCGTGTTCTTCAACAAGCAAGCGATTGTCATGGGGCCGACACCGCCCGGAACCGGCGTAATCGCGCTCGCCACTTGCGCGGCTTCCGCAAACGCAACGTCGCCAACAAGCTTGCCCTTGCCGTCGGGCTTCAGGATGCGGTTGATGCCAACGTCGATCACGATTGCACCCGGCTTGATCCAGTCGCCCTTCACGAACTCAGGCTTACCGATCGCCGCGACGACAAGATCCGCGCGGCGCACAACCGCGGGAAGGTCCTTCGTGCGCGAATGGCAGATCGTCACGGTGCAGTTCTCGCGCAAAAGCAGCTGAGCCATCGGCTTGCCGACGATATTGGAACGCCCGACGACGACGGCGTCGAGACCGGACAGATCATCCTTCACCGACTTGGCGAGAATGATCGAGCCGACAGGTGTGCACGGCGCCAGCGCCCGCTCGCCGATCGACAGTTTGCCGACGTTCATGGGATGAAACCCATCGACGTCCTTGGCCGGATCGACCGACTCCAAGACCTTTACGCTGTCGATGTGCTTGGGCAGCGGCATCTGCACCAGAATTCCGTGGACCGCCGGATCGGCGTTGAGCCTGGCAACGATCTCCAAGAGTGCCGCTTCACTCGTGTCTTCGGACAACTTGTGCTCGAACGACTCCATGCCGACTTCGACCGTCTGCTTGGCCTTGTTGCGCACATAGACGGCGCTCGCCGGATCCTCGCCCACCAGCACGACGGCCAGCCCCGGTGTAAGCCCGTGCTCAGCTTTGAGGCGGGCCACATCAGCGGCAACATCGGCGCGAACTCTTGCGGCAATTGCCTTGCCGTCGATAGTAAAGGCTTGGGTCATGAGCGGCAGTCCTCCCTCGTCGTTTCTTGGATCATCCGGCGCATTCAAGTTTGGCCGCTAAGCGCTGCTCCAGGCAACCGGTTTCCCCGCTGATGGTGAGCGATTTGACGCGCGATTTGGCGCCATGAGTAACGCAAACCGTGCTCTTGGGCACGTCGAGCCAACGCGCAACGAGCTTTTCCAGCGCCGCGTTGGCCTCGCCATCGGCCGGCACAGCGCGCACCCGCGCGACAAAAGCCGGCCCCTCAGCGGTCGACGTAACGCCGTCCATGGCTTCTAGCGAGGATTTCGGCGTCACGCGCACGCGCACGATGACGCACCCTTGCCCAGCGCGCCAAGGCCGATCGCTCTCGCCCACTACAAGAACAGCTTGGCAATGTTCGGCAAGACGACGCTCTGCACGAAAAAGCAGGCGAGCAGCAAGACAATCGGCGAAAGATCGATCGCACCGAAATTCGGAAGGGCATTCCGGATCGGCCTCAGCAATGGCTCCACGAGCGCGTTCAAAGCTTGCCAGATGGCGCGAACAGTCGAGTTGTAGGGATTGATTACGCCAAATGCCATCAGCCAGCTCATGATCACGTTTGCGATCACGATGTAAGTGTAAAGCGTGATGACGTAGCTGATAAAGCCGAGGAATTCGATCATTGGTCGTATCCGGGTTTCCTAGCCTGCCCTAGGCCAGCGAGACGTGTACCCTTGCCACGTAAGCGGGGCAAGACCGCGGCCCGGCAAGACGCGCGGTTCCACTGCGTTCCTTGACAAGATTCCGGGCCACCCCCTAAATGCCGCCCACTCGTTCCGGGGCCGTAGCTCAGATGGGAGAGCGCTGCAATCGCACTGCAGAGGTCAGGGGTTCGATTCCCCTCGGCTCCACCAACCCTCGCCGATACGACCGCTTCCTCCCACGGCCATTCCATTTCCGGGTTATGCTGTTCACCATGGCTTTCGACCATGATTGATGCGATCGATGGTCTTGTTTGTGGAAGCAATTTGATTACCTGTTGAGATAGGCAGAGCCTGCCAAAGGTGGCCGAGATTGTCCGCGCCACAACGGCCCTGCAATGAGGAAGCGCCGAACTAGCCGCTTCACCACGCTCCGCGACGCCGTGCGATGGAGCCAGATAACTTCGTAACGAACAGAACAATCGGCGTCGCTCAGGCGTTTCCTCTCGAACCATCGAGAAAGGAGCCCGGCCATGGCCAAGGTACTCTGCGTCCTCTACGACGACCCCGTCGGCGGCTATCCCAAGTCGTATGCCCGCGACGCCATCCCCAAGCTCGACCGCTATCCGGATGGCCAGACATTGCCAACACCCAAGGCGATCGATTTCACTCCCGGCGAATTACTCGGCAGCGTCTCGGGCGAGCTGGGCTTGCGCCCGTTCCTTGAAAGCAAGGGCCACAAGTTTGTCGTGACCTCCGACAAGGACGGCCCGAACTCTGTCTTCGAGCATGAGCTAGCCGATGCCGACGTGGTGATTTCGCAACCGTTCTGGCCGGCTTATCTCACCGAAGAACGCATCGCCAAGGCCAAGAACTTGAAATTGGCGATCACCGCCGGAATCGGCTCCGATCACGTCGACCTACAGGCGGCAATCGATCGCGGCATCACAGTCGCGGAAGTGACCTACTGCAACTCCATCAGCGTGGCCGAGCATGTTGTCATGATGATCCTGTCGCTCGTACGTAACTACATCCCTTCGTACCAATGGGTCGTGAAGGGTGGATGGAACATTGCCGATTGCGTTGAGCGTTCCTACGACTTGGAAGGCATGAACGTCGGCTCGGTTGCTTCGGGCCGCATCGGACTTGCCGTTCTGCGTCGCTTGAAGCCGTTCGACGTCAAGCTGCACTACACTGACCGCCACCGCC
>CAZUKP010000029.1:0-33885 GCA_964620915.1 uncultured Hyphomicrobium sp. | reverse complement strand
GCTGCACGTCGAGAAGGAGCTGGGCCTCACCTTCCATCCGAATGTGGAGTCCATGGTCAAGGTTTGCGACGTCGTCACCATCAACTGCCCGCTTCATCCCGAAACCGAGCATATGTTCAATGACGAGCTGATCTCGAAAATGAAGCGCGGTGCCTACCTGGTGAACACGGCACGCGGTAAGATTTGCGATCGTGACGCCGTTGTTCGCGCACTCGAAAGCGGGCAGCTCGCAGGCTACGCGGGCGACGTCTGGTTCCCGCAGCCGGCACCCAAGGACCACCCCTGGCGCACGATGCCACATCACGGCATGACGCCGCACATCTCAGGCACCTCACTGTCGGCTCAAGCTCGCTACGCAGCCGGCGTTCGCGAGATTCTCGAAGCGCACTTCGACAACAAGCCGATTCGAGACGAATACCTGATCGTCGACAAGGGCAAACTGGCGGGCGCGGGCGCACACTCCTATAGCGCTGGCGATGCCACAAGAGGCGTCGACGAGGCGCTGCACTACAAGAAGAGTGCATGATTGAATGAGGATGACGCACAACTGCAGGGCCGCAAGCTTCGGCTTGCGGCCCTTCCAAGGCTAACCAGATCCGTCAGTCGGCCAACGCACCCACTCTGCATTCGGCCTCTCACGCGGCGCGAAGCCCGCCCACATCGGTCGGAGCAACCGGCGTGCCATCGAACGGGGCATCATCGAAGCGCAGACCATAATCCTGCGCCATATGTATCAGCGCGCGTTCGGCCATTGCCGTAATCGTATAGAGCGGATTGACGCCGAGTGAGCGCGGCATCACCGCACCGTCGATCACATAAAGCCCCTGGTGCACCGCCGTCGGCCCCTGCCCGGCGGCGCCATCGAAGACCTGTCCCTTGTGATCGACAACGCCATCGCCACGTTCGCGCCCCATGCCAGCGCCGCCTAAGGGATGCGCTGTCGCCGGCTGATGCCCCATTACCGTTCCCGACAACGGGTTCTTCACATACGACCCGCCTGACTGCTCGACGATGGCGGCCAACACTTGGTCGAGCCTTGCGTAGACAGGCTCGTCCTTTGCATTCGGCCAGCGAAGTGAGAGCCGGTCGTCTTCCAGCACGAAGCGGCCCGACGCGCTGTCGTGCGAAACCGCAAAGAACGTCTGCAGGTTTGCGAACGGACCTTCGTAGACACCTTTGATGAGGCTCTGCAGCGCGCCAAGCAGGCGCCCGTTGGGAATGAACAACACCGGCAACGCCGGCGCAATTGCCGATGGCAGCACGCCTTCCTGCACGCGCAGTTCTTGCGCCAGATCGTTCTCGTCGTCGAACTCGATCTGCCCGGAGACAGCCGCCCCAATTTCGACGCCGTCGAGTTTCGGCGGATGCCCGATGCCGACGGCTTTGACCGGAATCTTCGCGCCATACCCAAACGCAATGATGTCGCCATTGGCGGAAAAGCGTTGGCCCAACCGGTCCGACACCGCCAGGCCCTGCTCGCGTGAGCGCAACAGAATTTCCGTCGATCCCAGCGTGCCGGCTGCAAGAACGACCAGCGGCGCGCTCAGCGTGAGCTCCTCACTTTTCGCGTCCTCTCCATCAAGTCGGCGCACGCACACCTGCCAGCTTCCGTCCCGCGCCTTGGTGACGTAGCGCACGCCTGCATGCGTAAATAGTTCAGCCCCATGGCGAACCGCATCGGGCAAATAAGTGAGTGCAATCGATGTCTTGGCACCAACGTTGCAACCCCCGCAGCAATCGCCGCAGCGCGTGCAAGCGGGCTGCGCAATACCCGCTGCATTGACGCTTTCTTCGAAATTCACGGTGACACGCGGCGCGATCGGCTCGTGATCGAGCGCCTTGCCCGCCGCGTGCAAGGCCTGGAACTTCGTGAGCGTGTCGGCTTTCGGGTCGCTTTGCGGATTCAGCCAGCGATCAGCGCGGCGGAACCCTTCCTCGAGGAACCCATCCTGCGCAATCTGCCCGGGCCAGACCTCGTCGGCAAAGACGCGGTGATCTGGCCGCAAGGCAACTCCGGCGTTGACGAGCGACCCGCCGCCCAGCCCGCACCCAACGAGCACATGCATGTCCTCGCCCAGGCGCACGTCGTAGAGCCCCGACGACGAGCCCATCTGCACGCGCTTGCCTCTCACCTGCAGCTCGTTCTTGAGATCGGGAAAGCGTGCGGGAAATTCCCCCGTCACAACTTCGCGTCCACGCTCTAGCACAGCAACACGCTTGCCCGCACGCGCCAGCCGCGAAGCGGCAACGCCGCCACCGTAACCTGAGCCCACGACGATAACGTCGTAGCGCTCCCTTACGTGATTGAGCGAACGGGAAAGCCCCGCCATGTGGAAACCTCTCCGGTACCAAACGCCCCTGGTGCGCATCGCCGACTCATCGAGAACGCCACAGTCGCAAAGTGCGTCCCTGCATCCTTACGGTCAACGGAGCAGTACGCGATCACCGATCGATACGATTATGAACGATTTGATCCATATCCCAGCCCCTTGAATGCGAAAATGCTCACTGATCGTTGGCCCCTGGTGTGTCAGATGGCTCTTGGTCACACCCCACATTGCGATTGTCAGCAAATTCAGGTCTGATCCCCATTGATCTCAATCGATCCTCCCTGGAGCCCAACCGATGACTGAAAAGCCCAAAGTGGCCACGAAAACGGCTGGTCACGACCATGAGGAAATTCCCGAGCCAAAGGTTGGTCTGTCCCGGGCCGAGAAAAGCCACGTCAAGGGTGCTGCTCGCCTACGGGCGGTTGTTGTCTATGAAATCATTCGCACGGAAGGCGAGGGCGAGCTTGGACGGCACTTTTCCGCGCTGTGGTGGTCGGGCCTCGCTGCCGGCATCTCGATTGGGTTTTCCTTTCTCACCGAGGCGGTGCTCGCTGCGCACCTGCCGGACACGGAATGGAAAACGATCATATCCAAAACCGGCTACGCCGTGGGATTCTTGATCGTCATCCTCGGCCGCCAGCAACTCTTCACCGAGAATACGCTAACGGCGGTGCTTCCAGTCATCACCCGTCGAAAACTCGACTGGCTTTTTGGATTGTTGCGCTTGTGGACAATTGTGCTCGCGGCAAACCTCGTTGGATGTTTTATCTTTGCCCTCGCGATCGCGGACACGAACGTCGTTTCCAGCGAGGTCGCGCGTGAGCTTGATGCCATCGTCGGCGTTGTGATGTCGAACACACCCTGGCAGATGTTCATTCGCGGGATCGGAGCCGGCTGGATCATCGCAGCACTCGTTTGGATGCTGCCCTCCTCAGAAGGCTCCGAATTTGTCGTCATTGCTCTCATGACGTATTTGATCGCGCTGTGCGGTTTCACGCACGTCATCGCGGGATCGGCGGAGGCGCTTTACGCCGTTCTCAAAGGATCGATTTCGTTCGGCGATACCGTCGGGCATTTCTTCCTGCCGACACTTGCAGGCAATGTTTTTGGCGGCACGCTGATGTTCGCAGTGTTGAGCTACGCCCAAGTGCGAACCGAGATCAAAGAGTAGGGCTGCTGCTTTAATGACCTATGACGACGGCGCCGCCGGTCAGACCGGCACCTGCCGCGCACATCAAAATGCGGTCGCCTCGCTTGAGACGTCCGTCCTGCGCCGCAATCGACAACGACAATGGAATGGTTGCCGCCGAGCTGTTGGCGAACATCGAGACCGTTGAGACCATTTTTTCCGGCGGAATATCGAGCTGATGGCGCACCGCCTCCATCATGCGCATGTTCGCCTGGTGCGGCACCAACAAGTCGACATCTGACACTGTGAGTTCGGCGTCATTGAGGGCGGCACGCGAAGAACCGACCATCATGTGGACGGCCTTCAAGAAGACCGCCCTGCCGTCAGAGATGATCATTTTCGTCTCGTCGTCTGCAAGATTCCGCGAGAATGGCTTTCGGCTTCCGCCGGCTGGGATTTTGATCAGGTCATAATCGTTCCCATCTGCGGAAAGTCGCAAACCGAGGATGCCGGTACCTGACCGCTGTGTCGGCGTTAGAACAACCGCACCTGCTGCATCAGAAAAAAGCGCGCTCGTTCCGCGGTCATCAGGATTGATCCGGCGCGATAGAATGTTTGCCGCGATCACCAGCACCGCAGCTTGGCGCGTGCGCACAAAACCATCGGCCAAGGTCAGAGCATAGAGAAACCCACCGCATGCGCCTGCCAAGTCGATGCCGCCTGACTTCTCAAGGCCCAGCAGGTGAGCCACGAGCGGGGCTGACGGCGGCAAAAGATGATCGGGTGTACTCGTTGCCAACAGCGTCAGCGCGATTGCCGAGCGATCAACACCCGCGTCGTCCAGCGCCATGTCGCCGGCCTTCACAGCGATGTCGCTCAGGGCCTCGTTTTCGCCAGCATAGCGACGCTCGCAAATGCCCGTGCGGCGTTCGATCCATCCTGCATCGAGCTTGAGGCGCTCTTCGATTTCCGCATTCGTTACCCGCCGCTCAGGCGCAAAGTGGCCCAACCCGGCGATCATTGAGTTTAACCGGCCCCCAATGCGGGCGCTCATTTGAGGGCGTCCACCGTTGCCTGAATGCCGTTGTAGACGTGGGAAAGTTCACCCTCTGTGATGCAGTACGGCGGCATGACATAGACGGTGTTTCCAAGCGGGCGAAGAAGTGCTCCCCGCTCGAGAAACGCGGCATAGATCTTGGGGCCGACGCCAGCCAAATAGCCTGGATCGGTAACTTCGAGCTCGAATGCGGCGATGGTGCCCAACTGACGCACGTTCCTAAAGCGCGAATCCTTGCGCAATTGCTCCAAGTGCGCCGCTTGCCGCTGCGCCAACGTGGTGATCCGCTTTCGCACGGGCTCGTTCTCCCAAATTTCGAGATTGGCGCAAGCAGCAGCGCAAGCGAGTGGGTTCGCTGTATACGAGCTTGAGTGGTAGAAGGTCTTGGAGCGGTCGGGCGAGAGATGCGCTTCGAATATCTGAGGCACGCAGAGAGTGACTGCCAAAGGCAGAGCACCGCCCGTGAGTCCTTTGGCAATACACATGATGTCGGGCGAGATGTCGGCTTGCTCGCACGCAAACAACGTCCCTGTCCGTCCCCAACCCGTCATCACCTCATCGGCAATGAACAGTACTCCATGGCGATCGCACACTCGCTTCATTTCGGCCAGCGTGGCGGCTGAATACATCAGCATGCCACCTGCACCTAAGATCAGCGGCTCGACGATGAGTGCTGCAACATTGCCCTCCGAACAAACGGCATCCAAAACATCGATCGTATCCTGCTCATGCCCCGCCGAGGGATACGGGACGCGGCCGACCTCGAAAAGTAGCGGCTCGTACGGCGCATTGAAGACACTGCGTGCGCCAACCGACATGCCCCCGAACGTGTCCCCGTGATAGGCATGCTCCAATGCGAGGACACGATAGCGGTTTTCACCGAGATGGTGCCAATAGCCGAGTGCCATTTTCAAAGCGACTTCGACCGATGTCGATCCGCTGTCGGAGAAGAAAACGTGACTGAAGCCTGGTGGGGCAATCTCTAGCAACCCGGTGGCCAGACGCTCGGCCGGCTCGTGCGTAAAACCAGCAAAGATGACCTGGTCGAGATGATTGGTTTGTTCCTTGATGGCCGCCATGATGTGCGGATGGCGATGGCCATGCGTGATCACCCACCACGAAGAAATGGCGTCCAGAATACGCCGCCCCTTGGGTGTCTCGAGCCACGCGCCTTCGCTCAGCGACACCTCAAGCTTTTTGTCTTGAATGGCGTGCTGCGTGAATGGGTGCCAAATGGCTGTGTCGTCGACCACGGTCATGAGCAAGCCTCAGCCAAGAAATCGGCGCGATCAAAACTTGCCTCGAACGCCGTCTTGAGTGTCGTGGCATCAAGCGGATTGAGCCGCGGCAAGCGCCCAAGCCGGCGCACGTGCCCCATCTCAACGATCGTCCGTTCCGTATTGGCGTTCTCATTTCCGATGAAGGCAATGCCTTGCACGGGAATCTGCCGACGGCTCAGCGCTTCCAGCGACAACAGACTGTGATTGATCGTGCCAAGCTCGCTCGAAGCACACAGGATCACCGGTGCGCCCCACTGCGCAAAGACGTCAACCAGCAGCTTGTCGGAGGTGAGCGGCACCATCAGGCCTCCGGCTCCCTCAATGATAAGAGGACACTCGACATGAGGCGGCACCAATCTGTCGACATCGATCTCGATTCCATCACGTTCGGCCGCAGAGTGCGGCGAACTCGGTGTCCTCAGGCGATAAACTTCCGGCAGAAAGCGCTCTTCTGGCAGACCCGACAGTCGCTGTGCGGCTTCGAAATCCGTCTCGCCGTCCAAACCGGCTTGAACAGGTTTCCAATAGGCCCCGTTCAGAAAGCGTACAAGCCCTGCGCTAAAGACTGTCTTACCAATACCCGTGTTGGTGCCGGTGACAATGAAGCATCGTCTCATGCTGCGTGCCTCGACAACTCCTCGGCCAGCGCCTCCACCATGTCCCGAACTTGAGCCTCATTGACGTTGAGTGTCACCGAAATCCTCAATCGCGAGGTGCCTTCCGGAACCGTGGGAGGTCGCACGGCGCGCACGTCAAAACCACGTTCTTGCATAACCCTTGCAAGCCGTACCGCCTGCTCATCACCTCCAACGATAACAGGCTGAATCTGCGAGCCGGACGGTGAGACCCCGCAACGCGCTTTAAGCTGACTGGCCGTAACACGCACGAGATCTTGCAGCGTGTCGCGCCGCGCGCCGTCAAAACGGCAAATGATCAGTGATGCGCGTACCAGAGCAGCGACCAGTGGCGATGGCGCGGTCGCGTAGATAAAGGGACGGCAGCGGTTGATGAGATAATCGCAAAGCACTTTTGGGCCAAGCACGAGGGCGCCCGATACACCCAAAGCTTTGCCGCATGTGTGCAGCGTGACGACGCCCTCGCGCCCCTCGAATTCGGCACCGAGCCCACGCCCTTCTGGCCCCAAAACGCCCGTCGCATGTGCCTCATCGATGACCAGGACACCCTCGTGCCGCTCGGCAATATCCATCAGATCCGCCAGCGGCGCCTGATCGCCATCCATGCTGTACAGGCTCTCTACGGCGATCCACGGCGTGCCGGTCCCTCCCGCGCGGCGCCAATCCTTAACGGCATCGTCGAACGCCTGCGCATCGTTGTGATGTGATTCCGCACGCTCGGCCTTGCATGCGCGAATGCCGTCATGAGCGCTTGCATGAATGAGCGCATCGTGGACAACCAGATCCCCGCGTTGCGGCAACGTGGCAAAGATCGCTGCGTTGGCCATGAAACCGCTGCCGAAGAAAAGCGCGCTCTGCGCACCGAAAAAGGCCGCAGCCTCGGCCTCCAATGCTTCGTGCTCGCGATCGTTGCCGCGCAGCAGCCGCGACCCGCCCGCGCCGATGGACACGCCGCGATCGAGCGCAGCGCGAGCCGCGCTCATCAGTTCTTCTGAAGACGCCAAACCGAGATAGTCGTTTGAGGCGAAGTCAACGCCCCTTCGTGGCTGGAGTGCTCTATGACGTCCGCGGCGCGCCAGCGCTTCCAACGACCGCTCATGACTCTCGTGCATGGTTCTAGCGCAATCGGTTACTCGCCCGAGCAGCGCGCAGGCTCCAGCGTCTTCAGACCGAGCTTCTCAAACAACAAGGCGTCTGAATCTTCGTCCGGATTCTCCGCCGTCAGCAGCGTATCACCGGCAAAGATGGAATTGGCGCCAGCGAAGAAGCAAAGAGCCTGAGTTTCGTCGCTCATCTCCGTCCGCCCGGCCGACAAGCGCACATAGGACTTCGGCATCATGATACGTGCCAACGCGATCGTACGCACGAAGGAGATTGGGTCGATTGCCTCGGTGTCCGCCAGTGGTGTACCGGGGATGGCGATCAGCATATTGATCGGAACGCTCTCGGGATGCTCAGGCAGGTTGGCCAACGTCACCAGCATGTCGACCCTATCTTCGGGTTCTTCCCCCATACCGATGATTCCGCCTGCGCACACCTTGATGCCAGCCTCGCGAACGCGGGCAAGCGTCTCAAGCCGTTCGGAAAAGGTCCGCGTCGTGATGACCTCCGAGTAGTAGCGTTCAGACGTATCGATGTTGTGATTGTAGTAGTCGAGCCCAGCGGCATTCAGCTTGGCGACGTCCTCATCGGTTAACATGCCGAGCGTCATGCAAGTTTCCATACCCAGCGCCTTGACGCCCTCCACCATGTCGCAGAGCGCGTCCATGTCGCGACCCTTTGGCGACCGCCAAGCCGCGCCCATGCAATACCGCGTTGCTCCAGCCTCTCGCGCCTTGCGGGCTTCGCTCAATACGCGCTCGACCTCCATCAGTTTCGACGCGCTGAGCCCGGACGCGTGGCGCGCGGACTGGCTGCAGTAGCCGCAATCCTCGGGGCATCCCCCGGTCTTGATGCTCAGAAGCTTGCTCTTCTGGATTGTGTTGGGGTCGAAGTGGCGCCGATGCACGCTTTGAGCTGCAAATATCAGGTCATTGAAGGCGGCATCGTAGAGTGCCTGCGCCTCCTCCAGCGTCCAGTCGTGTCGCACGGATCGATCGGTTTCGGGGCTTGAGCAGCGGGCTTCTACCGCCTGCAACGTCATTTCTGGTCTCTCTCCGGTCGTCGGCCAAGGTCTGTCGCACTGCGATCAACCCGTTGTTTGCACCGGCAGGGGACACGCCTGCAAGCCTATTCTCCCCGGTCCATCTACAAACTCGGCCGATCGCACCTAGAGGGAGCAAGCCGGCAGACTCTCGCCGTCAGATTTGATCGGGAGAGCCATGAATTGAAGACGTATCTGCAACGTCTGTGGATCTGCGGTCCAGTTTACTGCCCGGATAGCCCGACCCGGACTGGGATTCGTAGCGTTGAAAATGGCCAGATTGCCTGACGAAGATACAGCATGTCCGCTATCTGAAATAGTAGAGGTGCCATTTTATACACTTTATGCGGGTGTATAAAATTAGTGCATTATCTTAATTCTATACCACAACATGCTGATAAAAAATGATAAAATCTAAGTGAACCGATAATGATCGTGCACGTCCTATGCGCTTCGCTAGATGCCTGCCTTTGGTCGAAGGTCGTGTTGACTCGGATAACCTTTCTCTCGAAGAATACAGAATTGCAGTCTACTGAGTGTTCCTGGCCCTGGAACGACAAGTTGGACGGCCAACGAGGACGAGAAGGACATTATTGATGTTTTGAGGCCGCGAAGTGGGCGCCATCTTCTCGGACCGTAACAAGGTTGAACATATTGCGGTCCGACTCCCGGTCATTTGACCCCAAACAGCCCGACGCAGGTCCACCAGCGTGCAACTGAGCGCAGAACATTGAGCCTTCCCTGGCCTGCGACGGAAATGCCAACTCAAGGAATTCTTGAACATGACCGCAGCGGAGCGCTTTGCAACTCGCCCACTCTACCTTCAGGTGAGAGATACGCTTGTAAAGCGAATTGTCGGAGGCACATGGAAACCCGGTGTCGCCATCCCAAATGAGATCGAGCTGTCACGCGAGCTTGGCATCAGCGTTGGAACGGTACGCAAGGCGCTCGACGAAATGGAAAAGGAGCGGCTGATCTCACGCCGCCAGGGGCGGGGCACGTTTGTCATCGATCAGACGTCGAAAGAACACGCCATTCGCTTCAACAACATCCGGGATAGAAAGGGTGCACGCATCTACGGAGAATTGGAGGACTATGAGCTGACCCAGGGGTCTGCGAGCATCGACGAAGCCAAGGTTCTTCAATTGCGCACCGATGAGCCGGTGTTACGTATTCGCGGAGTCCGCGTCCATGAGCGGACTCCCTATATGGTCGAGGAGGCGACACTGCCTCGATCCAAATTTCCAAACCTGAAGAAAGGAAGCAAGATCCCCGGCAATATTGTAATTCTCGCCCACAACCATGGGATTTTGCTCTCGCGTATTGAAGAGAAGGTCAGGGTTACATCCGCCAAACCGGATGTGGCAAAGGCACTAAACATTGAGCTTGGAACGCCGCTTCTGCATCTCGACACTGTGGTCTACGCGATCGATGGAAAACCAGTGCAATGGCGGATTGGCAAGTGCCACCTTCGCGACCATCATTACTCGGCTGCAGAAAATTAAGGCGCTGCTCCGCCGCCGTGTGAACCCTCAGCATGCTGGCCCTGAGAGACAGGGAACTCGCCTCATTCCTCTTGTCTAATTGCCGTCCTCTGGCAGCCGCGGCAATGGCATGAATTCGATGCCTTCTTCCAAGAGCGAGTGCACCTCCTCACCAGTTGCTTCCCCGTAGATCTTGCGCGCCTCCACTTCCTCATAGTGAATTTTGCGCGCCTCTTCAGGAAAGCGATCGCCGACGTCGTCCGCATCTGCGACAAGCTTCTGTCGGGCTTCACGTACCAACTGGAGAAATTGGGCTTGCTTGTCAGGTTGCAGGCGAGCAGCGGCGTTCTCTTTATCTTTGGTGCGCATCGCTACACTGGGTGCCATGACGGCCTTGGAGACATCAGTGCCCCCACAGTCCGGACACGTCACCCGTCCGGCGCCAGACTGGGCCTCGAAGGCGGCACTTGACCGGAACCACCCCTCGAACTCATGGCCCGCCTCACATCTGAGCCGATACTTGATCACGACGAGGCCTCTGTCGGCACGTGATCACTGGCCCGGGCGACCTCAAATTCCCTGTCGTGCTGAAGCGACGGCACGCGACTGCGCACGTCGTCGAGCAACTGCATGTCAATATCGGCCATCACCACCTCGGGATGGGTGTCTCCCTCGGCCAAGAGTTCGCCCCACGGCGATACCACTAGGCTATGGCCGAACGTCTCGCGCCCGTATTCATGACGCCCGCCTTGGGCTGCAGCGAAGACGTAGGCCTGTGACTCGATCGCCCGCGCGCGCAACAGCGTGTGCCAATGCGCCCGCCCCGTCGGGCGCGTAAAAGCGGACGGAATGGCAAGAAACTTGGCGCCCGCTCTGGCGAGGGCACGATAAACATAAGGGAAGCGCAAGTCGTAGCAGATGGTAAGCCCGATGGGGCCCCACGGTAGGTCGGCAAGTACCGCATGGCGACCGGGCTCGTAGTTTGCACTTTCGTGATAGCTTTCCCCGCCGCCAAGATCGATGTCGAACATGTGAATCTTGTCGTAACGGGCCGTGACAATACCTTCTGGCGAAATGAGGAACGAACGATTGGCCAGCTTGCCACTCGGCAACAGAATGGCCATCGAGCCAATGTGCAACCAAACACCGAGTTCTTTCGCGAGGGCGCAAAAGTGCTCAAGTGCGGGATTGCTCTTTTCTGGCAACGCTGCCGCAAGCAGCCGGGCACGCTCGTGTTCGACCATCGTTGTCGTCTCGGGCGTTTGAATGTATTGCGCGCCACCTTTGGCCGCTTCACGGATTAGGGTCGTCGCATCCGCAACATTCTTGTCGACATCGCGCCCCGAGCACAGCTGCACGAGTCCCACTCGAAATGAGCGCAATGATTGCGGAACCGTCATTGAGGGTTACCTCTTGTGTGGCAAAGGCCGCTAGCTAACTTCAATCAGCAGGTCGTCGAGCTTACCTTCTTCATCGAGTGCACAGAGATCCGTGAAGCCGCCGACATGCGTTTCGTCGACCCAGATCTGAGGCACCGTATTGCGCCCGCCAGCCTTTTCTCGCAATACCGCGCGCAGCTCCGCGCGACCCGTTACGTCGATCTCCTCGAAAATCATGCCCTTGCCGCGCAGGAGCTCTTTCGCCCTGTGGCAATAGGGGCAACGACTGGTCGTGTAGACGACAATTCTTGCCATGGGGTTCGCGGTTGATCTCCTGATGGTGTCTGCGACTATCTTACTGATTCAACTCCCTATCGCAAAGACGATTGGCGTCGCGCCGCCGAAGGTGCGACGCAATTTCAAGGTGCAGTTCCCTGTGGGCAACTTTGGCACCGCAAAATCACTATGCAGCCAGACTCGGGCGGCTGGAGATCTCGCGGTGCCAGCGTTGCAGCGAGGCGAATGTTTCCGGGATTTGAATTTTTAGCCGGCTGGCGGCGAAGTCGATCGTCACGACCGCCGTGATGTCGGCGATCGAAAAGCCCTCGCCTGCTACATACGGTGCTTGTCCAAGCCAGCTGTCGAGGTCCGCATAGAAGTCGAGTAGCCGCGCCTTCCCACGATCAACAAGCGCGGGGATCTGCTCGTAGTTGTGCGGGCCGACGACTGCGCGCGCCCTGAGCCCTGGGAACAAATTGCGCACGGCTTCAGCGGCCGCCATGAGCCCGTCAATTTCCATCCGCCGCTCCCACATTGTAACGAGCGCTTTGTCTTTTGCCGTCGTGCCCATCAGTGGCGGATCGGGATTAATCTCCTCTAGGTAGCGGCAGATCGCCAGCACCTCGCTAATCACGGCGCCGTCATCGAGCATCAGGGCCGGCACGGCACAGCGGGAATTGATGACCTTGTAGGCCTCCGAAAATTGTTCGCCGGCAACGAGATCGATTTGAACGGTCGGTATTTCGATGCCCTTTTCCGCCATGAAGATTCGTACGCGCCGTGGGCTCGGCGCCGAGGTGCAATCGTAAAACTTCATACCGGGACTGTGTCCTTCCTTATCGATCGACTGTCTCGTCCCTCAAGTTGAGACCAACGCGTCATCAGTGACAAGCGCAAGCGCCAACACATCGACCCGGGCAGCACCGGCACGCCGTAAGGTTCTAGCGCAGGCGCCAACGGTCGCACCCGTCGTAATGACATCGTCGACCAGAACTACGTTTGCCCCGTTTATGCGCGCTGCCTGATCGCTTGCCACGTCAAAGGCACCAGATACATTCTTGCGGCGCTGCTGTCGGCTCAAGCCGACCTGCGGGCGTGTCCGCCGCGTACGCCTAAGCGCGGCTGGTACGAATGCAACGCCGCTCCCGCGCGACACCTCACGCGCAAGGATGGCCGATTGATTGAACCTGCGACTCAGCAGGCGCCCGCGCGTGAGTGGCACTGGAACGATCACGTCAGCGTCACTCAGCAATTCCGCGCCGGCTTCAACCATCCATCGGCCGAGCAGCCGTCGAACGTCGTGGCGATCGTGAAACTTGAGATCGTGCACGAGTTCGCGCATCACCCCGTCAAACCGCCCCACAGCTCGCGCCCGATCATAGTCCGGAGGGTCGGCAACGGCAGCTGCGGAGACCATCGCCCCGCCAGTGTCGTAAGGCATCGGCAGCCCCAGGCGGTCGCAAAGCGGAGGCCGGATGAAGTCTATCTTTCGCCAGCAATCTGCACACACTGCATCATGCGAACCAAGTGGCCGGTGACACGCAAGGCAGAGCGGTGGAACAATCAGGTCTGCGAGCGCTCCGGCCGTTCGCCTAAGCGCGGTTGTGGCCGTCCATTGATTGACGTCTCCCTCGCGCATGTGCTCTCCGGTGTGCCAACTGGGCATTAGAGATCAAAGTGCCTGATATGATACCGTGCCGGGCCGGCCTTCGCGAGCCAGGTCATATAAGTCGAGTGGATGCCATCCATTGTCGCAAGAGAAAAATGATCCGGCCCTCATTTTCGACCGGCGGCTCCATGCGCACCGACGCGATCGCGTAGCAGCCACTGCGTCCAGCCACGACTTCCTGCTTGCCCGGGTCGCAGACGACTTTGCCGAACGTCTGGCCCTGATCAAACGAACATTCCCGATCGCGGTAAACCTGGGCGCCCACCACGGGATCTTATCGCAGCGCATCTGTGGTTTGGCCGGCATCGAACGCGTCATCAACGTCGATCGCTCTCCGAGGATCCTCGAGCACTGCGCTGGACCGCGCGTCGTAGCAGATGAGGAGGCGTTGCCATTTGCGCCAGCATCACTCGATCTCGTTGTCTCAGGACTTTCGCTGCACCTCGTTAATGACCTGCCGGGTGCGCTCGTACAGATCCGCCACGCCCTAAAGCCCGACGGACTCTTGCTCGCGGCGCTGCTGGGGGGCGAGACGCTGAACGAACTGCGCCAGTCCTGGCTCGCTGCTGAAGCCGAGCTGAGCGGCGGAGCCTCGCCCCGCGTAGCACCCTTTGCAGATGTGCGCGCCCTGGGCTCTTTATTGCAGCGCGCCGGGTATGCCCTTCCCGTCGTCGATTCCGATACGGTTGACGTAAGTTACGAAACGCCTCTCACGCTCATGCAGGACGTCAAAGGGATGGGCGCCAGCAACATGTTGATCGATCGCCGCCGCCAGCCGATGACGCGCAATCTCCTGATGCGTGCCGCCGAGGTCTACGCTCAACGATTTTCAATGCCGGACGGGCGCATTCGAGCGACTTTTGAAATCATCACGCTCACCGCTTGGGCCCCTGACGAGAGCCAGCCAAAGCCGCTCAAACCTGGTTCGGCGACATCACGACTTGCCGATGCCCTGGGCGCATCTGAGCGCAGACTTCGCGATTAGGTCACAAGGCGTGGCGAAAAAGAGCCAGCCTGCTATTGCCGCTTGCGCCGCACCTTCTTGCGCGCGCGCTTCTTCTTATTGGAACTGGCCGTCGCGCGTCGTTCGCAAACGCGCATGCGCTCCGCTTTGGCCGCGTTTGGCCCCACTCCGACGGTCTCGATCGCTTCCGGCATGTTGTCAATCCGGGGCGTTACGAACAAAACCTTCCAATCGCGCATCTCGAAACCGTAGTCCAAGAGCTTGGAGACCCAAGCCGTCCGCGCGCCACCCGACGACGCACCCATGACCACCGCCACAAGCCTGTTTCCATTCCGCGTCGCACTTGCCACCAGATTGTAGCCCGACCAGCAGGTGAAACCGGTTTTCATACCATCGCCACCGGGGTAGCTGACGATAATCGCGTTGTGCGTGCGTAAGATCCTCTTGCCGACCTTGACCTCTTCTTCGGCAAAGAGCGGCATCTGATCAGGGAACTCGTCAATTATGGCCTGCGCCAGAATGGCCATGTCACGCGCCGTCGTGACCTGCTGCTCGGACGGCAACCCATGAGGGTTCATAAAGTGCGTGCGCGTCATGCCGAGTTCCTTGGCGGTCTTATTCATCACCTTGATGAAAGACTCCTCATCGCCACCCAATGTCTCGGCAATTGCGACGGCGATGTCGTTGGCAGATTTGATGATGAGCGCGCGCAAGGCATCGGAAAGAAGTAGGTAGTCACCTTCACGCATGCCAAGTTTCGTCGGCGGCTGCCGGCGCGCATTCTTCGAAACGTAAACCCGCGTGTGATCGAATGCGGTGCGGTCCCTCAAGCCCTTAAAGGCGATATAGGCCGTCATCAGCTTGGTCAGGGAGGCGGGGAACCACGGGGTGTCGATATCCTCGGCATAAAGAACCCGGCCATCTCCCGAATCGAAGACCAATGCCGTACCGGCCAACATCGGCCGCGTACACACAATGCTTGCCAGCACGACTGCTAGCGCAACGATTGTGGTCCTTGTCACCACGGAACGGTCTCCAGAACCTCGAAACATGTGAGTCAACCAGAACTGTTGCGCGACGAGCACCCCCCTGGGGCTCCGAACAATACTATTATGGCAGATCAAATGTGGGCATGATAGGGAACCGAGAGGGCGCCCCAATTACCACTTAGCAATATAAAAGTCCGACTTATGACGCCAAAAATCGAGCGTACACCTGCCTCTGTTGGCTTCGGAATAGAACGGCTTGGCCGGCTGAGCCTGCGTCATCCCGCAATTGTCCTCATGATCGTCGCGGTTGTAACGGCGATCTTGGGGCTCTGCGCCTCTCGGCTTCAATTTGACAGCGACACGCGGACCATCTTTCGCTCCGAACGCGCAGACTACAAGCTAATGCACAGGGTCGCCGGCCTTTACCCAGCATTGCTCAATCAGGTTCTCGTGCTCGTTGAGGGTGACAACTTGAAGACAAGCGATGGGATGGAGGCGGTCCGCTCCCTCCATCTCGACTTGGAACTGACCGAAGGGGTGGACCACGTCGTTTCCTTGTTCTCCGCCCGCCATCCTCCGACCGACGCGAACGACACAGGAAGCCCTTTCGTTCCCGATCCCATCGAACCGCACGTCGATATCGAGGAGGTGCAGAGACTGGTTTCGGAGCATCCGCTTGTCGAAGGAAAACTCCTTCCAAAGGACGGTTCCAGCGCTCTCATTATCGCCACGCTCGACCCCTCGAACGTCGACCCCGACTACGTCGCCCCGATCCTGCAACGCGTTCGCCAAACCAGTGAGGAAGTCCTGAAGGGAACCGGTCTGACCTTTGGCATGACCGGCCTTCCCGAGATCCGCGACCAGGTCATCGCCAACCTGAGGAAGGATCAAGCGCTCTTCATCTCTCTGGGTGTTCTCATTGGTTGGTTCTTTGCTTTCTGGTTCTTCCAGGAGTTCAAGTATGTTGTCATCACCAACATACCTGTCGCAGTCGCCATCGTCGGGCTCCTGGGAGGCACGTGGCTCGTCGGGGCGAAGATCAATGCGCTGACCAGCATGGCGACGCCCTTGGTCACAGTAATTGCGCTCGCAAGCGCGCTGCATCTGACCTTTGCCATTCGCCGAGGTTTGGCAGCGGGACGCGGAACCGAAAAGGCAATCGCGGGGGCGCTGGATACGACAGGGCCGGGTTGCGTTCTTTCCACGCTGACGACAGCACTCGCGCTCTTTGCCCTGGCGATCGCACCATTCCCGTTTATCCGCACCTTTGGATTCACGGCCATTGCAGGCGCGCTGTTTGCCCTCGCGTCTGTCTTGATCGTTCTTCCTGCGCTCGCCTACGTGATTCTGACACGCTGGCCATCACCGAGGGCACGGTTGGAGCGCGGCAATTCCCTTTCGGCAGTTGTTGATCGGCTTTGTACTGGAGCTGCCTGGGCGGTCCGCAAAGCACCTGTATTTATCACGGCCGTCGGAGTGGTCGCCGTCCTTGGGCTCGGCGCAATCTACCTGCAGAACGAGCCACACTACACGACCGGCCAGAACCTTCCTGTCTCCAGCGAAGCCTTCAAAACACTGGGGAAAATTAACGACAAGCTGGCCGGATCAAGCCGGGTGCGCATCCTCATCGAATGGCCGGAAAACGAGGCCTTCCCCACCACGAGCGCTCTCGACGTCATCCGTGAGGCAAGCCAGGTCCTGTCGTCTACGCCGTGGATCACTTCGGTCTGGTCGCTCGACAATGTCGTTCGCTGGACGAGCTCGGACGGACTCCCCCCAGAGGACAGCCTGAAAGTTATCAGCAATATCGGTAACGTCCTGAAGGGTGAGGTCATCACGACGTCGCCCAACACGGCGCTCGTGACGGGCTACTTCCCTGAGACCGACGCGAGTGTCATGCTGCCGCGTCTGCGCGAACTTGAATCCAAGGTCACAGCATTACAGGCGCGCTGGCCCAATCTCAAAATCCAGTTGACCGGAGTCAGCGCTGTCGAAGCCGCGACCAGTTACAAGATGATCGCAACGCTCAATCTGAGCCTGCTGACAGCCATAGGTACGATTATTGTGCTCATCGGCCTGGCCCTTCGATCAGTGCGGGCCGGACTGGTGAGCATCGTCCCAAATCTGTTCCCGATCGCCGTTGGCGGCACGTACCTTTATCTGACAGGAAAAGGCCTTCAATTCACCAGCGTCGTCGCCTTCACGATCGGCTTCGGGATGGCTGTCGACAGCACGATCCACTACCTCAACCACTATCGCAATGCCCGGCGCTCAGGGCTCGATGCGGCCGACGCCGTCGATCTCACGACGAAGAGTGTCGGACCGGTGCTTGTCGTCAGCACGATCATCGTCTCCATGGGACTCGGCACGACACTGCTCAGCGACATGCCGATGGTCCAGCTCTACGGGCAGGTCACAATGATGGTGCTTGCAGCGGCGTTGGTAGGCGATCTGTTGCTGCTGCCGGCGATATTGCGCGTTGTCGACCTCCGCCACCGGCCTTCCCCCGAGGAAGCAGACACCACGAAGTGGGTGCCTGCGGGAAAATCGGTCCGCAGCTAGCAGAGAAATGCTCTAGTGTTCGCGCTATCGCTGCTTATTTGACCCAGCCGTCTGGAACACTATCGACCTGGGTCCAAACGTACTTTGGTGTGCACAAGAGACCCGGGCTTGAAGAGCATCCCGCACTCGACAGACACGCCCACTGCTCAAGCTTGCGCCCGCCAGACCAGCGCATGCAGACCTTGCCGAAGGTGCCGCGGCACGGCGAATATCCATCGCCAACGAGCATGTTGCCCTGCGGTTTCACGTTCGCAAAGATCTTGATGCCGATAACTTTCCTCTTGCGCAGCGACGCGTCCGGATTGAACTTGTCCGTCAATTTGGGAACCGGCGTACTGTGCTGACTGTCACTCGGGTTCAGCGCTGCAATAGTGCCACACAAGCCGTCGTAGTCGCCGGTACATTTGCTAAATGCGACGATGGATGTCGGCGACTTCTTGCAGTTTGAGTCCGTCTTCCAGCCGTATTCCTTTTGGGTTCGCCACATCGTATTGGCGAGCCCGTTGTCCTGTGCCAAGGCGGCATTGGCAGTGAGCGTCACGATCATCAGCAACGCTGCAATGCGAACGGAACCATCAAAAGTCATCGTTGCCCTTCAAGAAAACGGTTGGATTCAAGCGACTGGAATCTTCCGGGACTCTTAGCCCTTATCAAGGCAACCTGAAACCGCACATCTGGAATGCCGTTAACCCTTCCAACCCTCCCAACTGGCTGGAAACGGCTGCGGCGCGCGCAAACCCACCAAACCGCCTCTAAATGTCAGGGTCTTAACAGAAATTGCCCGAAAATCGCGCCCCACCCGGCCTCAATACAGGAATAGGGCTTCGACGACCTGATGGTAGCGCAGCATCGCTTCGAGATCTTGGCTCGCAGCGGACCGCGCCGGCCGCCGCGCCGCCATCCCCACCACTTCCTCGGGATCAAGCACAATTCGCCCATTCACGATGCACTCGCCGGGGATAACGTCGACGTCATCAAGGTTTGTACTGTAACCGAACGATGAAAAGTCCTCCGCATAGACCTGTTGCACCAGATCGACCGTACGATCCGTATAGTGCTCGCGGATCTTGGTTCGAGCCGATCTCGAATGCGGAGCGAACGTTTCCAGCGTCAACGATTGCGAGATGCCATCAAAGTATCGCGACATGGCCGACAGATTCTCAAGATAGAAAATGGCATCGTAGTCGATGTCTGGAAAACCGAGATTGAGATGCTGGGGGCGGATATGGAAATTGAGCTTCCGCGCCGGATACTCGGACACAGCTTGGAGGTAGTCCTCAAATGTATCGCCCTTGCGGTGTCGCAGTTCCGGATAGTTCTTGTAATTGATCCGCGGGAACTTATCGAGAAAGGCTGACAGGACCCTCGTGTATGGGTTGCGTACACACGATATGACGAATCTGTGCTCAAGCGCAGAAGAGCGCAATCCCTTACCCCAAAGGCAGTCGTCCTCCTTGTGCGGCTCCTCGCTTCTGTTGAATGCCCTGCCCGCCTTGTCGAACTCAGCAGCCTGTGCCTGCTTGATCGTGAACTTTATGGTTGAGCTACCCGACTTCGGATTGTCGATGTAGACAATTGGGATATCGGGAGCCCACAAGACCTTATTGTCGGCGGTCACGCCCATCGCTTCCGCGACCAGCCTTCGCGCCCGAAGAATGATGGGCTTCATTGCGCCTCCTCGATTGCATCCGACTGACAGAGCAACACAGCAACCATGCCGCACCACCACCTGACGGTGCGGGACCTTTTCGCGCCCAACGGACGAACTTGGCAAATTCCGCGCACTGCATTCTGTCGCGTGTGGTGAGAATTGCAACGATAAGACGATCCTGATTCCAGCAAATTCCCAGGAGCGTCGCACGTACGCACGATGAGAAAATCTATCGCTTTGTAACTAATCCCCGCCTTCTGGTCCCATGACCGACTCGCCTCATACGCAACACATCATTGACGGTCACAGAGCCTGAGCTAGGGCGCGACCCCTCCGCCGTCAGCAGACATCGTCTCGACCCCATCGGCACCATCGAGCCCGTCAGTGGTCGGTCCGCCGTCAGCGCCGGCTGTTCCCGAAGCGCCATCGGAAGCAGCGGCACCGTTATTGCCATCCGACGCTCCAATTCCGTCGCTGCCATTGACGCCGTCAGCGCCGTCGGGATCGGAATCTCTTCCCGTCCCACCAGACCCGCCCATACCACCTAGACCCGCCGCACCCGCAAGGACTCCGGGCCCGGCTGCGCCTGCAAGTCCAACGCCCGTTGCACCTCCGTCGCCGGTGGGCGCACCGGCCGATCCACCCAAGGCACCGAGCCCGCCCTGCACCACCGCTGCAAAGGCCGGGCTTCCTGCAAACGACAGGCCGCTCGTCGTCAGATCAGCGCCCGGCGCAAAGATTCCAAACACGTTGGCGATCGCCGTCGCATCGCCACCTTCGCCGCCATCACCTCCGTCGGAAGCCTGGCCACCGTCACCTGCATCGCCGCCGTTTCCGCCTTGACCTGCGTCACCGCCGCGGCCACCCGCACCGGCATTGCCACCGCTGCCGCCGTTTCCACCATTGGCTGCGTTACCCGGCGTACCGTCGGTGCCCGGGGATCCGTCCATCCCACCATCGTCTTCCTCACGAGCCTGACCACCGCTTCCTGCAGCACCACCGAAACCAGCACTGCCGCCGTCGCCCCCAATTCCACCGTCGCCGCCACTACCGCTACCACCGCTACCACCGCTGCCGCCGTCCGCGCCCAGCGCCGATCCGCCGTCGCCGGCCGCCGCGCCTAACCCGCCTGCGGCCGCGTCCGCGCCGGTGGCGTCAGAATTAGCTCCCAAATTGGAAAGATCCACAACCATACCCGTCACTGTCGTGCCCGAGGTCGTGGCATCGACAAAGAGCCCCGTTGTCAGAGCGATGGCCTCTGCGTCGCCGCCATCGCCGCCAGAACCAGCCTGCCCGGCATCTCCTCCCGCTCCTGCGCGACCGCCCAGGCCGCCGCGCCCTCCGGCGCCGCCGAATCCACCATCACCCGCATTGGCTCCATCACCTGCCGAACCTGCGCCACCTCCGTTAGCCCCGTTGCCGCCGTTGCCGCCAATGCAATTGTTTCCAGTAGGCCGTCGAGACTCCCTCCTAAGCTTCCCGGCGACCAATTTTCAGAAAAATCGTCCAGCTCAGCCAGAGGATAACCCGCCGCAAGCAAGAGACGATCAGCAAATGTGTTGCTGTTGTGTTCCCAAGCAATATAAGTTCCGTACTCGCTCTTAATAAATTCGATTTCAAGATACATGGCCGCGACTTTCGCGGTCAGGTCGGCGCCGGTATCGATGACCTCAGATTCGTTGGTCCAGTGCGAGTCACGGAAATCGTCATCTTCAATTAGTTTCCCAAGTCCTGTCAAATAGCCAAAACTTCCGGCACCACTCAGGACATCGGAAATGAATTCATCGGCAGGACTCCATCCCGGCTTTTCAGAACCGTACCCCTGCAGCATGAATTTCTGCCCTGCAGAATTCTCATAAACTATATACTTGTGATGAGCTACGTTTCCACTCGCGCCTATCGGCGAATAATAGAGTGTTATCTTTTCCACTAACGCTCCTCCCCACTTTTAATTGCGCGACGCCTCAAATTAGAAACCCCGACAACTGAACCCTATAGAACAAGCATCTGAATCCAGGCGCCACAGAAGTTCTCCTCCCCCACACGTTTCGCAATGGTAAGATCATCGCGGGCAAGAGGTAGGAAATAGAGAACCGGGTGGACTATAATGACCTTCGTGTAGTGCACTTCCGCTCCGGCGCCGCAGATGGCTTTCAATTTGGGTTCACTTCGCTTAAATCCGTCCTGAATGAGCATATTCTCGAGTTGATCTGGGCCGTATTTCTCCTCAAGTGTATTGAGGCCAGTTGTCACATCACGATAAAAGGGCGGGAAATAATTAGGCGGCGCGTCCTCGGTAGTTGATCTAAGGTTCGCAATAAAAAAGGTGCGATCGATTTCGGAGAAAAGATTCACCCGCGACAAAAAACCAATGGCCAAAAACGCCAGCGCGGCAAGGAGGAACAGAACAATATTTCTCAGAAATCGCATGTCCACGTTCTGCTACCTAAAATACCAATTGGGCGTAGACATCAGAAAACGCATGTCCCGCTCGGAAAAGACCTGCCCGTCGAGCTTGTCAGTCACAATGTTCAGTCCTCCTGCACGTCACGCCCCTAACTCCCAAAGCTCCACAAGCCGCAGCTTGAACGCGCCGGCGTTCTCGTTCGCGCTGGCATCGATCATGCCGCCGATGATCCCGAGCGTTGCACCCGGCAAATAGCTTTCGCTTCGCGGTTCCACCTTCACGGCGTAGCGCTGCCCCGGCTTGGCCGCGAGCTTCACCGAGAAGGAACCGGGATAAGACCACGCGGACACGGAGACGACGTTGTCACCCGGCGCGATGTCGATGATCGTAGAGGCGCCGTTGCCGTGCCAGCGGCCTTCTTGCCGTTGATCTCGACGGCCGCCGGCACGGCCATGTAGAGAATCTCTTCGGTGCGAACGATGGTGAGCCGCGCCTTGCCAGGCGGGACGGGACTTGAGGCAAGCTCGGTGTTCATGGCGCCGCTGGAGCCACAGCCCGAAACGAGGCCCACAAGGGCGGTGGCGGCAAGTATAGCACCGCGCGGCGCAGGCCAACGCGAACCGGAACGCGAACTTGAACCCCTGCGCGCCATCACGCCACCTTCACCTCTTTCTTGCCGTCCGCCGTGGTCGTCAGGTAGCGAATCTCCTTGTCGGCAAAGACGTGCTCTTTGAGGTTCTTGATCTTCGCTTCGGGACCGCCGAACGGCGCGATCACCTCGACCACCCACAACTGATCGCCCCACTTCCAATCCTGCGGGCGCAGCTTCGACGTGCCGTCGGCCAGGCGCTTGGCGACCTCGTCGTTGACGTAGGCCCACAGCACGACGCCGATGGGTCTGTCCTTGGCGTAAAAGAGCCGGAACTGCTTGTGCAGGATCGGCGTCATCACGAACCATTCCAGATCCGAGATGAAGAACTGTTTGTGGATGGGCGACTGGCTCATCAGCCATACGATCTCGCCCAGCACGGCCGAGACCGTCTTGGCGTGGCCTTCGGGAGCCTCGTGAGAAAAGATGTCGCCGTTGCCGCCGGGTTGTTTGCCGGAGCCTGCGCCGGTCGTTTTGTTCGCCGTGGGCGCTTTGGGTTGTTCGGGCGCACCGGACGAGGACGACGGTGGGGGCTTACCTTCCCCGCCGTTCGATTTGCCATTGCCGGAGGCCGCGCTCATCGACGGACGCGCGGCACTTGCTTCGGGAGATTGGGAGGTTGCCCACCTGCGGCCATCGTTTTGGGCGGTGCTTGCGCTGCGGTTTCGGGAGCATCCTGTTTCTTATTGCGGAAGTTGAACATCACGCATACCTCAATTCGGTCACGGGGCTAACGGTCCGCAACGCTAGCACGAGCGCCGTCATCGCGCGCCAGCGCGCGCGGGTCTCAAGTCCGGATCCGAAAGAAAGAAATGATGAGACGTGGCGCCGGGCGGCCTGCGCGGCGGCGGAGGCACGCGGGCAAGCGTGAAATCGCTCCACTCGATTGTGTTTCCGCCTAGCGCTACGCGCGTCCACCCCAACGCCAACACGAACTGCCTCCCCGCACGCCTTACTTGGCTTATTTTTGCGCCCCGTCCGCCAGGGCTGATCCATGGTTAATGGACCTTCAACACCAATACATTTCCACCAGGGCGTGCACAACCCCAAATTGGCGATACGATTTGCTATGTATACGGAGTAGCAGAATTGTCATGGACGGAGGCCGCACTCAGCCATGCGAAATGGCCTGTATCGGCTGCTATGGTGTTCCGGTGGCGATCTCAGAATCAAGCCTCAGGACGCGAATGGAAACCATCGACGTATCGGCCAACTGTCAGGTTGCTGAAAGCTCGGAATGAGACTGGTGCCGCAAGAGGGATTCGAACCCCCGACCCCATCATTACGAATGATGTGCTCTACCAACTGAGCTATTGCGGCCCATCCAGCGATATTTGGCTCTGCGCTGTACAAGACACTGGCGGTCTTGCACAAGACAAGCCCGAGCGCACCGGCTCGAATGGCCGTGCAGCGCGCCTGTGTAGGCTGAATTTGGGCCGTCTTCAAGCCGCCTGGGCCTCTCTAGCGACGAAGGCGTCAAGATGACTGAGGATTGGATCGCCGCCGATTGCCCGCCCCCGTCCACGGCGCATGCTACGGCAGCCGAAGCGCGACAGGGCGCGCTGACCAAGCCCCTAGGTTCGCTCGGTGCCCTGGAGTGTTTGGCGGTTCAGTTGGCAGGCCTTCAGAAGAGTGACACTCCAAAAGCGGACGAGGCCCCAATCGTGCTGTTCGCCGGCGACCACGGCATCACAGCTCAGGGTATTTCAGCCTACCCGGCAGCCGTCACCGTCCAGATGCTGCACAATTTCGCAAACGGCGGCGCGGCTATATCCGTACTCGCGCGCGAGCTTGATGTTCGCCTCCATGTGATCGACGCCGGAACGCTTTCCGATAGCGAAATTCCCGGGGTCGTCTTCGACAAGCCGCGCTCCGGCACCCGCGATTTCTCGATTGAGCCGGCCATGACAGCGGCCGAAACGCACTTTGCCCTTGCGGCCGGCAAGCGCGCCCTTGGGCGTGCGATCGACGGCGGTTGCGACCTCGTCATCCTTGGTGAAATGGGAATCGGAAACACGACGTCGGCGGCGGCTATGGCGGCTGCCCTCATCGGGCGGCGTGCAAACGATCTTGTCGGCGCGGGAACCGGCCTTGATTCAATGGGCGTGGCCCACAAGGCCGAGGTCATCGACGACGCATTGAAAAAACATGCACTGAGCGCCAGTCATCCCAAACCGCTTGATGTCCTCACTTGCGTCGGCGGTCTGGAAATCGCCGCCCTTGTGGGCGCAATCATCGCCTCCGCTCAATCGAGGGTGCCGGTCCTCGTCGACGGGTTCATCGCGTCTGTGGCAGCACTGGCCGCCGTGCGCATCAATCCATCCTGCCGCATATGGCTCATCTTCTCGCATCGTTCAGCAGAGCCTGGTCATGACGTCGTGCTCGATGCACTCAATGCCGAACCGATTCTCGATCTCGCCTTGCGGCTTGGCGAAGGCTCAGGTGCGGCCGTAGCACTTCCGATTTTGCGCTTGGCGTGCGCCCTGCATTCAAATATGGCCACGTTCGAAGAAGCCAGCGTCTCGGAGCGAAAGGCATGATCGTGGTCGATCTCCTTCGGCACGGGCAAACCGATCGCTCGGGCTGCCTGCTTGGGCATACGGACACGCCTCTTTCGCAGGCGGGCTGGCAACAATTTGCACGGCAAACAGAGGTCGGGTCGTGGGCGGCTATCTTCTCCTCACCCCTGCGCAGAGCGCGCGAACCTGCGGAGGCGTTGGCAAAAGACAGGCAGATCGAACTGACGACCGACGCGGACTGGTCTGAGCTCAATTTCGGTGCTTGGGATGGACAGCTGATCGAGACCCTCAATGCCGATGCTGCAACGTCACAAATGCTTGCAAACCTCTATCAATCCCCGAATGCGGCCCCTCCACCAGGCGGGGAAAGCTGGCGGGATCTCGTTACAAGGACGGACCGCGCACTGCGACGCGTGTTGGATGACAATCGTAACAACGCGCTCGTCATCACGCATGGCGGACCGATCCGGGCGGCACTGCATCTGGCATGCGCTCTTCCTTTCCAGTCGCTCTGGGCTCTAAAAATCGACCACGGCACACGGGTGCGGCTGCACCTCGATGCCGATCGTGAGACCGGCCTTTGGGGCGAGATCGTTGAGATTGCACAAGCATGACCGGGCACGGTTTCATAGACGCTCTGCAATTCCTGACCCGGCTGCCAACGCCGCGCCTGCGAAAAAGTGGCCCCGCCGACCTTGCCCGAGCCGCGCTCTGGTTTCCCGTCGTCGGACTGGTCATTGGCTTTGCCATTGCCGCTGCCGTTTGGGCTGGGGACCAAGCTTCGCCCTGGATTGCCGCCCTGCTGGGTCTACTCATGTGGGTGTGGATCACGGGCGCCTTGCACCTCGACGGGCTTGCGGACGTCTCCGATGCGCTTGGCGCAGGCCACCGTTCGCCAGAACGTTTCATCGAAGTTGTCCACGACCCTCACATCGGCGCCTACGGTGTGATCGTGATTGTCCTGCAGCTCATTTCAAAGATCGTGCTTCTCGTTCCCATTGCCATGTCGCCATCACTGCTGGCCCTCGTTCTCGTTCCCGCTTGGGCGCGATGGGGGCCGCTCGTGTGGAGTGTTCTGGTGCCGCCGTTGTCGAGCGGCATGGGCGAACGCTTTTCCCATGGGGTCCATAACGGCGTTGTCATTGGATATGGGCTTGCGCTCACCGCGCTGAGCGCTTTGGTCGCGCCGCTGTTGATCGCAGCCCTGGCGATCGTCTTGGGCATTGCGGCGTTCTGGAAATTCCGGCTCGGCGGCCTGACCGGCGATTGTCTTGGAGCCAGTATCGAGGTGACAGAGACTGCGCTGTTGTTCGTCCTCGTCGCCTCTATTCTATGGACGTAATGTCAACCGTTTACCAGGCCGAGCGCCTGCTCAAGCCGCCGCCAATCGTCCTCCGGCCCAGCAAGGCCGAAACGAAGCCATTCCGGTTGCTCTACGAATCGCCGAACGTGAATACCGTGCTGCCCCAACGTGTCTGCGATGCTTTGCGCATCCGCATGGGCCGCCAACCGGAACAGCGGCGTTCCCCCAAGGATGCGAAACCCCTCGGCGACGAGAAGGTACTCGAGCCGCTGCGCATCGCGTTGCAGCCGGTCACGAGTTTCGTTGAACCATATGTCGTCAGCGAGGGCTGTCCGCCCGATCGCCAATGCAGGCCCAGAGACCGCCCAGGGTCCAAGCGCATCGGCAATTTGCAGGGCGATGTCCGCACTGCTGATCGAAAAACCCAGGCGCACGCCTGCAAGGCCATACGTCTTGCCGAACGACCGCATGACAATCGTTGCGGGCGGCAGGTTGGACGCGACGCTCGTTTCAGTCGGCATCACGTCGGCGAAAGCTTCATCTACGATGAGCCATCCGTCCCGGCGTCGCAGCGTTGCAGCAAGATCGCGAACTTCGTCGGCCGCCACAACGCGCCCTGTTGGATTGTTCGGATTGACCAGAACAACGACGTTCGATTCCCCGATCGCCGAGAGATCCTTAATCTCCGCCGTCTCGTGTCCTTCGCGCCGCCACGCGGCAACATGTTCGCCATAAGTCGGGCCGAGGACGGCGACACGCGCCGGCTCGCGCAGCCTCGGGATCACCTGAATAAGGGATTGCGTTCCCGGCGCCGGCACCACCATCGCGGGATCACTCACCCCATAGCGACGGCATGCCACCTCTCGCAGCGCGCACTCGTCCATCTTGAGCGGCAACCGCGACCAAACATCTGCGTTAAGGTCCGATATAGGGTAAGCAATGGGGTTGATCGCGGTCGACAGATCGATCCAAGGCTCGCGCACCTCGGAAAATCGCCGGCGTGCGGCATCGAGATCCCCTCCGTGCAATACAATTTCCGGTGGCTTAGAAGCCATGCTAGCACCCATCCTCCCCTCGCGGCCCGGATCGAAGCATCATGTTCGCCCTACTTGCGCTAATCGCCCTGGCCTTCGAGACGGTGTTCGGATACCCGCATTGGCTGTTCCGCGCCATTGGTCATCCGGTGGGCTGGATCGGGCGGCTGATAGCATGGTGCGACCAGGCTTGGAACACGGACGCCTTTTCGCAACGCCGCCGCCTTGCCAACGGTATCTTCGCTATCGTGCTCTGCCTAGCGGCCACAGCGGCTGTATGTCTCGCTGTTACCTTTCTCGCCCATCAGGTGCTTTCCGCTGTTCTGGCCACTCTGATTCTCGGATTGGCCGCCAGCACATTGATTGCTCAGCGCAGCCTTCGTGTTCACGTCAGGGACGTCGCTGATGCCCTCGACAACCGTGATATAGAGGCCGCGCGGATTGCGGTTGCGAAAATCGTTGGTCGCGACCCCCACTCACTCGACAAGGCCGGCGTCAGCCGTGCAGCAATTGAAACGCTTGCCGAAAACCTCTCCGATGGTGTCGTGGCGCCGGTCTTCTGGCTGGTTTTCGCCGGACTTCCCGGGGCTGCGCTCTACAAGACAATCAACACCGCTGACAGCATGATCGGCCACAAGAACCGGCGCCACCTTGCCTTTGGTTGGGCCGCGGCACGCCTTGATGATCTCGTCAATTTGCCAGCATCCCGGCTGTCGGCGCTGTTGCTCGCCGCGGCAGCGGGCATGACCTCGAAAGCGCGGGGCCGCAGGACAATCGAAACGGCGCTTCGCGACGCGCGCCATCATCGCTCACCCAACGCAGGTTGGCCCGAAGCGGCCATGGCAGGGGCGCTCGGCTTGAGGCTTGCCGGTCCCCGCAGCTACGACGGCATGTTGGTCGACGATCATTGGATGGGCGACGGCAGGGTCGACGCCAACGCACGCGATATTCGCCACGCCCTCAGGCTCTATACCCGAGCGTGCGCGATCCAAACGTTGGCCGTGGCGGCTCTGGCCGTCATCACACTGGTTGTTTGAGACGAGGCGCGCGCGCAATCGACATCAACGCCTCGCAGTCGATATGTCGCCCAAGATGGGCGCCGAGCGCATCGAGGGTCGACTCCACTGCCGATTCATACGAAATCGCGGCGCTGCCTGCACCGATGCGGGTCATCCAATGCGTTCGCTGGCCGTCCTCGGAGAAAAGTCCATGGACATGACAGCCGACAACACGCCCATCGGCGCTTATGGCCCCATCCACGCGTCCATCGGAGAAGGTGAGAACGGCCCTGTTGCAGTCAGGCCCTAGCGTTCGCCCGACGTGCATCTCGTAGCCTTTGAATGGTGCACCACCATTACAGGCCTTTCCAGACACCTCGACCAGAAGCTTCTCGCTTGTCAGTTGCGTCTCGACATCCAGCAGGCCAAGCCCGTCCACCGTCGCGGCCGGTCCCTCGATACCCTCCGGGTCGGCAATGCGTCGACCCAGCATTTGATAGCCCCCGCAGATCCCGAGAATTTGCCCGCCCCGCCGCAAGTGCGCGCGAAGATCGACATCCCAACCGGCGGCGCGGAGCGCTGCAAAATCCGAAATCGTCGCTTTGGAGCCCGGCAGAATAACAAGCGCTGCATCGCCTGGGATTGGTGAACCGGGCTTCAGGAACTCCAAGTCGATGTTCGGTTCCTGCAGCAAAGGATCGAAATCGTCGAAGTTCGAAACGCGCGGGAATGCCAGCACAACAATGCGCACTTTGCCTTCGCGCTTGGATCCAACATGGGCCGGCAAGCCCAACGCGTCCTCGGCCGGCAAGCGTGCAGCGTCTGAAAAAACAGGAACGAGACCGAGCCCCTGCCATCCCGTTAGTTCAGCGATGCGCGTCATGCCGTCCTCAAAGAGCGATGGATCGCCACGAAACTTATTGACAATGAACCCTTGGATCATTGCAGCGTCCTCCGCATCGAGCACAGCTTTCGTTCCAACGAGGCTCGCAATCACGCCGCCACGGTCGATGTCGCCGATCATGACGACGGGGACGTCGGCTGCACGCGCAAAGCCCATGTTAGCGATGTCACCTTTGCGCAGATTGACCTCGGAGGCAGAGCCTGCGCCTTCAACGAGAACGATGTCGGCCTCGGCACACAAGCGTCCGAAGCTCTCAAGCACGGCGTCCATGAGTTGCGGCTTCATGGCTTGATACGCCCGCGCCTTCGCGTTTCCGATGACGCGGCCTTGCACCACGACTTGCGCGCCGATGTCGCTTTGCGGCTTCAAGAGCACCGGGTTCATGTGGATGCTCGGCTCTGCACCTGCGGCCCGCGCCTGCAGCGCTTGCGCGCGTCCGATCTCACCACCATCAACCGTCACGGCGGCGTTGTTCGACATATTCTGAGGCTTGAAGGGACGAACGCGAAGACCCTGAGTCTTGAAGTAGCGCGCCAGACCGGCAACGATCAGCGACTTGCCCACATCCGAGCCCGTGCCTTGCAGCATGATGGCTTTCGCCGCCATCAGAACTCGATGCCCTCTTGGGCCTTTACGCCGGCTGAGAAGTGGTGCTTCACGAGCGACATCTCCGTCACGAGGTCTGCTACATCGATAAGCTCGGGCTTCGCGTTTCGTCCCGTCACGACAATGTGCAAGTCGGGCCGCCGCCCCGAAAGCGTTGCCACGACGTCGGCGAGATCGAGATGATCGTAGCGAAGCGCAATATTGAGCTCATCGAGGATCAAGAGCCGGATCGACGGATCGGCCATCAGCTCCTTCGTCTTTGCCCAGGCGCGCTCGGCCGCTGCAACGTCGCGCTCGCGATCCTGCGTTTCCCAGGTGAACCCTTCGCCGAGCGTGTACCACACGACCTGGTCGCCAAACCGCTCAACGGCTTTGCGCTCACCTGTCTCCCAGGCGCCCTTGCCGAACTGCACGACGCCCGCGCGAAGCCCGCGGCCCAGGGCGCGCAACAACAAACCAAAAGCCGCGGTTGACTTGCCCTTGCCCTTGCCCGTGTGGACAATCAGCAATCCCTTTTCTTGGGTCTTGGAGGCAACTTCAGCATCTTGGACGGCTTTGCGATTTGCCATTTTCGACTTGTGGCGCTCAGTCTCTTTAGTGCTCTCAGACATCGTCCACTCGCCTCACCATAAGCACTCACTTCAACGTCAAGGGAAGACCCGCAACGACCAACACGACATGATCGGCGACCTCGGCCATGCGTTGGTTGAGCCGGCCTTGCGCATCACGAAAGTCGCGCGCGAGCTTGCTGTCTGGCACAATACCCGAACCCACCTCATTGGAAACGATCACAACCGGGCCATCGAGCTCCCGAATTGCTGTAATGAGGCGTTCTCCCTCCGCGTCAGGGTTCTTATTGGCATGCATGAGATTGCTCAGCCACAGTGTCAGACAGTCAATCAGAAGCGGTTGCGCGTCTTCACCGTATTTCGTGATGGCCTTCGGCAGCTCGACTGGCGCCTCGACCGTACGCCAAGCCGCTCCCCGGCGCGTTTTGTGATGCGCAATGCGCGCTTTCATCTCGTCATCGAGCGCCTGCGCCGTGGCCATATAGATCCATGGTCCGGGTGCGCTGGCCAAGAATGTCTCCGCAAACCGGCTCTTGCCCGACCGTGCACCGCCGAGAACAAGTGTTAAATGAGGCAGTGGGCTAGCGGTCATGTCCAGCGAAATCGATTGACGGGCCTTGGATCGAACCCTTATCAAACCCTGGACGGTTCCTCGCAAGGGGATTGAACGGGAATGTGGTCAAGCCCGATGGGCCTATTCCACAGCTGCCCCCGCAACTGTAGTCGGCGAGCCGAAGGCCAAAAGTGCCACTGGGAAACCGGGAAGGCGGCCTGAGGCGACGAGCCGAGAGCCAGGAGACCTGCCGTCGTTGTCGCAGCTCATACGGCCCCGGAGGGGTGGCCAAGGAGGCTTCTTTGAATACTCAAGTTGAAACGACGTCAGTTGTCAGTGGCAGCGAACGGTCCAGCGCACTTGTCGCAGGGGCACTCGCTTTTGCATTCGGTGTGGGGCTCGTCTTTACGACGGGCTTTGCGGCGCCGGCTGCGATCCATAACGCGGCGCACGACACGCGCCATGCGATGAGCTTCCCCTGCCACTGAGGACCAAGTCATGATCACACGTGTTTTAGCCGTCGGCCTTCTGGCCGGGCTTGTTGCTGGCGTGGCTGTCGCCGCCCTGCAATCCTTCACGACGACCCCGTTAATCGTTGCAGCTGAGGTCTTCGAAAACGGTGGTGAGGAAAGCCACCACAGCGCCGCTGCTTATCACCACCCAACAGGATTGATACTGGCCTCAGGTGAGCCCCGGCTTATCCTCGTTCATGGTGACGCACCCGAGTCCGGCTCAGCTGCCTCGTCCGGCGAGGAGGAATGGGCACCCCAAGATGGCGTCGAACGCACGCTCTTCACGAGCATCGCAACCATCGGCACGGCAATTGGTTTCGCCCTGATCATCATCGCGGGCATGCTGTTTGCCGGTGACAAGATCAATGAGCGAAATGCGCTGGCCTGGGCCGCGGCGGGGTTCCTTGCCGCCGGTCTTGCCCCCGCGGTCGGCCTCTCGCCGGAGCTCCCCGGCATGGCCGCCGCCGAACTCGTCGGTCGCCAGGAATGGTGGTTCGCAACGGTTCTGTGTACCGCTGCCGCGTTGTGGCTGTTCCTGCGTTCAGAAAATCTTTGGCTGCGTCTGCTGGCGATCCCCGTTGTGCTTGCGCCTCACGTTTGGGGAGCCCCGCACCTCGCAGAACCGCACAAGAGCGCTGTTCCTGCCGAGTTGGCCTCACAGTTCGCGGCGAATGCTCTGGCGGTGCAAGCTGTGCTGTGGCTGCTGACCGGCTTCTTCGTTGGATTTCTTTGGCGCAGATTGGGCAGTTTCGGTGCACACCAAAACGCCTAGCCTCGACAGTGAGGAGATGAGGCGCTCATGACGGGATCTGGTGTCACGGTCTTTGTCTGCGTCTCGTGCCGGCGCGTGTTGCACGACGGCGAGTCCTACGACGAGCCCGGCCACGAGATGCTCGCGGCCCTGGAATCGCGCCTGCAAGATCCGGAGGCAGCCAACATCACGGTCACGGCAATCGAGTGTCTGGCCGTATGCAAGCGGCCCTGCACCGTCGCCATGACCGGGAAGGATAAGTGGACCTACATCGTCGGCGATCTCGATCCAGAAAAGCACGCCGATGAAGTCGCAACCGCAGCGCTCGCCTATCAGCGCTCTGAAAACGGTATCGTTCCCTGGAAGGAGCGCCCGCTGACGTTCCGCAAGGGCGTCATCGGGCGCATACCGCCCCTGGGCTTTGTACAACCGGAACCGGAGACTCAATGAGTACGCTCGCCAAAGTTCCCTGCAGCATCGTCACGGGATTTCTGGGCGCAGGAAAGACAACGCTCGTCCGTCACGTCCTGGAGAACGCCAACGACCGGCGTCTTGCCGTCATTGTCAACGAGTTCGGCGACGTCGGCATCGATGGTGAAATCATCAAAGGCTGCGGCATCGAAAGCTGTAGCGAGGATCGTGTTGTTGAGCTCTCCAACGGTTGCATCTGCTGTACCGTCGCCGACGATTTCATACCGGCACTCGAAACGTTGCTGGCATTGGAAACACCGCCCGAGCACATTCTCATTGAAACCTCCGGCCTCGCGCTGCCAAAGCCCCTGGTGCAAGCCTTCAATTGGCCGGCAATCGCCTCGCGCGTTACGGTTGATGGCGTCATTGCCGTTGTCGATGGTGCAGCCGTCGCAAGCGGACGCTTTGCCAGTGATCCCGAGGCGCTCGCCCGTCAAAGGGCCGATGATCAATCCCTCGACCACGACAATCCGCTGGAGGAAGTCTACGAAGATCAGCTTCTGTGTGCTGATCTCATCATCCTTAACAAGACCGACCTAATGAGCGACGATGAACGCCAAAAGGTCTCCGACGAGATCAAGAGTGCGGTTCCGCGCGCTGTCAAAATTGTTCAGACGGAAGGCGGACGGCTTGATGCAAAAGTTCTGCTCGGGCTTGCCGCAGCTGCCGAAACGGACCTTGCCGCACGGCCATCGCATCACGACAACGAAGCCGAACACGATCACGACGATTTCGAGACCTTCATCATCGACATCCCATCCGCTAACAGCCCCGAGGACATCGTCGGTCGCGTCGCAAATGCCGCGACGGTACACGATATCTTGCGGGTCAAAGGATTCGCCGACATCAACGGCAAGCCCATGCGCCTTCTGATTCAGGGCGTCGGTGCGCGGCTACAGCATCAATATGATCGCTCCTGGCGACCGGACGAGCCGCGCGCCGGCCGACTTGTCGTTATCGGACAGAAAGGCCTCGATCGCGAGGCGATCTTGCGCTCCATTGCAGGTGAGTAGAGTAACGGATGCATTTGCTGGCGACCGAGGTCGGAACGCTGGACG
>CAZUKP010000028.1:0-39596 GCA_964620915.1 uncultured Hyphomicrobium sp. | reverse complement strand
CCGAAAGGCTGCCGGATTAGAAATCGGATGGCGGTCGTTTGGCGCCCGCGCTCCCTCGCTCTTTGACAGGCCTCGGGATGCAAGTCCGCGAGAACGATCCTCCGCGCGCACTGAACATTCTCTCCCTCCCCACTTGAGGGAGAGGGTCAGGGGGGCCGAAAAAGATGCCCCACCTGACGCGCCAGATGACGTCTACAAGACTCTGCTGATAATGCCGCACAACGCATAGCGCCGTAGACGATGGCGATCGCGCTCACCTTGTCTCACGCGTTCAAGGATTCGCTTCGCCAGCAAATGCTGTAACTCGGCCGTATCGGCGTTCGGATCGGTTCGTCCCAATTCCCCGCACGCGTCCTTGTAGGCGCGCGAGGCAACAGCGAGCGTCTTCGGACCGAAGACACCTTCGTTATCAAATGGGCTCATAGCTATATCTCCCGGAGTGTTGCTTCCTGAGCCGTGTGATTCGCAGTGTGGCGCCAAAGATGGACCGAAGTCGGCCCTTCAACTCAAATACTTGTGAGGCAGCATCTCGTTTGGAAACTGCACACTTTGAGCACATGGGGCCGCCGCAAATTCCCATAACCACGCTCACGGCGATCCAAATCGCCGCACCCAATGAGAGTGTTCCCTAGGGAACAGCATGCCTGCAGGCGGCGTTTTAGCTTCTGCGCTTGGCTGTGGGGCCTCTAGATCAGGGCGCGTAGATATCATGGTAGCGTATGCGAAAGTCGCCGCCGACGAAGGCGGGGAAAACCACGCACGTCGACAGCAGCGGCAACGTGGAACAATCGCCGGTTCGAAGCGGTTTCTCGAACCGGGGGCTATTCTTTTCCAACAGGGCGATACGCACGCGAAACTTTATCGCGTGGACGATGGTGCCTTATGCCACTACTGGTACAGAAACGACGGCTCGCATGAAATTATCGAGTTTGCCTACGCTGGCGACATCGTTGGCTTCGGACCTCTTGCGACACACGTCAGCACGGCGCGGGCTGTCACGACGACCGAGTTGAGTCATGTGACGCCGCATGAGTTCAATCGAGCTCTTGATCTCGACGGTCAGCTCGCCGCGCGAGTCGCCGCTGCCGCCGACAGAGAATTAGAGCATCTGCGCACGCGGACCGTGAGACTGACACGCAACAAGCCGGTGCTGCGACTTGCATCACTTCTCCTGGCGCTATCTCGGCTCAACTCGGCCGAGGGTCGCGATCCGACATTCATACCCGATGCGGTCCCATCAGAATTTTTGGCTGATAGGCTGCGCATCACTGTCGACGAACTTGATGATGCTTTCGATGCACTCGAGGACGAAGGGTTGGTCGAGCTCACAAGTGCAGGACTGCGAATCTTCAATGTTGTTGAGCTGGTCCAATTTGCCGATTCCGCCAAATGACGGTTGGTGGCGGACCAACTCGTGGCGCAGCCCTTCCTGCAACGGACCCGCTGATACTGTCATGAGATTGCATACAGGCAAGCACGGGGTCGTGGTGCATTGGCTTGACCGCACCAGGCACTCGGCACGCAGGGGCGCCCGCCCCCGCCCTGTTCAACACCTGTTCCGCCAGCCACAACTCAAAACCGGACCCGGCCGCAACCGCGGCCGCGCCTCACTGAGGTGAAGGTTGAGGCGACGACTGCTGGTCCAACAGCCGCGAAAGAAGGCGGAGGACCGTCGCCAGCGCCCCAAGCTCCTGTGCGCTGATCTCTTCCTCGTCGGGAATCTTGGTCAAGATATCCGTCGCCGACAAGATCTGTTCACGCTGACACATACGCGAGCCCTTCTATTTCACTGCACGATTGCTCTTCAAGGTCGTACCCGGAGACCGGCAAAGACACATCCGTCGAAATAGTCTGCTCGTGCAAGGCCGTCCGGCACGACAGTTCAACAGTTCACCGAATGACCGGTTCGTGCAATGGGAAAAGTTCCTGGTGTTTGAGAGGCGGGGTGGCAACCGCCGGAAATTCCTTCGATTGTGACAGTTTCTAAAATCCAGACAATCTCTCGTTGTAGGACGCGCCCTGTCTCAAATCGCGAGGCGTGCCTTTCGCGCCGCTGACCAAACAGCGTGCCCGATTACCGATTAGTCGGCCGAATTAACTGAAAGCCCAGTGCGCACCATGGTCGCCACCTCCGAGTAGGTCTTCATCATCGGTGAGATCACTTTGTGAAGCCGCGTCTTCTCCAGCAACATGTCGTGCATCACGAGATAATCGATCCCCGTCGATAAGAAGCACTGGACAGCATCATCGGGCGTCTCAACGATCGGCTCGCCCTTGACGTTGAATGAGGTGTTTAACAGTACCGGCACGCCGGTCAGTGCCTCGAACCTTTTCAGAAGGTCATAGAGACGCTCGTTCGTATCGCGGTGGACCGTTTGGACGCGCGCCGTGCCGTCGACGTGGACGATTGCCGGGATCCTGTCGCGCCATTCCGGCCGGACAACTTTGGCGACAAGCATATAGGGCGAGTCCCCCTCGCCTTCGAAAACCTCCGCGGCCCTCTCGGCCAGAACGATCGGCGCGAACGGCCGGAACGCCTGGCGATGCTTCACGCGCTTGTTGAGCGTATCCTTCATCTCGGGGTTGCGCGGGTCGGCGAGAATGCTGCGGTTGCCGAGCGCGCGCGGCCCAAACTCGGAGCGGCCCTGAAACCATCCGAGCACGTGGCCCTGCGAGAGCAACTTTGCTGCATCACCACAGATATCGTCGCTTATCGTCCCGCTGGTCTCAACACGCGACAGTCCCGTGACCGCTGCTTTGTCAACGTCTTGATCCGTGTAAGGCTGGCCCAGATAGGCATGTTTCATGATGAAGGAGCGTGGCTCATTTTGGATCGCCAGATGGCCATAGTGAGCACAGCCGATCGCAATGCCGTCATCGCCGGACGCCGGTTGAATCCACACATTGTCGAACCCGGCCTCGCGCACGATCCTGCCGTTTGCCACGCAGTTGAGACCCACACCACCCGCGATGCACAGGTTCTTGGCTCCGGTCGTCTCGCGCAGCCACTTGGCGCGCGCGAGCAATACCGTCTCGGTATCGTCTTGAACGCGCCATGCCAGATCCTCCCAGTGCTTGACGTTCGGGCTCCTCTCCCAATCGTCATTGATGTCGGGTAGCCATGGCTGATTGAACTCGGCCGTCCACTGCGGCACGTCGAGTTCGTTGTTCTCAATGCTGAGCAATGGCTCAACTTTACCGGGCCGCCCGTAGGGTGCGAGCCCCATCACTTCGCCGCACTTGTTCCAGTCGGCAAAAATGTAACTGGAAGCGCGGCTGTAGAGCGCGCCCAAACCTGGCATGAAGAAGAACTCATCGCTTAGGAAGCCTCGCGAGGGATCGAGCCACACCTTCTTCAACGTCTCAAGCGTGGAGTCTTTGAAGCGATAGTAGCTCTCCGATTCGCGGGCGAGCGGATTGACGCCCTCCGTAAGCTGACCGGGCTCTTTCACGTCCGCGCAATAGTTGCCCACGCCGTCCACGATCATCACGGCGCCCTCTTCGAAGGGGCACGCGGCAAATGCGCTGTAGGCGTGGGCGAGATGATGCGAGACCGTGACGACCTTGTCCGAACTCGTCAGAAAGAGCGGGCTCTTTGCCGCTTGCTCGCGTCCCTTCGTACTCAAAAACTCTGGGACATCCTCGTAAGACAGGCGGTCGTCCATCTCTTCCACGGGAAGCACGTAACAGTTGCGCACGATGAGATCGACATCATCAAGCGAGATGCCCTCAGCCTTAAGGCAGTAGTCGATGACCTCTTGATAGAACCCGGTGTCGTGCTTCTCGCGCGTGATGCGCTCTTTGCAGATGGCAAACGCAATTTCGCCATTGCGAAGGAGGCATGCGCTCACGTCGTGATCGTAGGCGTTGATCCCGAGAATGTAGTTATGTTTGTTCGGCATGCGGTTCCGTGAGGAAGGGAAAACGAGGTGGCGGCCATTCAATGAGCCGGTTCGCGTTTGTCGTGTCGATGGCCTCGGCCCAACTCACGATGATACTCGACCTTTCGCAATGTGGTTCGCTGGTCAACGTGCACCACCCAACAAGGGAAGACAGAGGCGATTGGCCCAGGCAAGCCTAATCTCAAAGTTGGGTGCCAGGGGACGCAACAGCGCAAATTGCGCAGCGCAACACTTATGAACGACTTTGTGATAACCCAAACGGGTTAACGTCACATTCGGGCTTAGGTGAGCTTTAGCTTGGCTTGAAGCATGATCCGGATAATAATGCGGGTTCAATCGTTTCCAAGCGAACGTGCCCTGGCCATGATCGTGCTGGTGTGCTCGCCCGGAGCCGGAGGAAGATCGCATGAGAGATACTATCGTAGCTGGCGCGAAGGCTGCTTGGCAAAGTCTTGCCGCGTTCGCGCATGGCTTGAGGCGGGGCTTGATCGCTGTCGTCGCGGCCGTTGCAATGGTGGTCATCTATACCGCCGGCACAATCGGTTCATATGGATTGAGCCTTGTTGGCGTCACCAGTTTGACGATGGCTACCACGGCCACCGACGCGCAGGCAAAGCGCAGACGCAGATCGCGCGGACGGCGTTGGAGAGGCCGCCGGCGCTGGCGCGGACGCGGTAGAAGGCGGCGTCGGCGGCGGCGGAGAGGACTCTATTGGTATTGGTACTTCTGGTAGTATCGCTCCGATACAACCGCGCAATGGCCTCCCTATTCGGGGGGCCATTTCGTTTGGTCATACACCGAGGGAGTCCTTGCGATTGCCGCCGTTGCGTGACTTTACGCATCCCGTCTATGTCGGAGCCGCGGCCTGGTCGCCTCGCGCCTGCCAATCGCGGCCCTCAAGTCCTCTGCCTCCACGCGCCACTTAAACCGGCACCCCCATGTTGGGCGTGCACGGACAGGCCCGCCGCCCCGTGCCACTTCAGGGCAAAACTCAATCTCCTGTTCCCTAGGGAACAGCTTGCCGCTTAGGATCGCGGCAAATTCATGGTTTGATAGCAGATGGTTCGATCCTTATGCGCCTAGCCTTTCTAGCCTTGGCCGTCGGCATGCTCCTGTGTGCCGCGATGCCTGCCGTCGCCGCGCCCGGCGATGACATCGGCGCCACTGTGCGGATCGTCAATCTCGTCACCGGCGCTTATGCCGAAGACAAGCGCAACCTTGATACTGGCGACAGCGTTCGCCAGGACGAGCTCATTGAGGTCAGCGACGACGGCATCGGCGAGATCCGCCTGCGTGACGATACCGAACTCGCGCTCGGGCCCGGAGCGCGCCTCCTGCTTGACGAGTTTGTCTACAATCCCGATATCGCGGGCGGCGCGATTGTGCTCAACCTGGTGCGCGGCGCCTTCCGCTTCGTCACCGGCATCGCCGCCAAGCCCGCCTACGTCATTCGCACACCAACCGCCGCGATCACTGTGCGCGGCACGATCTTCGACATGTACATCGAGGATAGCGGCATCTCGTGGCTGTTGCTCCTGGAAGGTGGCATCGAGGCGTGCAGCGAGCAGGGCCAGTGCACCGAGCTCGACGAGCCCGGCAAACTCGTTCGCATCACGCCCGATGGTTTTGTTAGCGAACCCCTCATCTGGGCCGACCTACCCACGGGCGACCTGCCCTTTGAGACGGCCTTCCCCTTCATCGTCACACCACCGCAGATCGACCCCGATCCGATTTTCACGCCCGATGAGATCGTCGACGGCTCAATCCCCGACGGCCCCATCTATGACAATGACGATGACGATGATGACATCATCGAAATCGACGACTCTTCCCCTGAGGCGCCCGACACCGGGCCGCCGCTCTACTGCTGGAGCGGCTGGAAAAAGGTCCCGCGCGGCTGGAGCGAACAGGGCTGGCGCGTTAAGCATCGCCGCCGCGGCGACTACGTCATCCGCTGCGCGCACCCCATCGTCGAGCCTCCGCCCGACATCATTTACCCACCCAAGCCCGAATGCTACGGCGGCCGGATCGTCCTCCTCAAGACGCTACCCCCACGCTGGCGCTGCATCTGCCCAGACGGCAAGAAGCGTCATCGGCTCGGCCCGAGCACCTTCGTGTGTAAGGGCAAGCCCGGTCGTGACCCCGAAAAGGAGTGCCGGAGGAAGGGCTGGTTCTGGATCGGCGGGGTATGCCTGCCCAAGATCGGTCAATGTCCGAAGGGCACAAAAGGCAAGTGGCCCGACTGCAAAGAGATCGGGCCGCCGAAGTGCCCGTGGGGCTATGTCGGCAAGCCGCCGCACTGCAAACCGAAGTCTTGCCCCAGAGGCAAGGTTGGCAAGTGGCCAAACTGCAAGGACATCGATAACCCGCCGAAAAAGTGCCCATGGGGCTACGTCGGCACGCGACCCAATTGCGAGCCGCGCACCTGCCCCAGAGGCAAATTCGGCAAATGGCCGAACTGTAAAGACATCGACGGGCCGCCGAAGAAGTGCCCGAACGGGTTCTATGGCAGGCCGCCCAATTGCAAGCCGAAGACGTGCGGAAGAGGCAAAGTCGGCACTTGGCCCAACTGCAAGAACATCGAAGACCCGAAGAAATGCGCTTCTGGGTTCTTTGGCAAGTGGCCAAACTGCAAGAAGATCGAGGAGCCGCCGAAGAGGTGCCCGAGTGGAAAAATTGGAAAGTGGCCAAACTGCAAGACAATTGTAAAGCCGCCGAAGAAGTGTGGCAGAGGCACCTTCGGTACGTGGCCCAACTGCAAGAAAGTCGACAAGCCAAGGCCGCAGAAGTGTCCGAAGGGCAAAGTGGGCAAGTGGCCAAACTGCAAGTCAATCAACAAGCCGAAGCCGAAGAAGTGCGGCAGAGGCACCTTCGGCAAGTGGCCAAACTGCAAGAAGGTCAACAGGCCGAAGAAGCCGCCGCCTAATAAGGGACCGCCCAAGAAGCGGCCGCAGAAGAAGTCGAACAAGAAGTGTCCCAAGGGCACGGTCGGCAAGTACCCGAACTGCATCAAGTTCGGCCAGTTCTAGAGCAGATCGTGAGCGCGCCCTGCCAACGGGGCGCGCCGCTTTCGCACCTGCACCATTTGGTCCGAGGTTCGATGTGCACTGCGGCAAAGCGTGCGACGGCGCCTTGATGGCTTAACCACATGCCTGCATGAGTTTCTTGCGTGAAGCGCCGGGTCTAGCCTACGCTGCCCCTCGCCTTGAATTTGGCCGTGCGCATCCGTATACCGCCTCTGGCGCCGGCATTCGTTCGGCGACACCAAGTCGAACGGCAAGTTGAAAATGCGTGCCCGGCCTCCCAGGCCGCGCCGATTTTGGAGGGTCATATGACTGTCTATCCTACCTTAGAAATCCCCGAGACCCTCGCGGCCGGTCCCGGCCCGGGCAACACCGACCCACGTGTGCTGGAGCGCTTCGCCAAAACGGGCGTGGCCGACCATATGCAAAAGGACGTGATCCGCGGCATGCTCGAAGCCAAGGAGATGCTGCGCGAGCTGTGGGGCACCAAGAACGTCTACACTTACGGTGTCGCGGGAACCGGCTTCTCCGGACTTGACTGCGTGCTGTCCTTGATTTTGCCCGGCGACAATGTGGTCGCCTTCCCGAACGGCACGTTTTCGGGGATCGACAGCCTCACCATTCGCATGAAGGCATCGACTGCCGAGGAGCTTGCCGCCGACTCTTTGAATCCGAAACCGGCGAGCGTGACGATCGTCGAGACGCCGCACGGCCAGTCGGTAACAGGCGAGACCGTGGACAAGGCACTCGCTGAGAAGAAGCCCATGTGGGCGTTCATGGCTCACTGGGAGACGGGGTCCGGGCGCATCAACGACCTCAAAGGTTTTTCGGATGCCTGCGTAAAGCATGGCGTGATGGGCATCGTCGATGCCGTCTCAAGCCTCGGCGTCGCCGACTTTAACATCGACGATTATCCTGGCGTCGTCGCCTGGGCCTCGTGTCCGCAAAAGGGCGTGCTTTCGCTGCCGCTCACCTACGCGCCGGTCAGCTTTACCGACAAAGCGATCGAGATGGTCAAGAAGCGGGGCTGCCGCACCTACGTGCACCACCCGATCCTTGATGCCCGCCATTGGGGCATCGTCGACGGCAAGGACGTACCGAACGCCGGCTATCACCAGACCCATTCGTGCTACGCAGTCGCCGCATTCCACGAGGCGTTGCGCATCATTCTGAGCTATGGCCGCCGCCGCAAAGCCTCCGACTATGCCTATCACGAGAAGGCGCTGCGCCAGGCAGTGGAAGCCATGGGCTGCGATGTGACGTCGAATATGACGAGCCTCATCGTGCTCAACTTGCCGGGAAAACTCAAAGGCAAGGAGAAAGACCTCGTGGCCGGCGCGCGTGCCGAAGGCTTCGGCATTTGGCCGACGCTGTCGGAACCCGTCCAGGTTCGCATCGGCATCTTGAATCAGCTGTCTCCCGAGCAGATCTCCGAGATCGTCAGCCGCTTCGCTGACGCCATGCTGGGCATGGGTGCTGAGTTCGACAAGGCGCAGGTGATGAACGGGCTCAAGAACTACTACGCCAAGGCAGCCTAACCGCCCGAACGTTCACACGAGCTAATTTTCGGCCCCCGGGTGCACGTTGCCTGGGGGCCGCTTCTTTTTGGGCGGCGCTCCGCCTCGATGCGCACCAATGAAATATCTAGAGTCAATCCGACTTGAAGAGAAAGTTCTCGGTCGTCGTCGAGTCGATCTGCGACAGACTCTCGGCCTCGTCCTTCAAGTGGACGCCCGACATGCCTCGACGCCGAGCTTCGGACATCAGATAGTGCAGCTTGTGCGCGGCGCCTTCGTAGCTGAGACCGTCGGGGCGCACATTGGAGATGCAGTTCCGCGATTCGTCCGTCAAGCCGCATCGCGGTTTCAGCGTCATGTAGATTCCCATGCTGTCTGGCGAACTCAGGCCCGGTCGCTCCCCGATCAATACGACGACCATCTCAGCATCCAGCAGTTCCCCGACCTCGTCGCCAACCGCCACACGCGCCTGCTCGACGATGACCAGAGGCGCGACCTTCCATTCGCTTCTTGCCAGCGTTGGTAGCATCACATCGAGGAAGGCAGCGGCATTCTCTTCGATAGCCAAGGCGGAGAGCCCGTCGCCGATCACAAAGACGACATCGTAAGGTTTCGATGGGCGCGGTCGACGCTCGAGGCTAGCGCGCGAATCAGGATCGAGCCGCCGTCCCTTATCTGGTCGTTGCAGGTAAACCGGCCGGCTGCTCGCACTGCTGCAAAGAGCCATCGTCTCATAACCACGCGACTGGAGAACCTCCTGCAAAGCTTGAATGTTGAGCTGGTGATGCACAGCGTTGCGTGCACGGGCGTGGGCCAGTTGGAATTCCAGGTGAGGCTTCGTGGGCAAGCTTATCCCAGAGCGCCCCAGTGCAATGCGCGCGGACGTGTACCGCCGCAGTAGGCTCCAGGGATTGGGGACGACGATGTTTCTTTCCTTGGTTGTCATCTGTCGACCTCAGTTTAGATGCTCCAACGCGCGCTGGAATTCCTTGGGCAGGCGATCCGCGAGCACCAAACTATCTGAATCTTCGAAGATGCCTGTATTCTTCAGCCAGATCTCGAACTCCGGTGAGGGACGCAGCCCAAGCACGCTGCGCACATACAGTGCGTCGTGGAAAGACGTGGTTTGGTAGTTCAGCATGATGTCATCCGAGCCCGGAATTCCCATGACGAAGTTGACGCCGGCAACCGACAACAGGGTCAACAGAATATCCATGTCATTCTGGTCGGCCTCAGCGTGGTTCGTGTAACAAATATCGCAGCCCATGGGCACGCCAAGGAGTTTGCCGCAGAAATGATCCTCAAGGCCCGCGCGCACGATCTGGCGCCCGTCGTAGAGGTACTCAGGGCCAATGAAGCCGACCACGGTGTTGACGAGCAGAGGCTTGAACTTGCGGGCCACCGCGTACGCGCGCGCTTCAAGCGTCTGCTGATCGACGCCATGGTGCGCGTTGGCCGACAGGGCGCTACCCTGGCCTGTCTCGAAGTACATGACATTGTCGCCAACCGTACCGCGTTGAAGGCTGAGTGCAGCCTCGCGCCCTTCTTGCAGCATCTTGAGGTCGATGCCGAAGCTCTTGTTGGCAGCCTCCGTACCAGCAATTGACTGGAAGACAAGGTCCACAGGTGCGCCACGGTTGATCGCTTCGATGCTGGTGGTTACGTGGGTCAAGACGCAGGATTGGGTCGGGATGGAATAGGTTCGGATGATCTCATGCAGCATTTCGATCAGCGTGGTGACGGCGGCGATGCTGTCCGTCGCCGGATTTATGCCGATGACGGCGTCGCCACTTCCATACATGAGGCCATCGAAGATGCTGGCGGCAATCGCCGTCGGATCGTCCGCCGGGTGGTTTGGCTGCAGACGAGTGGACAGCCGAGACTTGAGTCCAATCGTGTTACGGAATTTGGTCACCACGCGACATTTCTGCGAGATTAGGACGAGATCCTGCACGCGGCAGATTTTGGAAACGGCGGCGACCATCTCTGGCGTGAGGCCGGGAGCCAGCGACTCCAGCGACTTCTCATTCGCCTCGTCCGAAAGCAGCCAGTCTCGAAAGCCCCCTACCGTCAGGTGCGAGACAGGAGCAAAGGCCTTGGCATCGTGATCGTCAATGATCAGACGAGTCACCTCATCACTCTCGTAGGGCACGACGAAATCGTTCAGAAACGTTGCAAGAGGCACGTCAGCCAATGCCAACTGCGCTGCGACGCGTTCCTCATCGTCGCCCGCCGCCACCCCCGCCAAATGGTCACCGGATCTCGATGGGCTCGCCTTGGCCAATAATTCCGTCAGGGCGTCGAAAATGTAGGTATGTCCGCCGACCGAGTGGCAATAGCGCATGATGTAGTTCCTTCACGGAAACGCCCCCCCGAAGTTGTCGGGTCGCGCCGCCTTCTCCTGGAGCATGTGCACCAGATGATGACGACTGTAGATTGCGAAGTACATCACGAAAACCGCGCAAACGAGGGCGGCGTCATCGTTTCAGCGCCGGGCGGATTCACCGTCAGGGCCAAGGGCAACTACGATGGTATCGGCAGCGATAACTTTGAGGCTTAAGTCGTTTTCGAAGGGACTTTTGCGCATGTCCACCATCGGGGCCAGAGCCGACAAGTTTAGATACACACTCCACCGTCCCCTCGTAATCCTTATCGGACATCCAGCTGACCCACCGAATGCTGCCGTCCGCAGGACAACAAACAGGCCCCGACAAAATATTGCCGCGGTCTTCGGCGCAATCTATCGGGAGGGGTAGCGCGACCAAAATCATCCGATTTCGTCAACGCCATTCGCGCGAGAGGTACATCATGTTCAGTAACGTCGACGCCGAGTCAAATCTCCCCAAGCCACTCAATGGGCCGGGGCGTGTTAGTCAGCAGAGCCTTGGGGCCCAGAAGTCAGAACGTGCCGTCGCGCCGGGCACGTCAGTGATTGGCAACGATCTCACGATCCTGGGCGAGCAAATCACCATCATTTCCCAGAACAAACTCCAAGTTGATGGCCACGTGCGCGGCAACGTGCATGGCAAGCAGGTCATTGTCAGCAAGGAAGGCTACGTTACCGGAAAGGTCTCTGCCGAAACGATCGAAGTTCGCGGTGGCGTAGACGGCTCAATCCGGGCGGTTACTGTCGCGCTGCATGAAACCGCTCGGGTTCAAGGCGACATCGAGCACCAGAAGTTATCAATCTCGGAGGGGGCCGAATTTGATGGCCGTGTTCGCCTCATCAAAGATGCCAGCGCGCTGATGCCCGAACTCGATGCGGATGCCATCTCCAATCAAAAAGGCCAACACTACGAAGCGCCAAATACGAACGACGCCGACAACGACCAGTCATTCTGAGGCTCGTCGGGCGCAACCCGAAACACATTGAGACGAGCTGGCGTCCCATGACGCCGGCTCGTGACTGTTCTTGGGGAAGGATTTGACGTCGCCTACGTCAACCTTCTTTCTACCTCCGCCGCGACTTCGCGAACGCTAATACGGATACGGGCGATAATAATAGCCGTAGACTGGCGGAGGGTAATAGTACCTGGCGACCGGGGGGCGGTAGTAGTAGCCGTAAACCCGCGGGCGGTAATAGTAGCCATAAACGGGCGGACCATATAAAGCGCGCCTGCGCCAGTAACGTCTCCAGCGCCGTTTTCTCCAACCAGTCTTCTCGATGAATGTGTCGGCTTGACCGACGGCCGGCTTCTTACCCAACGCCTGAGCTGCAGGCGCAGCGGAAGTCTGTGACTGGCTACTAACGAGCAAGAACAGAGCCACGGTTGATAGCGACAATAAAAAATTTCTCATGGAGCACTCCTAACCAAGTTTCGGGAGCGTTGTATCGCTCGTTCCCTCCCGTCATTCGCCACCTGCTTCCCCAAAAAGCGAAGCGGCCTTGGTTGGCTGTGAACCCTCGCAACCAAATGCTATTATAACATGATCAGACCAACCGCGACTTCATAAAATGGCGTACATCTGATCGTTCGGCGTAAATCGGACCCGGTCGGTGTTCGAGCCGCCGCATGGTTGAGAAAACGAGGACACTTACGGGGCGCGGCATGCTGAAAGCATGCCTCCGGCATGACACCGAAAAAGTTAAAGTGAAGCGGTGTTTCCCCACTGACTTCACTTGGCGCTAAAGTGGGCCCAACCGGGGGTGTCTCTTCCAAGGCCAACCCCTCCACTTCGGCCCAACCGCTTTGGAGACTTCTATGACCATGCTCGTTAAGTCCCTCGTCGCCTTCATCACCGTGATCGTGTTTCTCACGCTCTACGTCATCATCGAAGCGATCGTCTCTATGGTCGCCTACATGTATCTGGCGCTCAATCACGTGGAGACGTTCGGCTATCTCGTCGGCGTGTCGCGCGATCTACTGAACTTGTTTGCGCAGCAATTGGAACAATGGTCGCCCGATCTGTCCAATCAGGCCAACACGACTTTGCTGGGGGAGTTTGCACCCAAGTCGATCCTGCTGCTTTTGATCGGACTCATTGTCAGTGCGCTTGGACGACTGATCGGTTGGAGTGTGCGCGGGTGGCGTCACCGAGCACGCTCAAACGAAGCTAGCGCATGAGCGAACCGCGAGGCCGTAGTCTGCTGCAATACATGGGCTAAAGTAGCATGGCACTCGAAGCCGGACTGCGATATTTTATGATCGGATGATGTCGCAGTACATTCGGTAGTCTCCCCCCGTCTGACCGAATAGACATCATCCGTGGCGCCGGCCTCCCTCGCGGCGCCAAGCGCGAGAGCGCATTGTACGCCCAACCCCTCCCCCCGGGGTTGGGCGTTTTTACTTTTCAGCAAAATTGAAATGGATTCAATTTTTTCGGTAACCTTTAAACAACCAGCGCTCAGGCTTGTTTTGGTGGCACGTCTCCGTTTTCACCAGCAACGCTCTCAGGCCCGTTACTCCGCCGTCCGCCGCCGAAAAAGTTTCTCAAAAAACTTCCGCTCAACAGCATCATGGCACCCGACTCCAACCGCCGGAAGCTTGCTTCCGCGCGTGCGACATCGGATTTGAGGTCGCCAACGAGCAACTCTTCAAGCTCGTCCAGTGCTCGGCCCTCGCCCCCCCCATGCATGTTCGACGCCCAAAGGTGAATAATGAACGCCAGAACGATAAGCACCACGCCCGTCATCAGCGCGCCGGCAACGTGGCCGTACATATCGGCTAGGACCGTGTAGAGGCACAGCATCAGCATGCCGATCCCTCCCACCCCAAGCAAAACTGCCAGTGCAATGAGAGAGGCTTGCGTGCGCGCGACCCGCATAGCGAGCCTCAGACGCTTAAGCTCAACGCGCCCAAGAAGCTCGAGTTTTCGAACCGGATTAGATGAACTCACTGGCATGGCAGGCTCCTCAGAGACGTAGGATGCGCGCGGCAATGAAGCCGACACCGAATGCAATCAGTACACTTTGCAGTGGGTGCGCACTAATTTCGCGTTCGATCTCCTGGCGCTGCTTGCCGACGAGCTCGCTTATGCGCTCTTCAAGCACTCCAAGCTCCGATTGCAGCCTTGCCTTTTCCGCGCCGAGCCGTTCGACCGTCGCAGCGATTTCGCGCTTGGCATCCTCGCTCAATTCCCGCCCCCGTTCGAGACCTGCCTGCGCGCCCGCCAAGGCCTCATCTCGAACCGCGGCGACTTCGGCCTTTAGTTCGTCCAGATGGCTACTTCTACTCCTCGATGTCATGGCTCCAGCTCCTCGCGCCCGATCCTCTGTATGCTTGCCAAATCCCGCTTCGTATGCGGCGGGAAGCGCACATTCGTGCATCCTTGCATTCAACACGGGAAAGATGAAGATCGGACTCAGGGCCGACCCGATATGTCGCCATCAGGATCCCTTCAGGACCTGGCGAGCGGCCGTCGAACCAGCGAGGATCGCCCCGGTGTAGCCGCCACTTCCAGCATAAGAAGACGCAAGATAGAGACCGGGGATCGCCGTCCTAGGAGATCGATCCCATCCCTTCCAGATCGGACCTCGAGGCGGCAGCGGGGCAAAGCCGTAAACCGCCCCGCCGGGCGCGTTGAGGTAGCTATGCATCGTGCTCGCCGTACTGAAGACCGATGACGTGACGTGGGATGCAAATCCGGGAAACTCTTGGTCGATCGCGCCGGCGATCGCATCGCGCCAGCGGCTCCGCTTTTCCTCATAGGCCACAGCATCCAGATCTTGCCAGTTTGACTTCTGGTCGACGCCCACAACGGATACCGGATACGGCGGTCCTCCCATGCCACTTTCGATGGCCGAGTAGTCGACCACGACCATGGCTGGAACCGCACCGGTTGGCTCGCCGGCAAACAGATCCGCACACCGGCGATAATCGGCGAGTTTCGTCATCCAGTTGGGCAGCAGGAAAGTGGAGTAGCGCGTGAAGCCGATCTCAGCTGGGCGGACGGAGAGTCCAAAAGTGACAGAGAACAGCGAGATCGATTGAGCGCGATTGGCATAAGGGGTTTGGAACCGGCTGCGCGCAGGCTCTGGAAGCATTTCGGCCATCAGCGAGGGAGCGGCGTTGCTCACGACAATGGGAGCGCGCACCTCCATGCGCGCCCCGCCCTTCGCGCCTTCGTGCACGACGCCTACCGGGACCCCGTCCGCATCAAGGAGAATTTCCGTGACTTTCCGGCGGAGAAGCAGCTCACCACCTGACGCTCTGAAAGCTTTGGCAAGAGCATTACTCAAACGCTGCGATCCACCCTTGATGTAGCGGCCGCCACATCCCAGAAAGCCACCTTGGGCAGCAGCGAACAACACCCACCACATGGAACCAGGATCATCGTGCCAGTAGGGAAGATTGGCGCCGAGCGCGCACTTTACGCCCTCGTCATCGCCAAAGGCGCGCGCGAACCTGTCGGCCACCGCAAGCCGCCAACCGCGGATCAACGGACCAAGATTGGGAAGCAGGGCGACGGTATCGGAAACGCCGTGGGCGTGGCTCAGCTTCCCCACGGCCATTGAAATACGTTCCATATCGCCAATGATCGCGTCGATGCCGGACCGCGCAGAGCGAAACCGTTCGGCAAGCGCGCACCTCGCCGCATCAAAACCATCCGGCAACACGAACGGATCACCCACTGGCCCGCCGCGAACCTCATAGACGGCGCCGGTTGGCACCCATTCGACCTGATCGAGTACACCGAGCTGCGAAAGAACCTCATGCTTCGGCTCGATCGTGTTGCAGGGGTCAGCGGTCTCATGCAGGGAGGCCTCAACGACAAGATCGCCGGCCTTATAGGTCGAGGCCGCACCACCTACTCCGTAGTTGCGCTCAATCAGCAGCGTCTTGCGCCCAGCACGCGCCAGCGTCGCAGCCGCCGTCAATCCACCGAGCCCTGCACCGATGACAATGACGTCGTAACGAGCAGTCATCTGATTTCGCCGCCCCTCACTTGTTCCACTCCTTGAATACGAGATAAGCAAGGGCCGCATAAAGGATCAGCGGCGATAGGGTCATGCCGATGACTCCAAGTAAGAGGCCGAACCCGCCAAGTTTCATCGACGCCTGATAGATGAATAGAAGCGCAGGTAGGCTCAATACAACCGCAGAAATCAAAATCGCTTTGCGCATTTGTCCCGCCTCCTCAAATCCAAGCATACCGTTCGCTTGCGTCACTCCAACGATTGAACGGGTGACCAGCCGGGATGATCGAACACTTTCGGATAGACGGCGAGAACCTCGTCAACGCGCACCAAGCCGTCGATCGGAGGCACGTCAGCGTTGCGCCCTGCCACAGCCTCGACGTCGGCCACGATCTCATCCAGCATTTCACGCAAGCGTTCGCGTGACGCTCCCGACACCCTGGTGCTCGCCAAGATCGTATTGGCCTGTGCACGAATAGCTGCCGCGAACCGGATGGCATGATCAGGAGGCATGCGCCGATGTGTGATCAGCGAATGGTTGAGACGCACAAGTTCGCGAATGGCAACCATGCCGCTGCGCAAGGCCTCATCGGTCGGCCACAGAGCATTGGTCGTCTCAGCTGAAGGCTCGCTCTTTGCCGTCGCGGGGAGCGTGATTCCCGCTACGCTACCAAGCGCCAAACACCCGACGATGAGCCCCGTCAAACTTGTAGATATGCTCTGCACGACAGTGAAGGTTACAGTCTTCCGTGCGATCATCCCAGGCCGAAGACACTTCCAAGCGCACTAAGTCCCGCTAGAAGTGCCACTTTTCGTAACAATCGCTCGTTGTGGCCCTCCTCGTGTCACGCACCAGTGGAGAGTGCATATACTTACATTGACCCTCCGAGTTTCCCAAAGTACCACCTTGGTTGGATTGACGAATATCGGCCTTCAGGGTTCATACGTGGGCACGGTTTGGTGCCAACGTTTGCGTTGAGCCAAAAAACGGCGCCAACCATCTTCAGGCGCACGGGGAGCGTTTCGATGGCGAGAAATCTTTTCATTCGTTGCACAGGCGCTCTAGCGCTCCTGATACTTGCGGGCGCCATTGCGGATCACGCCAAGGCTGGGCTGCGCATGTGTGCCTTCCGTGATGGTCCGAGAGGACCGTGCACGTGCAAATCCGATACCAACGCACCAGGACAATGGACAATTGCTAGTCGGAGCAAATGTCAGCGCAAGACAGTGGAACCGACAGAGAAGAAGGAAGCCGCCGGTACAACGGTGGCAAAGGAAGAAGGCGACCGGACCATTGAGACCGGCGCGACCTCGGCCCCATCCAATGAGCCCTCCCCTGCTCAAGCCGATCCGAACGCTGTCGAGCGCTCACCGACACAGGCCGATCCCAAGTTGGCGCCAATTCCTGGCGCGGGCGCCATTATGGATGTCGGGGCCATCGATCCCATGGCACTGCCCGGAGGTTCAGGACGGAAGTTGAAAGAGGTACGTGCGCGCGGCAAACTCAATTGTGGCGTCAGCACAGGTTTGCTTGGCTTTTCCTCGCAAACGCAATCTGGCGAATGGCGCGGCATTGATGCTGACTTCTGTCGCGCCGTTGCCGCCGCGGTTTTTGGAGACCCGGCAAAGGTCGAGTTCATTCCGCTTGAGGCTGAAGGCCGGTTCGAGGCCCTCAAGTCCGATAAGATCGATGTTCTGTCACGCAACACGACCTGGACTATGGATCGTGACGTCGACGAAGGCGCCGAGTTTGTCGGAGTTCTCTACTTCGATGGACAGAGCTTCATGGCCAAAGAGTCGCTTGGGCTGGTCTCGGCCCAGCAGCTTGAGGGCTATACGGTCTGCGTTGAGTCCCCCACGACGTCCGAGGCTAACCTTGCCTTCTATCTCAAGTCCCAGGGTATCGCGACAGAGACAAAGACCTTCAAGATGCGCGACGAACTCATCAAGGCCTATGTGGATGGAACGTGCGATGTCATCACGGGGGACCGCTCCGCACTCTTCTCCGAGCGTGCCAAACTCGCTGAGCCACTTGAAAACGTCGTCCTGCCCGAAATCATATCTAAAGAACCGCTTGGCCCTGCGGTGAGGAATGACGACGTCAACTGGGCAGAAGTTGTGCGCTGGACGCTCGCCGGACTGATCAACGCGGAGGAAGTTGGTCTCAACAAGGTTAGCGCTGCGGACACCCAACCCCCAAATGATGGTGCACAGCGGCTGCTTGACGGCGCGGGGAACACCGGCACGAAGATGCAGCTCAACAGAACTTGGCTGAAGGATACGATTGCTTCGGTTGGAAACTACGGGGAAATGTTCGAAGCGAATGTAGGCAACAATAGCCCCTTGGGCATGAACCGCGGCCTCAATGCCCTTTGGAAGAGGGGCGGCATACTCTATGCACCGCCCATGTGGTGATGATGCCTTGTCTGACAAACACAATAGTCTCTGTGAACGACAAATAACCGAGTTGAGTGCGCCATGGTTCCTAACAGCACAGTCTCATCATTCATAGGTTGCACCCGGATCGCGACAGTAATAACAACCACCGTCGCAGCGGCCCTGATTGGCATCTGCTTCTCAGCGCATGCAGCTACCAGTCGCCTTCAACCACCCGACCCAAGCACGGTGCCATGGGTGAGCGCTGAAACCGAGCGCGAAATGACCGCGGCGATTGCATTCTACAAGCGTATCGTTGATGCGGGCGGTTGGCCGAAGCTGCCGGGTCGGCTCACACTGAGAATGGGATCGGACGATTCCAATGTCGCCGTCTTGCGCAAACGCCTTATGATGACGGGTGACCTCCCCACGAGCGCCGGCGGCGGAACGTCCTTCGACCAGAATGTCAAGAACGCGGTGCAACACTTTCAGACCCGAAACGGGCTGGAGCCGACGGGCGTCGTTTATGGGATCACACTGCGCTCGCTCAACGTGTCAGCGAAATCACGCCTCCAGCAGCTCCAAGTCAATCTGGCACGTATGCAGCAGCTACTCCCCAAGCTCGCCGGTTCACCAAAATATGTCATCATGAATGCTGCGAGTTTCGGTATGCAGGGCATCACCAACGGCAGGGTGACAATTACCAGCCGTACGATCACCGGCAAGCGCACGACACCCACACCTGTCGTCAGCGCGCAATTCCGCGCTATCAACATCCTGCCCTACTGGCACGTGCCTTCGTCTATTGCCAAGCGCGCGTTGATCCCCAAGATCCAAAAGGATCCCTCCTACCTCTACAAAGAGCGTATTCGTGTGTTTTCGTCGTTCGGCGGCGAAGAGGTGGACCCTTCGACGGTCAATTGGTGGGGACCAGAAGCCCAGCGCTACGTCTTTCGCCAAGACCCCGGCCCGCAAAACGCATTGGGGGTCCTGCGGTTCGACATGCCCAACAAGCACATCGTCTATATGCACGATACGCCGATGAAGAATCTATTTGGCTACTTCGAGCGTGCTTACAGCGCCGGCTGCGTTCGCACACAAAATTTCGTCAATCTTGCACTATGGATGCTTGACGGTCAGGACGGCTGGACACGGGCGCGCATCGAACAGCAAGTTGCGAGCGGCAAACCCGTCACAATAAAGCTTGCCAAGCCGATCCCCATTCACTTCATCTATTTGACGGCCTGGGCCACTAACGGCGTCGTCCAGTTCCGCAACGACCTCTACAATCGCGACGAAGGCGCGCCGCAAGTCAAAGAAGTGGCCGGCTGGCAGGTTCTCACGTCCACCGTCACCCCCTAGGCGGCGCTGGCAAGCGAAGTTGCATGTCAGGGATTTATTTCGCCGCGCACCGTGCTCCCCGAGATGCGAGCAGCGCATCATCGCGTGTGCCTTCGTCGGACTTCCCGCTGAGCCCCCGCGCGTCGGAAACAGGCTGATCTGATCGTCTTCCAGTGCACATTGGAACGAACCGGAGGCCGGCCAGAGGGCTAAGGCAAATGACGAAACCTTTTCTAATCTTGCAGTTGAGACCGGAACCGGCCGCTGCGGACAACGAGTTCGATGCCATCCTACAAAAAGGGGGCCTCGCTCAATCACAGGCCGTGCGCATCCGACTTGACTGCGAACCGATCCCGGCAGGTCTCGAGTTGGGCGACTACTCTGGGATCATTGTCGGCGGTGGCCCTGGTTGCGTGAGCGATCCCGTCGATCAAAAGACGGAAATCGAAAAACGGATTGAGGACTCGATCCTGAAACTAATGCCGGAAATCGATGAGGCTGATTTCCCCTTTCTTGGATGCTGTTACGGCATTGGCATACTGGCTCACCACCTTGGCGCCAAGGTCGGCAAGGAGCGCTATGGCGAGGATGTGGGAGCAGTCGAGTGCAGCCTGACAACGGACGGAAAAAACGACCAATTGATCGAGGATTTGCCAAATAGGTTCTTGGCTTTCGTTGGCCACAAAGAGGCGGTCCAAGAACTGCCTGAAGGCTGCGCTCATCTACTTACTTCTGAGCCGTGCCCTTACCAAATGATCCGATACAAAAACAACATTTATGCAACGCAGTTTCATCCAGAAGCTGACGGCCATGTCTTCGAACTGCGGATAAACATCTACAAGGACAAGGGCTATTTTCCGCCGGATGAAGCCAAGAGGCTTATCGAGAAATGTAATCAGTTGGATGTTCACGTCCCAGAAGCCATCCTTCGAAGCTTTGTTCGCAGGTATCTGCGGGACAGCGAATAGGTTGAGAATAGCTGCCTAAGAGAATTTGTCGGAACGGGGAAATTTGAAATCCCGCCCCTCAGTCTCCACTCGCGCCGTGCCCCTGGAGGAATCGGCAGCGCATTTTTGCGTGTTCCCTCGTCAGACTTCACGCTCAGTCCCACCACGTTGCGAGCACGCTGACCTTACTGTGTCCCAAAGCAACTCAGATCGCACCGGTTTTTGGAGAATCGCTTGGTCCTCACCACGGCGGACCAAGACGCTCGGGTAGCCGGTGAGGATCACGTAGGGCACGTCTTTATTATCAAGCGCGGTTTGTAGATCGAGGCTGTTTCCATCGAGCAGTGCGTGATCGAGGACAGCAACGTCGATTTCATGGCGACTAAGGCACGCCATCGCGTCGGATATCGATGCAACGGGGCCGATAACCTCAGCGCCTGCGAGCAGCAACTGCTCGCGGCAATCAATACCCGCCAGTGCGTCGTCCTCTACAAGAAGCACCGTCTTTCCAAGCAAAGGCGTCATCTGCGTGATCCCGTCCCAACGAGTGTTTGAGAATGACAACGCAGTTGCAGCGCCAAATGTTCCTTGCGCCAACGAGAAGCGCCACTCCCGAATGAAGAACAGCCAACGTGCCCACTCGACATCACCCGTTCTCGTCGAGCCCGAAGTAACGTTCGGCCCTATAGAGAACGACAAGCAAAAACACTGCGATCAAAGTGCCGATGACGGCGGTTTGCCACCCGCCGAGTCCACAGGCGAGCCCAAGCGCGGCCGTGACCCAAACGGTAGCTGCCGTCGTCAAATTCTTGACCGTGCTTGATCTCACGTCTCGCAAGACGACGCCCGCGCCGATGAACCCGATCCCACCAAGGACGCCCTGGATCGCCCCTTGCACGACGCGGCTCAACGAATCTGGATGCTCCGCCAACGTCGGCACCTGAAGAGCGGCAACGCTCACGGTGGCCGCGCCAAGTGCCACCAGAGCAAGCGTACGTACTCCCATCGGCTTGCCGGCTAAATCACGGTTTACGCCAAGGGCACAACCAATCAACGCGGCACTGCCCAAGCGCAATGCGATTTCGCCGACGTCGAGCTCCATCGTCCTTATTGCCTTCCTGTCGGTTCCTGCTTTTCTTTGCAGTAAACGCGCACGCCGACCGCATTCTCCCTCAAGGAAACAACGCTATTCTGCCCATTGAGTTCCCCGCGCTACCGCATCCACCGGTGGGGCCCGTTAGCTCTAGCGGGAACAATCGCAAGACTCAGCCGTTATCCGAATGAGTGCAGCACGCGCGCACCAAGTGGCGCGCTGCCCGAGAATTCAACATGAACCGGAGGACGACTCAGCATGAAACAAGAACCCGTCTTGACTCCGACAGAAGCGCGGCAGGCTACGCCGACTCGAAGCACGTTTCGGGTCCTCATATTATCATTGTTCCTCGCAGTATTCGCAGCAGGCGCAATTTACTATGCGTTCTACGAGACATCGTGGCCCGAGCGAACAGCGCCCGTCGTGAATTCTTCGGATGAGGTTCCGGCTGATCCAGCTTAGATCGATCAGACCAAGAATTTGCGCATGCAAGAAGCGCGCATTCGAATTCAGCGCGGCTCAGTCGATCGTTGGACACACGGCGGTTTGAAGGCAATCCGCCCGAACGTCGCCGCGCCGATGCCGGCCGCACTGAACCGGAGATGGAACGGGTGCCTCTCGCACTCGTTTTCCTCCCAAGCACTAAACAAAGGAGCAATGATCATGACTGTTAAGTTCACAGCCCCCATTCTGGCACTTGGTCTTCTTGCCGGATCTGCAATTGTGCCGGCAGGCGCTGAGGATCAGAAACACCCGCCGACGAACCGCGTTGGCGAGGAGGTCCCCACGATGACTAAGGACACCGATAAGGATACGCACGCGCCCACGAACCGCGTTGGTGAGGCAGTGCCTACCATGACCGACGACAATTCCTCGGAGGCGAAGGCCACGGACATGGATGACAACAGCACGTCGAAGCAGTAAGGCGTTCGCGTCTGACACCCTAAAACGCTGCTTCGCCCTGCAGTCTCCGGACTGCAGGGTCTTTTCTTGCCCAATGTCCACCCAAAAAGGGACCCTGCTCGCTCGGGGGCCCATCCCATCAAAAACAAAAGTAAAAGAGCAGCGACTCATGTCGCTGCTCTCGCCGTCTTGGTAGCAATTATTAGGTTCGGTCGGCCGGATTTGTCCACTCTGGGGCCGCCTGCAGGCTTTCCTTCGTGACGTTAGCGGTAACGACGAGACCGCCATCCTCGTCCGTCTTGAATGAAAGCTGGTCGAACGACACGGCCACGTCTTTCTCGCCAATGCCAAGAAAGCCACCGACGCCTATGATAACGGCAGCCACTTCGCCGTTATTACTGATGCGAACATCATTGATGTCGCCAACAGTCTCGTTCGCACTGTTCTTTACACTCTTGTTGATGAGGTCATTGACCGGTAGCTGACCTGAATTTTTGACCTTGGTCATCTCCTGTGCGGCCGGCTCTGTTTTCTGCGCATTGTCCTGCCCGATGGCCGGGATGGACATCAGTGCAACAACAGAAGCACATGCAAGAATCTTCTTCATGATTAAAAGTCCTCGTTGGGGTTGTTCCATTAAGTAGCGCCGTCGATGAATTGAGAGATCATCACAACGGCGCAACTGCTGCCTCAACGGCAACTGCGTACCAAACGGTTGAGGGCGGCCGTTGTTCCACGTCTGCAAGTAATCGGTTCGTAGTTCGTGAACGTGAAACCGTGGAACCAACGATTTCGCGAGGCGTTCATTTGGAGGAACGCTAACTCCCAGGAGGAACCCATGAAGATCGATGACCTGAATGACTTGTTTGTGCATACGCTCAAGGACATCTATTTTGCCGAGCGCCAAATCGTCAAAGCGCTGCCGAAGATGGTAAAGGCAGCCGACGCAAAACAACTCGCCAAAGCATTTGAACACCATCTGGAGGAGACGAAGGAGCATGTCTCGCGTCTCCAAGAGGTGTTCAAGATTCTCGGAGAGAAGGCAGAGGGTGCAGAGTGCCCGGCCATCCAGGGTATCCTTGAGGAAGCCGAAGAGCTGATGAAAGAAATCAAGGACCCCGATACCCGTGACGCAGCAATGATTGCGGCTGCCCAGGCGGTGGAGCACTACGAGATAACGCGTTATGGAACGCTCGTTTCGTGGGCCGGACTGTTAGACCTCAAGGACGCGGCCAAGATCCTATCCAAGACGCTGAAGGAAGAGCACGCCGCCGACTCGAAGCTCACGACGATTGCAGAAGGAAAGCTCAACAAACAGGCCGCCTGACCCACACAGGCCGGGAAGTCTGTCGTCGCGAGATGGGGCAGGCCAGCGGTACGAACCGCGGGCTTGCCCTGCTTCGTTTCGGTCCAGCCCACCCCGGCAAGACCATCACGTGTTCGTGTTAGGGATGTTGCCGCATCTAAGCAGTTATAGCTTTCACACGGGCCAGTCTCAGAATCGCCCGTCGTTGTTGGATATTCTGAGGAATGGTTTACGCGCCATTCGGCATACGCGGGGAAACGCCAGGTATGTCAAATGACATCGCGGGAGTTATCGCGCTGTTGTATGACACTCGCCACGTACGGTCATCGTACGGAGGCTGCCACGCCTAGTGGTTTTAGCTCAGAAGGCGAGAAACCCGTGTCTGAGACGCCAAGCCCGATCCTGTTGTCCATTGACACTGGCATCGTCGAACAACACAAGTGTTCAGCTCAGAACGACCCACTTCCGCAAATGGATGCGATTCATATGGCCGCTGTGCAACCACTCGCGGGCAAGACCGTACTGCTGGTCGAAGATCAGACTCTCATAGCATTGGACACTGAAAACATGCTCCGCGATCTAGGAGCGACGGAAGTCGCAACGTTCGCGAACACACAGCAGGCATTAGCATGGCTGGCCGACGGCGCGCCTGCAGTCGCCGTACTCGACTATAAGCTCGGAGTGGAAACATCTCTTTCCGTTGCTGAGGCGTTGGTCGCGCGTTCGATTCCATTTGTATTCACAAGTGGATATGGTGAGATCGAAATCCTCTCCGATCGTCTGCACGACGCCCGAGTCGTTCAGAAACCATACACGCCCGAAAACCTGGAACGGGCGCTGCGTACATGCCTCGGCTAGTGAGAGCAGCGCAGGGGAGAGCGTTCCTCGTCTGAATGCTAGAGAAGCGGACGGATGGTCTCACTGGTGCCATCGTACCCGGCGAGTTCGGCGAGTTCATCCCTGTCCAATATCTCAAATTCATGCTCTTTCCATCGGATGATGCGGTCACGCGTCAACTTCGCCAAGGTTCGATTCGTATGAACCAGCGATAGCCCGAGCGTATCAGCTATGTGTTGCTGCGTGATGGGAACTCGAAACTTACTGGAAGACGTGCTCAGGCCCACTTCCGAGACTCGCTGCGCCAGGTGCAATAACAAATGTGCACATCGCTCGGCAGCGGAGCGCCGACCAACGGAAAGCAGCTGTTGATCCAGAATCTGCTCTGATCGCGCAGCAAGCCAGGTCACATCGAACGATAGACCCGCATGAGTCTCAAATAGGCGCCAAAGCCCTTCGCGTTGAAAAACGCACAGCACCATGTCTGTGAGCGCCTCGATCGAGTGCTCCATCTCGGTTAAGACAGAACCTTGCAGTCCGATGAAATCGCCAGGTAGCGCATAGTTGAGGATCTGTCTGCGTCCATCCGGCAAGGATTTGTAGCGGAAAGCCCAACCCGACAAGACCGTATAGAGATGCGCGCTGTTTGTGCCCTCGAGGAAAAGCATCGTTCCAGCTTCGGCCGACAACTCTCCCGTCTTGAACGACTTAACGAAGGCAAGCTCCTTCTTCGTGAAAGGGCGAAATATCTTCTGACCGCGAAGTGGGCAGCGATCGCAGGGGATCTGACGTTTTGCGGTACGCTTGAGATCCGCCATTCCAAGCTGCTTTCTGCTGTTCTTGTGCCCGCTCACGTTGTCTCCTGTCGAGTGATGGATTGCAAGCGACCAGAAAGCGCGCAATACGCGCCTCCAGTCACGGTCCGGTAACGCAATCAGTGCTGCCCTGCGCCGCCGTCGCTGTGGGACGCTCCGCGAGCATTCTGCTGTTCGTTTGCGTCCCAGACAAGGACGTGCTGGGCCGGCATGTCGAGCACCCAGCAAACCCCGTCGGAATCAAAATCCAATGTCGCGTCACCGTCCAATCCACGCGGTGCGAGCTGCTCCATAACAAGTTGCCCAAAACCCCGATGTGAAGGGCGAGTGACCTTTGGTCCTCCCGATTCTTTCCAGGTCATCTTGACGCGCATTTCATCTCTGCAATTCGCAGGTGACGACCACTTCACCGCGATGCGCCCTTTGGGCACGGATAGGGCGCCGTACTTGGCCGCATTTGTTGAAAGCTCATGCACTGCTAACCCGATATTCTGAGCAGCTTCCGGCGTGACGATCATATGCGGTCCGGAAATGGAGATCTGGGTGGCATGCTGATCCAAATAGTGCGCAAGTTGAGAATGGACGAGATCGGACATCGAGACACCGGTCCAATCCTGCTGGACAAGCAGATCGTGCGAAGCCGCAAGCGCTTGTAGGCGGCCGGAGAAGCGCTCCTCAAATTCGGCAGCTGTTTTGCTTCCGGCTTTGGTCTGGCGCGCCATCGCTTGAATGACCGCAAGCAAGTTTTTCGACCGATGAGTAATCTCGCGCATGAGAAGGTGGATGTGCTCCTCATCGCGCTTACGCTGCGTGACATCCCGTGCCGTTCCAGCCATCCGCACGGGCTTACCACCCCCAAAATAGGTGCGGCCTCTTGCGGCAATCCAGCGTTGGCGCTGATTCCTTTTTCCTGTCACGCGATACTCTACGTCGTACTCGATCGGATCCGCCGGATCTTGTGATTGTGCGATGGCGCCCTCTACCTTCTCCCGGTCGTCCGGGTGAAGGGACTCAACAAAAACGTCGAATGTCACGGTATCCTCGGGCCCTAATCCCCAAAGCTCACGCATCCGCGAGTCCCACGTCAGCTCGTTCGTGAGTAGATTCCAATCCCAGGCACCTGTCGCTGCCGAGCGCAACACCAATCGCAGGCGGTCGTCACTTTCGCGCAAACTGTGCTCCATGCGTGCACGCGTTCTTGAAGCTTGCGATAAAGCCTTGGCGGCTTCGTCCACCTCTCTAATTGATGATGAAATCTCTGGGACCCGGTTGCCGCGACCGAGTGCCTCTGCAGCCGAAGCCAATTTGCGGACGGGCCCCGAAATCATATGTCCGAAGAGATAGGCAAACAGAACGGACAAGAGACAGAAACCGGCAGCCAAACTGGCAATCATGACCCAAGATTGTTTGAGCGATTGACTGGCCACGGCGGCCGGTACTGTGGTGCCAACCAACCAGTCGGAGAATCGCGAGTGTGTCGAAGCGCGCAGGACCGGCACACCGTCTAGATTTTCGGTGCTCCAGACGCCGCGGCGTTGCTGCAATCCAAGCCAAATTTTCTGCGCAAGTCTCTTGCCGACGTATTCTTGGTACTCGGGAAAACGGGCAATGATTGTACCAGAACGGTCGACAACGGTTGCCGTCCACCCTTCATCGAGATTCGCGTCTTCAAGAATTTCGAGAATGCGCGTCGGCTCTATCGAGGCAGACAAAACGTAGGAAATCTTTTCCTTGTTGAACACAGGCACACTCAACGAAAAATAAGCACTGCCCGGATCGCCTGCCGCCTGAAGATTGGAGATTTGCGCCTGCCCAGACTTGAGGACATTGCTCCAGTCATCCCCAACTGTCGCAGGCAAGGCATCGCCCCACCCGAAGCGTGTGTTAACGAGCTGATTTCCTCGCGTGTCGGTGAGCACAAAGTGATCCCCGCCCACCTGGTTTGCAGCTCTAGCTTGTCGGTAAAAGGAACTGAAATCTCGCCGCGTCAGTGATGGCGACGTCGCCAGCGCTTTCAAGGTTGTAATTGTACTGGAAAGACTCCGGTCGATTGATGCTGTCAACGAAAGTGCAACGTCTTGTGTTTCGCGCACGATCGTCGAGCGCTCCAGCTCCGCCGTTCGGTAAATCATGAGTCCGCTAAAAACGGTGATTGGCAGTAACAATGCCAATCCATAGACAAGCAGCTGCTCTCGGATTGACCACTTATGCCAACGCAGTCGGCCGATGATCGCAGGTATGCTGGCTCGCGACGTGCCGCCTTCAGTCTTATCGCTGTTCTGCCCCATACTCATTGCGCGCCACTGCAGGAATCGCCCCCGGTTCAGCGATTCAGGAATTTCTCACGCAAAACCCCCGTTTTCGAAGACGCCCAGTGCGTCTTGTGAGGTAGGTGCGCGCAATGGCCCAATCACCGGCCGTGGTTGTCCTTCAACGCTTCAACGTGAGCTTGGTTCCGTGTTCTTCCAAGGTGAGCATGGTGCGCGAGGGACCGTAACGATTGTCAAAACTTCCATTGGAACTTCGAACGCTGGATCACGTTTAGCCTCAGCAAGGGCGTCCCCTCCCCTCCCCCAACGCCCTTGCTCAACACCGGACCCGCAGACCGCCCCCCGCGTCGTCTGCGGGTCCACTTCCTCGGCGTCATGAGGAAAGCTTTAGGGCATTTTTCAAATTGGAACTTTCTACGAGCGCTCACGTTTCCAAGCCAGCCAAACAGTTGAATGGCTCAAGAAAGAGGAGTTTCACGATGAACTGGGATCAGATCGAAGGCAACTGGAAGCAATTCCGCGGAAAAGTGAAGTCACAGTGGGGTCGTCTTACCGACGATGAGCTCGACCAAATCAATGGCAGCCGTGAGCAGCTAGAAGGCAAGATCCAAGAACGCTATGGGATCGCCAAGGATCAAGTGAAGCAGGAAGTTGATAAGGCGATGAACAACTGGTGATCTTGCCGATAGAAATCCCGAACTACCAGTGGATTTCGCATATTCACATCACGTCCGCGACGCGAGTCTCCCCTTGTGTCGCGGACGCTGTCATTGGTGTACGCCCATAAAACGGGCCAACCATGCCTCGCTGATGTGCGGGGAACTTTTTCGGACCAGGCGCGTTGAACGCAAATGGGTCGATGAGATATGATCAATCAAGTGAAAGGGTGGATTAGCTCAAATCGTGGAACCGCAATGACGTCGCAAGTTGCGTCCAACACAAATATGGTAGGACAACTCGCCCACGAGTGCGCGGGGAGAAGGGTCGAATAATGTCAGACCAGCAAAAGGCCCCAGGTGGCAACACTGACGGACGGGGCGAAAACGCCAGGACATCGAAGACGAAGGTAAGAACCTTGCAAGCCGATCGAACTAGCGCACGCGATCAGGACATTCTGCCAGGAGCATTGGGGACACAGCTGCGGGCCGCCTATGGCGAGCTTCTTAGTGCACAGATTCCCGATCAGATTATGGAACTCGTCAAGCAACTCGACGAACGGCAGTCAGCCGGCCGAGATGGCGAACCGAAGGACACGGCTGACGAGGAGAAAAAGCAGTGACGGCGAAAACGCCGAAACGCTCTGTTCGTGACGACTTGGTCGCGGCGATCCCGAATATGCGTGCGTTTGCCATTTCGCTTTGCGGAAATCGCGAGACGGCGGACGACCTTGTTCAGGAAACGCTGGTCAAGGCTTGGGACAAAATGGACTCGTTTCAGGAAGGCACCAACCTCAAAGCCTGGCTGTTCACAATTCTCCGCAACACATACTTTTCGGAGCTGCGCAAGACGAAGCGCGAGGTCGCCGATGCCAATGGTGAGCTTGCCGCGCGGGTTGCCATCGCACCTGAACAACAAGGTCATATTGATCTCGCCGACTTAGATGCAGCGTTAGGCAAGCTTCCCCCCGATCAGAGAGAGGCACTCATTCTGATCGGCGCAGAAGGCTTCTCCTACGAGGAAGCCGCCAGCATCGCGGATTGTGCGGTCGGCACCATCAAGAGCCGCGTCAATCGCGCGCGATCGAAATTGTGCGAACTCATGGATATCGATTCTCTCGGTGACCTGCAGCCGAGCAGCATGGAAGTTGGTGCAGGGTCCCTGCCCCAAACGCCCGCTCTCTCGCGGTCCACGCGATAACCGTCAAAAAACTATGCAGCGTCTGGGCGCTTTTTGGCCTTGTAGTCGAAGAACAGGGCCTGACTGACAATCGCCTGTACTGTCTCGGTCTTGAAGGGCTTGTTGATAAGAAACGTCGGCTCCGGACGGCTACCCGTGAGAAGGCGCTCAGGATATGCCGTAATGAAGATGACGGGTATGTCGAACGATTGCAGAATTTCGTTCACGGCTTCAAGTCCTGAGCTTCCATCGGCCAGCTGAATATCCGCTAGGATCAAGCCGGGTTGGTGCTTCTTGAATGCCGCTACTGCTTCTTTGTGTGTGCGCGCCGTGTCGCAAACAGTGTGACCCAGCCCAGTGATGAGGTCGGATAGGTCGAGCGCAATCATCGGCTCATCTTCAATAATGAGAACATCCGTTGACACCTGATCGGCGATTTCAGCTGAGGCTTGGTCGACAAGCGACTTCACCTCCGCCTCGTCCGTATCAAGAATGAGCGCGGTATCGCCAATCGTAAATTCTTCAATGGTCATGAGAAGGAACGCCTGGCGTGCACGCGGCGTTAATGCTTCGAGATTCCGGTCGGCCGCTGCGACGGCATCCGAAGAGGATGCCGGGTCCAACCCGTCGACGTTAAGGCGAACAGAACTCCAGATCTTCAGGAACGCGCGATACAGCGCCACTTTGGGATCCATGTCGCCTGAAAAGGTCGCCGGCTCAGCAACAAGGGCCTCCAACATCGACACGACATAAGCATCGCCACTTTGCTGGCTGCCCGACAGCGCGCGAGCAAAGCGCCGCAGGTATGGCAACTGCGGTGCAATCAAATCTGATAGTGACATGTCATCCCCATGCTAACCCTTCGCTCTCACCACCGCGCACGAATGCACGATCGTGACAAAAGATAACGCATCACGCCATCAAAAGTTCCCGGCACGGTCAAAGCCATGCTTGTAGAACCGCTGTGCGCACCACCATTTCAGTATTATCACGTTATTTCAGTAAGTTAGCCTACAACATGAACCGCAGTGAGCTAACCAAATTTCGCCCATCGACGGGCGGATAGGACATCATTTGTGTTGGGACGTTTTCGGTTGCATACGCCCGAACCATGTACCTGCCTTTTCCATTGCTGAAGACAGTGAGCCCTTTGCGTCAACGTTGACGAAAGCATCCGCAAGGCGTTCCAGCGATGACGTCATCGAGGCGCCGCTCGTTGCGCGCGCCACGGTGCGCTGAATGCTGTCGGCAATGTCATAGAGATCGGCCCGGCTCACCGGCGGAGCCCAACTGCTCGGTGCCAAACTGCTCAGTGTGGAATGCGATGATCGAGTGCCGCGTGGCACGACGAGATATGCGAGAAGCGCGCCTGCTAGGCCTGCTGAACCCATTGCCATAAGTGGATATCGGCGAATGTTCCGGCGTAATGTGGCCGTGCCTGCTTCTGCCGACTCGCGGACTACCCTGCCGCGTTGCTCGGCGATATCGGCCACTTCTTTTGCGACCGATGTGACGCTCTTGCGAAGCTCTGCCAGTGTCGACTGATCAACGACCCCACTCGATCCTGCGCGACCTTCGACAGATGGAATCCCGCCCTCGCGCGTTGATGCAGTCTTCAAAGACGTAATCATGTCCTGTCCTCTCGTTGCTGGTAACGCACAGAATCGGCTGTCGACCGGGCCGCGCCGGGGAGCGAACACCTCAGCGGTGGATTCTCACCTTCTTCAACGCCCTTACGGCCATAGGGTTCCAGTGCCGGTGGCAATACGGATCGACCGTTTGACGCTGGGAGACGCGTAACGGATGGAACTACGTGCTATCGAGAAACGTTAGTCTTTCTGAATCCACACCGTGTTAGCGCAAACTGTCATAGGAGGAGGACTATCATGCCCCTAACGTCGACCACGAGCCCGGGTCCAGATCCGCGGACATCAAGCAACTCGGCTGCCGAAGCAGTCGGCGACGACGTCGCCGCGCTGCGTGCGGACATTGCAAACCTTGCAACCTCTGTGAAACAGCTGGCTACTGAACAAGTCGGCTCAAGCCTCGCCGACGTCCAAGACGCCGCAATGGGCAAAGTCGGGGACCTCGAAGATACCATTCGGCGCAAACCTGCCCAATCGGCACTCATCGCCGCTGGCATCGGGCTTGTCGTAGGTCTGATCCTTTCGAGATAATAGGAGTTAATTTACATGAGCGCGCACCACACGCATCCCGTCGGAGGAGACTTGTCCGGCACCACAGCCGAACTTGCCAACGCTGCGCAGGAAAAGGCCGCAGAGGTCGTCGATCAGGCGCAGGCTATTGCTCAAGATCAGTACGACCATCTCATCGCATCCATTCGCCGAAATCCGCTTCAAGCGGCTGGTATCGCGGCCGGCATTGGCTTTGTCATTGCCCTAGCAGCGCGGCGATAGTCGCCGGACGAAGCAGGAGGTCTCCATGATCGGCGATGCCGTACTCTATGCAGTCAGCCGCGCAATGCATAACGCAATTGACAATGTCTCGCGGCGCGCCACGTGGACAGGTATTGCGCTGGCATTTTTTGCAGGCGGCTTTGTCTTCGCTCTCATGCTTGCCTTTTGGTACGCAGCTCCGCGGATCGGCACGTTGCATGCCGCAGCAGCGATCACCATCGTCTGCTTCGGTATCGGAGCAATTGCGCTCGCTGTTCCGAGCGTTGTCGAGTGGATGGAAAAGCGCGGGAATAAGGATGAATCGGCCATCGCAACGACGTTAGCGGTCGCCCAAGAAGAGGCACATGAAGCCGTCGACTATTTCGGGCCCACGCGCCTTATAGGAGCGGCATTCCTCTTCGGCCTCGGCGCTGCCCGACGCCTGAAGAGCAAAGGTTAAGAACGCGGATCACGGCCAGCGAACTCGCCGGCAACGACCGCGACTCCTACATCTCAAACGGCGGACGTGCTAATCGCCGGATGCGATTAATCCCATTCCGGCGCCACTCGGCGCTCGGTTGTTTGGAGTTGCTGCATGGCGATCGGGAGTTCGGTTCCGTCAACTTCGAATGCTTCGCGCCTCTCGGGTCCCGCCCTGAGCGGTTCCGCTGCGGAACTTGCTATTGTCGGATCTATTATCGTCGCCGCCCTATATTTTGGGCAGGCGGTTTTTGTCCCGCTGGCACTCGCCGTAATCCTTTCATTCGTTCTGGCATCGCCAGTCCGCGCCCTGCGTCGCGTGGGACTGCCGAATACAGCCGCAGTCGTTCTCGTCGTCGTCGTCGCATTCGGTATCATCTTCAGTGTTGGCACTCTCATTACACAACAGGTTGGAACGCTTGTTGAGTCGATCCCACAATATCAATACACCCTGAAGCAGAAGATCAGGGCGCTTAGGGAGATCGCACAAGGCAGCAGCGGGTCGATTGAGCGTGCGAGCGACGCACTAAAAGACCTGCGACATGAACTTGAGAAACCGGAGTCAGAAAGCACGTTCCCTGCCACACCACCCACGCCGCCGCCAAGATCGGATGGTGAGGAACAGCGTCCAATGCCGGTTGAGGTGCGCGCGCCCGAAACCACCCCACTCGATCAGCTGCAGACCATCATTGGAGTCATCATTGCGCCACTCGTCACCGCAGGCGTGGTTGTACTTTTCGTCCTCTTCTTGTTGCTGCAGCGAGTAGACGTGCGGGACCGCGCCATCCGACTCCTGGGTTCAAACGACCTCGAAAAGTCGACGGTGGCCATGGACGACGCGGGCCAAAGGCTTAGCCGCTTCTTCCTGACGTTGACGGCGATCAACGCAGCTTACGGAGTCATTATCGGCACGGGTCTGTGGATCATTGGTGTGCCAAGCCCAATTCTGTGGGGCGTTCTAGCGATGTTAATGCGCTTCGTCCCATTCGTTGGTGGCTTCATCGCTGCTGCTTTCCCCGTGATGCTGGCCGCCGCCGTCGATCCAGGCTGGACAATGTTTGCCTGGACGCTGGCACTATATGTTGTGGGTGAGATCACAATGGGCAACGTGATCGAGCCTGTCGTTCAGGGACAGAGCACGGGACTCTCACCGCTCGCAATTATTCTCGCGGCGGCATTTTGGACCCTTTTGTGGGGGCCGATTGGGCTGCTCCTTGCCATTCCATTGACGGTGGTGCTTGTCGTGCTCGGACGGCATGTCGAACGACTCGAATTCTTGCACGTTCTGCTTGGTGACACTCCGCCGTTGACTCACGCTGAACGCCTCTATCAACGCATGCTTGCCGGTGATCCGGCGGAGGCGGTCGAGCAAGCTGAGAAGCTCATAAAACAATCGTCTCTATTGGACTTCTACGATGAAGTCTTCATCGATGCGTTGCGCCTCGCTCAGGCCGACGTAAATCGGGGCACGCTCGGCAAGAACCGCCTGCCGGAGATTCGAGAGACGGCTGAAATCATCATCGATACGCTTTCGGACCATGATGTGATCTCAGAAAAGTCAGGAGTTTCAGAATCGTCTCCCAAGCCCATCGAAGGAGGAGAGGTTCGGACATCTTCGGCTACTGAAGAGTCAGCGTTGTCGCCAGAGTCCAAAAAAAATATTGCGCTGTTCGAACCCCAGCTCATTCCGCCTGATTGGTGTGGTGAAAATGCGATTCTTTGCGTTGCAGGACGTACCGCTTTGGACGAAGTCGCCGCATCAATATTGGTGCAACTTCTGACTAAGAGCGGGATTGGCGCAAGCGTCTTGGGGCCGCAAAAAGCCAAACATGGCGCACTTCAAATCGCGGGCCTGGACGAGGTTCGACTTGTATGTGTTTCTGCACTCGACGTTCAAGAGCGTAGTGCCCACGCACGCCTCTTGATGCGAAGAATACGGCGAACAGTGCCCGAAGCCTATCTCCTTTGCGGCTTTTGGAAACTCGATCCCGACTCAGAACGTGCTAAGTCCATTATCGAAAGCATCACCGCGAACGCGACAGTTTCCACATTGCGTCGAGCCCTATCCACTTGTCTTGAGAAGGCAACCGGCGGCAATGATGCCGGCAATAGCAAGCAACGACCCGTAGAGGTCGCCGCCGCCTCCTAGCGACCGACACCAACCTCAGGCGACCGGCGTTCCAGCCTCTTCGGCCTGCTCGCTGCGCCAGCGCACGACAAAATCGAGAGGAATTGCAATCGACCAGCGAACGCCTTCTGTCGGAAATTCGTACCGGGCTGTGGCGTTCAGTGCTTTCGGAGCGACACGCTCGATCATGACGTGACCGAAACCCTTTGACTTTGGTGGTTCGACAGTGGGGCCACCCCGCTCTGTCCAATTCACATGCAATCGAGGCTCGCCCCCACCTTCAGGTTCGAAGGAGCAAGTGACCCCGATCCGGCCGGTGGGAACAGACAATGAGCCATATTTGGCAGCGTTCGTGGCAAGTTCGTGCAACGCCAATCCCAGATTCTGTGCGGCCGTGGCGTTCACAAATACGGCCGGCCCGGAGGTTTCGAGCGCTTCCGAATTGGTGCCAATGAATGGCTGGAGAACCGCACCTATCAGCTCTTGTAGCGAAGCCCCGGCCCAGTCCTCCTTGACGAGAAGATCGTGGGAAGCCGAGAGACTTTGCAGTCGATCAATCAGGTGCTTCTGCAGCACGTCGACATCGCTGCTTGTGCGGCTTGTTTGCCGGACCATTGCGATGATCACAGCGAGCAGGTTCTTCGTCCGGTGCGATAACTCGCGCATTACGACACGCAGGTGCCGTTCGACCCTCTTACGTTCAGTAATGTCGCGCAGGACCGCAGAAAAACCTATGATTTCTCCATCGACATCTCGCATCGGCGCAGCGTTTATGGCCACATTGATAGGCTCGCCGTCTTTTCTCCGCCGTATGGCGTCGCGCAAGACCGTCTGCCCGAGGCGCAGGTTCCGATACTTTTCCTCAAACTCTTCGTCTGCATCGTCCGCAAATAGAATCCGTTCGGACTTGCCAACAATCTCGTCTGCGCCATAACCGAACATCCGTTCCGCGCCCGGGTTCCAAGACTGCACGATCCCCTTCGGCGAGAGCGATATTATGGCGTCAGCCGACGTCGAGACGATTGCAGCGAACTGAGCGTTGCGCTCGGCCTCTTCACGTTGCTCAGTGATGTCCGTATTCGTGCCAAACCATTGCACGACGTTCCCGTCTTCATCGCGAATAGGAGATGCCCGCGACAGAAACCATCTATAGTTTCCATCGCAACCGCGCAGCGGAAACGTGTCCTCCCAGTCCTCGCCTGTCTGAAAGCAATGCGAAATCTTCTCGACTACGCGATCGACATGGTCAGGGTGATGGACTTTCTTCCAACCCCAACCGCGCATCTCGTCAAGGGTCGTTCCAGTGTAGTCGAACCAGCGCTTATTGTACCAGAATATGGAACCGGATGCGTTGGCCATCCAGGCGAATTGCGCGATGTTGTCTGCAAGTGTGCGGAAGCGTGATTCACTTTCGCGTTGCGCGCGCTCTGCATAGATCCAAGCCGTCGTCTCAGCAACGATAGCAAGAACACCGACCGGTCTCCCCTGTTCATCCTTCACGGGGCTGTAGTCGAGATTCATCCAAACATCTTTGGGCGTGCCACCTCGATCGAGGACAAAGTGTTCGTCCCTAAATGATGGGGACTCGCCTGCAAGCACCTTCTTCAGGATCTGCCGATTGAACCCAGCAAGCTCGGGCCAGCCGCTTTCCACTGGGGCGCCAAGAAGGCCGGGATGGCGCGCCCCAGCAATCCCGGCATAGGCATCATTGAAAATCATGATCCCATCCGATCCCCAGAGCAGGAGCATCGGAACCGAGGAGTCCTTCACGATTTCAACAGTGGTCGTCAACGCTTGCGGCCACGTCTCCATGGGGCCGAGCGGTGTTGACGACCAGTCAAACGACTGGATCCTGTCCTTCATGTTCATTCTAGAAATCGCCATGCGAGACGTGCACGTTGGAAGTCGTATCATTCAAATTGTACCAGGAACCCGCCGAACGCCATACATCATTTGTTGGTCCGCGGTTAGACGGCCCTTGGCCCATTTAACCCACCTCAACACATCCCGTCGTCATTTGATTGGCCCCGCTTCTGGAACCAAGCACGTGCTCATGCGTTTTCTAAACTCGAAATGGCAACGCCCGTGGCTGGCGCGGACACGCGCGCAGCACGCTCTTCCGTCAAGAGGCCAACACCCAATGCGAACACAACGAAATGAAGGTCTGTCATGAACCAAGTTTCCGCTTTCTTTCTCGGTGCGTTGATCATCGTCGCTGCCGTCCTTGGCTACCTTTACTACCAGGAAGCAAATGACGACGTACAAATCACTGTCGATCCCCCGAACGTCTCCGTCGAGTAGGCCGACATGATCTGGTCGCGCCACCGCGATCCGCATGAAACCACGAGATCAAGCTTATGGCTGATACATCAGTAGAAATCGTAGATAGCCCTGAAGAGGTCTCTGGAGCCAATAGGATTCCGGAGTTGCGGCTCTATAGCCATACGACGCTGCTCTATTGGTGGCCTGTTTGGGTGGCAGGATACGTCATGGCGCTGCTCACATGGCTAAGAGGCGGCACTATCGAACTCGACCAGGTGCGCCAGGAGTGGTTCCATCCCGATGCTGCTCTGGGCGTAACATATGTCCTCATACTTCTTCTCGTAATCACATTCACAAGTTTCCGTTTCCGTGGAATCTATTCCCTCGCGCTCGCGCTCGGTTTCTCCACGCTGGTTCTACTCGTGGCGTGGCTTGGATGGTGGGATGAGATCGTCGATTTTATCCCACAGCTCTCCGTCCACATGAACATGGGCTTTTATTTGGTTTTCTCCACCGCCTTGATGGTTTTGTGGCTCCTGGCCTTCTTCGCGTTCGACAGGATGACCTACTACCGGATCCGCCCGGGGCAGATGACGGAAGAGCGGGTCATCGGCGGCGGTGAGCGCACATATGATGCTCGCGGAATGCTGGTTGAGCAACGCGGTGACGATTTCTTCCGCCACGCGATCCTCGGCTTGGGGTCAGGTGATCTTAAGCTGACCACGAGCGGCGCCACGCGCGAAGAGATCTTCATCCCGAACGCTACGTCTGCCAACCGGAAGGTGAAAGCCATACAACGGCTCGTTGCGGTGGAGCCTACGGTCTAACACTCGACACGATCCGTATTGCCTCGTGTGACTGGACCTATCCAATCGGGAAACGCCGAAACGTGTCCGGCCAACCAACACAACGATCTGCGCCACCCTTCCAAGGTGCCCAACACGTCTTGAAACAAGGGTCAGTTCAATGCTCTACACAATCTTGATCATCTTGCTCGTTTTGGCACTCATTGGCGCCCTACCGAGGTGGGGGTACAGCCGAGCATGGGGCTATGGGCCCTCAGGGATTGTCGGAACGGTCTTGATTATCTTGTTAATCCTCGTCCTGCTCGGACGCGTGTAGCACGCCTCGCCTGGTCGTGTGTTCTACTCGCTTTCCGTCTTTACGCAGGTTCGGTGAGACCGTTTTGTGCGGCGTCGAGGTTGGCCCGACGCCTTTTAGGATCACACTGGTTCATGGGTTCGCGCGCGAAGCTGGGCATCGGCAAACGGAATTCAATACTGTACAAGGCATAGGCGTCCCAATTTGGTTTCGATGTTCGGTATTCAAACTTGACAGCACGACTTCGCAAGTTGCTCAGCGATCTAGCCGAGACGTTTTGGCTCGTTCCCGCTCTCGTGGTGCTGGCTAGCGTTCTCACGGCGCTCTGGCTTGTCGCCCTCGATCGCAGCGAGCAGCTGCCTCAATCGCTCCTCGATAGTCCACTTCTTTACAACGGCGGTGCCACTGGTGCGCGGACATTGCTTGGAGCAATTGCGACTTCAACAATCAGCGTCGCGGGCACGGTCTTCTCAATAACCATCGCTGCCCTCTCTCTCGCCGCGGGACAGATGGGACCCAGACTGCTGCGCAACTTCACTAGTGATCGCGGCAATCAGCTAACCCTCGGTATCCTCCTGGGTACCTTTGCCTATTCGCTTATGGTGTTACGCAGCGTTCGTACTCAAGGAGAGGGTGAGTTCGTTCCCTATCTCGCCCTCAGCGTAGCTATTCTGCTCGCCTTCGTGTGTGTCGCCATGCTCGTCTGGTTCGTTGGTCACATGGCCGGCCGGATAAACGTCGATACTGTCATCGATCTCGTCAGCGCGGATGTTCGAGAAGTGGTCGAACGCTTGACCACCGACGAAGCACAACAACCTCGTCCAGCCGAGAGCACTTGGCTTCATGGCGAGACCATTGTCGATTCGCGATGCGGGTATCTCCAGCAGCTCGATGAAGATGGATTGGCCAATTGGGCAGCCAATCACGGCTCGGCGGTCCGGCTTCTCGTACGCCCTGGTGACTACATCTTCCCTGGAGCGCCAATAGCGGTCGTGGCGCCGGCGGCGGAAGGCGCCGAGGCGGCAATCCGAGATGCAACAGCGCTCGGACCGCAACGAATAAGCCCGGTCGATCTAGAGTTTGCCGTTCGCCAACTTGTCGAAGTCGCCGTCCGCGCACTTTCACCAGGTGTCAACGATCCTCATACGGCAATGAGTGTCTTGGATCGCCTGGGTTCTGCTCTGTGCGATATTGTTCCGTTGAAGTTGTCGACCGGCGTCACATTGCGCGACGAGCGCCCAGTCCTAGTTGTCCCAAAGACCGACTATGACGGACTCGTCGATACCATGTTTCATATGATCCGGCAGAACGCCGCACACAGCCCTGCTGTATTAATCCGAATGCTGGAAGTGCTGACCGCCGTCGTGAGCTGTGAAAAAAATGCAGATCGGATAGCGACGTTACAACGGCACGCCGATCTCGTCCTGGGCGACGCGGAGCGGAGCATTTTGACACCATCGGACCTGGCCGACGTGCGCAACCGTCATGCGCAATTCTTGATCATGAAAAATCAGGGCGCTGCCGCTCTCGTCAGTACGACAACTTGAAGTCGGGACCAGTCGCTCGACCTACAAACCGCACTCACTGTCCGCCTCTCAGCGTGCCGTAATAAACTTTGAAGCTGCTGGCGCATACGAAGGCATGCGCCCAGCTCGGGGCAAATCGCGCCGAAGCTCGACGGCGGCAATTGCAGTGGCGAAGTTAAC
>CAZUKP010000027.1:0-42662 GCA_964620915.1 uncultured Hyphomicrobium sp. | reverse complement strand
GTCGAGATTGTACATGGCCATGGCAATGCCGCTGCCGGGAGCCTGGAACACCTCCTTTTCGATCACGGTGCCGTCCTCGCCGACGAATTTGATGGTGAGGTTGCCTGGGCCCGGGAAAAGGAAATCGGTCGCGCGGTATTGGTCGCCGAATGCGTGGCGGCCGATGATGATGGGCGCCGTCCAACCCGGCACGAGGCGAGGTACGTTGGAGCAGATGATGGGTTCGCGAAAAATAACGCCGCCGAGGATGTTGCGGATGGTGCCGTTGGGGCTCCTCCACATCTTTTTGAGCCCAAACTCATCGACGCGGGCCTCATCGGGCGTGATGGTCGCGCACTTGACTCCGACGCCATGCTTCTTGATGGCGGTAGCAGCGTCGATGGTGACCTGGTCGTCGGTCTTGTCGCGGTTCTGGATGCTGAGGTCGTAGTAGTCGATCGGCAGATCGATATAGGGTTCGATGAGCTTGCCTTTTATAAGCTCCCAGATGATGCGGGTCATCTCGTCGCCGTCGAGTTCAACGACGGTGCCGGTCACCTTGATCTTTGTCATGTAATGGCCTCGGATCGGGGGAGGGAAGTGATTTTGGCGGCACCATATCTGCGCTGGGTGCGCCCAACAAGAGACCTCAGGCTATGAGCTTTGATCCCCTCGTCAACATCAATAGCGACGCAGAGGGGCGGCGCGTGCCGCAGATCGCAGATACTGGCGTGGCGGTGGTGGACGTCGTGCGCGCCTGCCATGAAATGACGATCGATGCGGGGCTTGAGAGCCTGGCGGTTCCTGGCCTCGATCGATCAACGCTCGAGCCCCTGCTCGTTTATTGCGCCGAAGAACGTTGCAGCGTTGATGCGGCGTCGTGTCCGGGGTGCCGGCGGCGCATCGAGTTAGAAGGGTTGACGAGTTTCGATGCGTTCGCCAACGCTCATCGGGAGATTACGATCGGCGATGGCCGCGTGCGCATTGCCGGCAACGGCGATCGCAAGCTGCACGCAGACAGCCTCGAAGAGCTGGCCAAGACATGGTCGGGTGAAAAGTATTGGTACTGGGCCCGGCGCGTGCTGCGTAAGCTGCGCCATGGCCTTCGCCGTCAGCATGTAAAAGGTGAGCCATTTGCGGGCGAAGATGAAAGTCCGGCGGTCATTCTGATGGAGCCTCAGCTTGCCGACAACATCGGCATGGTGGCGCGGGCCATGGCGAACTTCGGTCTTGACTCCCTGCGTCTCATCGCGCCGCGCGATGGTTGGCCCAATGAAAAGGCTCGCATTGCCGCTTCGGGGGCGAACTATGTGATCGATGATGCTGCTGCATTTTCCAGCTTGGATGAGAGCATTCGCGATCTCAATTGGCTTTGTGCGACCACGGCGCGCCAGCGCGACTTGCGCAAACCGGTGATGACGCCGATCGAGGCGGTGGCCGAAATGCGCAAGCGCATAGCGCAAGGCCAACGCTGCGGGGTGCTTTTTGGTCGCGAGCGCAGCGGTCTGGAGAATATCGAGGTCGCCAATGCGGATGTGTTGATCATGATCCCAGTGAACACCCGGTTCGCCTCGCTCAACCTGGCCCAGGCTGTGCTCATCATCGGATATGAATGGATGCGCACAAGCGAGGAGCAGAGCTTAGGGCGCGTGACGACATACGAGCGGCCCATTTCCACAGGGCTCAACCTCGGAAACGACCAGCCTGCCACCAAAGAAGAACTCGTAGGGTTCTTTGAACATCTGGAGACCGAACTGGAGCGGCTGGGTTTTTTCAATCCAGGGCACAAACGTGCCACAGTGGTGCGGAATCTAAGGACAATGCTGTCGCGCATGCAGGCGACGGCGCAAGAAGTGCGCACACTGCGTGGTATTGTTGCAACTCTGGCAAAAGGCAAGGGGCAGGGCCGTAAACAGTCCTCGTAATCCGCCATTTTCTGGACAAGTTTAGGGCTGAGCGATGCCGCTCGAATGTGCAGTGAGTTCGCCCGGTGGGGGCCCAACAGTGGCATACGGGCAGTAATTGTAACAACATAACACAAGGCCGGTTCGGGAGATGCGGATCATGAGAATGGCGGGGAAAATGTGGGCTGTTGCCATGTTGGTCGCCGGGGTTGCGGCGGCGCCTGTCCATGCACAAGAGCTGAGCGAGAAGGCGACACTAACGTTTATGGATTACGCGTGGTCGCTGACGCCGGAAGCTTTCACCAAACCGAATGGCGAGACGATCCAAATCGACAAGACGAAAAAGGATGACGTGATGGTCCCGCTCGATGTCGCGCGCGAGGTCATCCGCGTCGGCCGGCTTTCAGCGCATGCTCAGGTTTGCGAACTGGCACAGGAGCAAGTCGACAACCACACCTCGTTGATGCGGCGTCATGCAGAGACCAAGAAGTGGACGCCTCAGCAGCTCGTGTACATGAATCAGTTGCACCTGACGACGGTGATGCTTTTGACCGGGCGCGTGAAGCTCGTCGAGAAGGATGGTGACAAGGAGGTCGTCATCTCTGAGGAAAAGCGCGAAGCGCAGACATGCACCGATGAGCAGAAGTCGAAGGTCAAGGAGTTGATCGCTGCCTATGTGGCAACCGGGCCTGCGCTCGCCGCCGCCACGTCGCCAGCCGCGCCTGCCGCGGCTGCTGCGGCAGCCGCTGCTGCCCCGAAGGAGTAGGTGGGCAGGAAACGCGGGCTTATTCCAGCATCAGTTGACGCGGGGCCTCGGTCCCGCTATTTACCCCTCTTCACGCGGGTCATGGGCAATGGCCCGCGTGTTTATTTGCGCACCTGCGGCGACGCCCCTGAGGGCGCCGCCTGTCGGTTCCAGGGCCTTTCCCGGCCTTCGGGACAAAGGAAGGGGCGCTCCACGAAGCTAAGGCAAATACAACGTTGGAGTGCTGTTAATGACCAAGCGCGTTCGCGCCAAGCATAAGATCGATCGCCGTCTGGGCGAGAATATCTGGGGCCGCCCCAAGAGCCCGATCAACCGGCGAGAGTCCCGCCCGGGCCAGCACGGCGACCGCCGTATGAGCAAACTTTCGGACTATGGCCAGCAGCTCAAGGCCAAGCAGAAGCTGAAGGGCTACTACGGCAACATCACAGAGCGCCAATTTCACCGCATCTATACCGAAGCGGTGCGCCTCAAGGGCTCGACGTCTGAGCATGTGGTCGGCCTGTTGGAGCGCCGGCTCGACGCCGTCGTTTACCGGGCCAAATTCGTGCCGACCGTGTTTGCCGCACGCCAGTTCGTCAGCCATGGGCACGTGACTGTCAACGGCCGCCGCGTAACGGTTCCGAGCTTCCGGTGCCGGATCGGCGACGTTATCGAAGTTAGGGAAAAAGCGCGTCAGCTTCCGCTGGTGCTCGAGGCGATCAAGAGCCCCGAACGCGACGTTCCCGAATACATCGATGCGGACCACAACAAAATGGTAGCCAAGTTCGTGCGCGTTCCCGCCCTGACGGATATCCCCTATCCTGTGCACATGGAACCGAACCTGGTGGTCGAGTTCTACTCGCGCTAACTCAGTTTCCAGATCAAAGAAGGGGCCCGGCCATTGGCGCGGGCCCTTTTTGTTTTTGATGTCCTCCATGTCCTTTCAGGCCGGACGGTGCCGGCGGCCGGGATTGGTGGGCAGTGTCACGACCTCGCCAGGAGGGGACTGTGGGCGCCTTGGCGCCGGCACTGTGTTGGCCCATCCGTAGGCGAGCATCGTGATGAGCGCGGAAGCGGCAAAGAAATAGACGCCCGGCATGACGACGGCCTCGGTGTAGCCGGACGAGTTCACGTAGAAAATCATCAAGGCGAGCACCATGACGTCGGTCATCGAGTAGCGGCCGAGCCATTCCATGGTCGTGATCGACTTCTGCCGGAACTCGGGCGACAGGTCCGGCGAAGTGACGAGCGTCAGCAGGTAGAACAGCTTGAGAAACGGGAAGAAGATCGAAACGGCGAAAACGACCGCACACAGGAAGTACTCGTTGCTCTCGTAGAGCGCATAGATGATCGACAAGATGGAATGCTCATTGGTCCACACATAAACGGTGGTGAAGCGGATGACGGGCAGGATGATGCCAAGCGCGAAGAACACCGTCGCGACGATGATCAAGAAGCTCAGCAGGAAATTTCTCAGTGCTGAGAGCGGTCTGGGAACGGATGGCGCCAGCGCTGGACCCGCTGCTGCAATGACATCGGTCTTGAGCCAGCTGTAAGAGAGCATCATCAGTAGAACAGCGGCTGTAAAATAGTAGACCGCCGGCAGGCTTGTTGCGTCGTAGACGCCTTGGCTCTTCAGGAAGAAGATGGTGAGGGCCAGAACGAGCACATCGTGCATTGACCATTTGCCGATCCACTCGATCGCCTTGAGGTGCTTGGCCTGGCGTTTGAGCTCGGCCGCGGGAAGCGTGGAGACGAGTAAGAGATAGAGCAGCTTGATGCAGGGAAAGACGATCGAGAAAACGAGGACGATGATGCCGAGAAATGTCTGGCCGTCCTTGAGCAACACCTCGACGGTGGAGATCAGCGAGTACTCACTCGACCAGAAGACGAACTTCGTCAGCTTGATGATGGGCAGGCTGATGCCGAGCGCAAGACACACTGCGGCAGCGCTGATGGCAAGGCTCAAGAGAAATCGCCGGCCACCCAATCGCATCGTTGTGAAAATCCCTAACGAAGGCCCAGCGTCTTGCGGCCGGGCCGGCCACATTATCTTACCAGTGAAATCGGCCGGGGCGGCGAAACTAGGGCCGGAGTGGGGGTAGTAGGCAGTGGGCAATAGGCAGTCGGCAAAGGGCAGTAGCCAGTAAGCAGTCGGCAGTCGGCAGTAGGATGTCGTGTGATGCATCGATGCGCGTCTCCAGCCACGATCTAGCGCCGCTTCTTGCGCGCGCCGCGGTTATCGCAATTGGGCCACCCGAGCACCTTCAGCGCACTGGCAAGGCGCGTGCGTGCGAGCCCTTGGTGATGGCGTTGGCAGGGCAGTTCGCCGCCGGCGGCCGGGCCCAAGCAGCGTTTGCGGCGGCGGCACCGCTTCAGCACGCACACGCGCGGCAGGCCGGAGGCCGACGCGACGAGGCGGTCGAAGAGCTCCGCCTCGAAGGTTTCGGGGTCGTTCGTCTGGAGCAAGCCTGAGCCTTTTGCCTTGCCGTTGCGCGCTGCAGCCATCCTTTGCCGTCTCATGGCGTGTGTCTTCGTTCTCGCGGACTTGCATCCCGAGGCCTATCAAAGAGCGAGGGAGCGCGGGCGCCAAACGACCGCCATCCGATTTCATATCCGGCAGCCTTTCGGCGCCCACGTCGGTTGCTTGCCGTGCCGGGGGTGCGGTCACATCGGAAGCGCGCTTGTCGGCCCGGCCTCGGCGTCCAACGCCGGGCCACATCGTCAGGACCTCAAGCTGCTGCGCACCGCGACTTGAAGCGGGGCGCCGCTGCCGACGGGCGTCCGTGCGCTCTGTTGCCATTGCGCACAGCCCCGATCGCCGGCCCCGGAATTTGAAGCGAGCTTAAGCCTCGCGTCAGCGCCCGCGACGGTGCGAGCGCTGCCTCAACCGGGCACCATCCCTGTCCCGCAAAGCCGCTCAGCTGATGCGTCCCATGTGGACAGCGGTGCGGGGAGGATAGGGGCGTGGAGAGGGGCGGGGATAAGTTTGGGGGGCTGGTGGTGAGGGGGCGGGCCGCGCTCGTAGACCCGTCGACTGAAGCGGACAGTAGCCATATTGAACTGGACGTCATCTAAAACGACGATTGGCTCCGGCCGCGACGTTCCCGAATACATCGAGGCGGACCACAATAAGATGGTGGCCAAGTTCGTGCGCGTTCCAGCAATGTCGGATGTGCCCTATCCTGTGCATATGGAGCCGAACCTGGTGGTCGAGTTCTACTCGCGCTAATTGAGATTCCAGATCAACGAAGGGGCCCGGCCATCTGGCGCGGGCCTTTTTGAATTCTGATGGCGGCATGGCGGAGAGACGGCACGCGAGTCAACGGTCTCAGACTTCCCCCATCCAGATAATCCATCCGTAGGTCAGGGCGACGGATACGATTGTGATAGGGAGCACGGCGAAGGTGAACTGCCAGAAGGTAAAAGGGGTTTGACCGAAACGCTCTGCCTGTTGGACGACGATGACGTTACTGGCCGCGCTGATGATGAAAAGATTGCCGGCCAGAGTGGAGATTCCCGCCAGCATCATCAAGTTGGGGATATCGCGTTCCTGCAGGAGATTGAGATAGATCTCCACAACAGGGACGTTGGAGAACAGCTGGCTCGCCCAGAAGCTGATCATTGCCGTGATCGGGGGTTCGTCCAGTCGCGATTGCATCGATCCAAGCATGGTCTGCAGAGAGCCGGACTGCAGCAGCGACCCTGTGACGACAAACATCGCAACGAAGAATGCAAGGGTCGGCCAATCGACCTCCTTAAACGTTTGAACACGGCGGTCGCCGAACAAGAAGATCGGTGTGCAGGCGATCAGGCTTGCGATGCCGAAGGGCAGCGTGGCCTCGTTTCCTAGTCCCTGCAGTATGCTGTCGGCGATGATCAGAAATACCAACAGACCTGTTGCCAAGTAAGCGGGCCAGAGGCGCGCTCCTTCGGCCGGATCCGGCAGATCGTGGACGAGGGTCCGCGCTGTGCGCGAAGCCTTTGCGATCAAGCGGCGCGACCAAAAGAAGACGAACGCTAGTGAAGCGATGGTCGGAATGGTGAGCCACAGCGCGAACGTTGCGACAGGATTGCCGAAGTGGCCCTTGGTGGCGATGAGGATGTTCTGCGGATTACCGACGGGACTGATCATGCTTCCGACGGTGACGGCGGCGCATAGCGCAATCAGAAGCGGCACCGCGGGCTGGCGAAGCGCCTGTGCAAGCATGAGAACGATAGGCGTTCCGATGACGGCGGCTGCATCGTTGGTGAGGATCGCTGAACACAGCCCCGTGGTCACGATAAGGGCGAGTAGCGCAAGGCTTGGATGCTCGAAGGCTGCAATTCGGTCGCCAATCGCATGCGAAATGCCCGTGTCATAAAGGGCCGACGCGATGGCAAAGACACCGAACAAGTAGGCGATGACGTTCCAGTCAACCGCCTTGAAGGCGGAGAGCGGCGCAATTCCACCTAACAGCAATAGCGCGACGGCGCCAGCGACCATGATGTGCCAGATGCGAATTGCTGACGGCAGCCACTGCCGGATGGCGATCAAGAAGAAGATGAGGCAGGAGACAACGAGGCTGGCGGTTATCATCGGCTCGATTGGGTTCAGGCACTCACGGCTGCGGCGCAGGTCAGGTGCGGCACGTGCAATCTTCTTGAAGGACGACCCCCCAAACGATGGTCCTGCGCAACATCTGCAGACGTATTTGTTAGTGCTCCGTTCAGATTCTTCATTTATGCCGTGGGAAAGTTTCCGAAGTCCTTGCATGGACAGCGAAGATGACATCGAAGGCTGGTTTGAAGCGACCTCTCTTGGGGGTCAACTTCTTTGCTGGCGATGTCATTTCAGGGCTAGGTCCCTACCTCGCGATCTACTTGCTCTCTGCCTACCACTGGAAACCGGGTGGCATCGGCATGGCCCTTGCCGCTGGCTCGATCACCACGGTGCTAGTTCAGACCCCGGCGGGCGCACTAATCGATGCCACGTACTGGAAGCGCACGGTGCTCGCCATCAGCGCAATCTTGGTTAGCAGTTCGGCAGCCCTCATTGTGCTGACCGACGATCCACCATGGGTTGTTTACACTGCACAAGTCGGCATCGGGATCGCTTGTGCGTTCATTGCACCGGCGATTGCTGCGGTGACGCTCGGCTTGGTTGGGCCGAAGCGCTTTACTGCGCAAACGAGCGCCAACCAAGCCTGGAACCATGCGGGCAACGTATTTGGCGCCGCTGGCGGTGCGGCGCTCGCGATCTACTGGCTGCCTGAGGGCGTGTTCTGGTTGATCACCGCGATGTCAGTTGGAATGCTGATTAGCATCGCGTCGATCGATGGGAATGCCATTGACCACAAGTTAGCGCGCGGCGGGCTCGAAGAAACGGGTAAAGACACTGGACACGCCGAGGGTATCCTGTCGTTGCTGAGCGATCGGCGGCTCGTGATCTTTGCGGCATCGGTGGTGCTCTTCCATTTTGCCAACGCGGCGATGCTGCCGCTGGTCAGTCAAAAATTGGCGCTGGGCAGCGACACTGGGTGGGGTTTTGCCTTCACCTCGGCATGTATCGTGGCAGCGCAGTTCTTCATGATCCCGATGGCGCTGCTGTGCGGCGCTCGGGCCGATATCTGGGGGCGAAAGGTCCTGTTTCTTGCCGCCTTCGCAATTCTGCCCATTCGCGGCGTGCTCTACACACTTTGGGACAACGACTATTTCTTGGTGGCGGTGCAATCGCTCGACGGACTGGCGAACGGCATATTCGGCGTGATCTTCCTCTTGGTACTGGCCGATGTCACGCAAGGCACGGGCCACTTCAACGTGGCTCAAGGGGCGTTGACAACTCTCATTGGCGTGGGGGCGTCGCTTAGCAATCTGATTGCCGGATGGATTGTAGAATTTGCAGGGTATTCCAGCGGGTTTCTGTTCCTGTCCGGCGTGGCCGTAATTGGCGCGGCGCTATTCGGCTTCCTGATGCCGGAGACAGCCCCTGCGCTGCAACGCGCCCGCGGCGGCAAGGCAACGGCATCAACGAGAGCGTGAGCGTCGAGGCCGACGGGCAGGGGATGTATCTAAAGGCGATGATGGGCATTCACCGCATGTCTTCGTCCGAAGATCCGAAGCTCACCTTCGAAGGCGCTGCGGAGTACTACTGGTCGATGCTGGTCGAGAAGCTGCAATAGCTTTCGTTGGCCTCAGCTCTTGTCGATGGACTGCTCTCCCCCTTTAGCGGACATTCTCGATCAGCCACGATGCGCCATTGCAGTGCCAGTCGCGCCGTCCGCTTTCTCTGCGAAGCCGACATCTCTGTTCTTGGATCTGATTGGCCGCTCACAGCAGCGCGTCACACGCTGCGCGACCCGCGAAGCGAGGCACGACGAGAGGGCTACGGGATAGAGTAGCCGCAGGCCGCAGCGCGCGTTTCTGCCCCTCACCCATGCCGGAGGCATGGCTCCGCCATGACCCCTCTCCCCATGAAGAACGGGGGAGGGTGACCTCAAACAGCTGCTGCAACTTGCCTGCCGCGCGATGGTTGGACCAACGTTTTACTAGGTCGATGGGGACTTCTTTTCCTCGAGGGGCTCAAGGTCGATCCTCGCCGGCGGATAATGCCAGACGTTTTCTGAGTTGTCGGCTGTGGCGTCGACAATTCCCGCGACCGCGGCTGTGGTCACAGCACCAATGATGCCACCGCCGGCCCCGGCCGACGTCATGCCTCGAAACCGGTCTGCTCTCTTTTTGTCGTATGCTTTCAGAGTAATCATGCGTTGCTTGTAGCCAGCTTTGTGGCATTGCACGGATAAGCTTTCCGATTGATTGCGGTAGAGCGGAACGCGGACTTTTGCCGGCGTTATCATTGAGGCCGTAAACGATCCGGCTGAAACTGTGCAATCTGCACCTGCCGTTTCGATACGCCCTTCGTCCTCCGTGTCGATGTAAGTTCGCACCTCGAGTATTTGATCGCCGCCAAAAGTGGGAACGTCTGCGCCAGCCGCACGCTGATGGGCATAGACATCCGTTCCAGTGGCGCCGTTATGAGGTTTGATCGATGTTATGCTTCCGACTTCCAGCGGCTTTGCAGCGCATCCCGCCAACGCGCCAGCTAGAACAACAAGAATGGCTGCTCTCATAGTTCCCCCGGTTTAAAAAGCTTTGTCGCCTTATGCATTGAGAACAGAAAGTGGAATCATTCCACCGCGTTACTATGACCCGGAAACCAGGATGGCGACAAATCTATTGAGCCGGTCGACATGTCTTATGAGTGCATTCTTGTGGAGTTTCGTCTTTGTGCAGAATAGTCGCCGCGTTGTCTGGGACTAACGTTTCGATAACCGGGCAGTTTCAAAACGGCAAATGAAGCACGGGAAGACTCATTTTGTCCGATGACAGACTTTTCGGTTTTATCCGATGACAGACTTTTCTGTTTCGTCCGCGCTATCAAGCCGGTGATGGCCGGTCCGGCGACAGAAAGAAGGTGCGCACGGCATGCTCATGCAAGAACGCCAGCACGATGAGGGTGCCGGCGCCTGCAACGGTTGTGTGACGGAGCAATGAGTGGGGTCCTCGTCATGTCAGCGAGGACGACACCAAGAGTGCTAAGCGATCTTCTTGGATTTGTCGTAGGCGACGCCCTTGGAGTCGAGGAGCTGCTGCAGCTCTCCAGCCTCCACCATCTCGCGGATGATGTCACAGCCGCCGACGAACTCGCCCTTGACGTAGAGCTGGGGAATGGTCGGCCAGTTCGAGAACGTCTTGACGCCTTCGCGGATGCCCATGTCCTCAAGCACGTTGATGTCTTTGTATTCGACGCCCATGAGGCCGAGGATGTGAGCGACTTGCGCAGAAAAGCCGCATTGGGGCATCTGCGACGTCCCCTTCAAGAAGAGCACGACGTCATTTTGCGCGACGGTCTTGCGGATCCAATCCTGCACGTCCTGTTGGGGGCTCATCTGGGTCCTTCCTTACTTAAGCTTGAACGGTTGCGCGGGGGTGCCCGCAATGTGTGTCATCTCAACACAGATTCAATCTTGCGTCGGTGCGGTCGTCAACGCCAGGGCGTGGAGGGCATCGCCCATGCGTCCGCCGAGTGCCTCATAGACCATCTGATGTTGCTGAACGCGCGTTTTTCCCTTGAAGGCCCCACTGACGATGTGAGCGGCGAAATGGTCGCCATCACCGGCCAGATCGCGGATTTCGATTGCCGCATCAGGGAACGCGGCTTTGATGAGATGCTCGATCTCGTTGGCATCCATGGCCATGGTGTCGCTTCTCCTGAAATGCGCGTTCTTGAAACTTAATATAGGTGCTCGTGCCTGGTCGCCGTAGGGGGGGCGGCTTGTCGAGGCAGTGTCAGGTTTCCGACGGCCCGGCCGCTCAAAACGTCCTTTTAGGTCATTATCACGCAAATACGCTGCCAGGGCGGCTGGGGTGCGTCAAGGATGCGGGCATAGACGACTAGCCGACGGCCATGTAGGTCGCGAACCAGGCCTCGTGCGTCTCTCTGAGATCGGCCAACGCGAGCGCCTCCTCCCCCTTGAGCTCTAGAGCATCGCCGCCCGTGCGCCCGATAATGCGGGCCGGCAAGGCGAGCAGGCGCGCGCGCTCCATCACTTCTTCAGCTTGCATCGGATCGACGGCAAGCACGTAGCGGCCTTGGTCCTCGCCAAACCAGACGGCATGCGCAGGCAAGCGGCCTTCGTAGGCAAACAGTTCGACCCCGATGTTGCCGGCAAGGGCCATCTCGGCAACGGCGACGAGAAGCCCACCATCTGAGACGTCATGGACGGCGGTGACTTTTTCCTCGCGGATGAGTGAGCGCACGAGGCGGCCCGCCTTGATCTCGTCGGCGAGGTCGACGGGTGGCGGCGTGCCTTCGAGCGTGCCGGCGATGAGTTCCTGATAGAGCGACTGACCAAGGTGGCCGTGCTCGCGGCCAATGGCGACGAGCAGATTGCCGTCGTGCTTGAGGCGCAGGTCGGCAAGGTGGGCGATGTCGGGCACGAGACCGATGGCGCCAATCGCCGGCGTTGGCGGAATACCGACGCCGTTCGTCTCGTTGTAAAGCGAGACGTTGCCGGAGACGACGGGGTATTCGAGGACGCGGCAGGCCTCGCCCATGCCTTTTATCGCGCCAACGAACTGACCCATGACTTCGGGCCGCTCGGGATTGGCGAAGTTGAGATTGTCGGTGATGGCGAGTGGGTCGGCGCCAACGGCGATGAGATTGCGCCACGTTTCGACGACAGCCTGTTTGGCGCCCATCTCGGGGTCGGCGGTGACGTAGCGCTGGGTGACGTCGCAAGTGACCGCCAGGCCCTTCGTCGTTCCGTGAATTCGCACGACGCCGGCATCGCCACCGGGACGCTGCACGGTGTCGCCCATCACCATGTGATCGTATTGCTCCCACACCCAGCGACGAGACGACAAGTGCGGGCCGCCCATCAATGTCTTTAAGGTGCCGAGGATCGACTCAGGAGCTGGCACCCATTCAGGCAGAATCATTTTCGGCTTGGGTGGGGGGAACCACGGGCGCTCGTAAAGGGGTGCGGAGTTGGCGAGCGTGGCGACGGGAATATCGGCTTCGATACGGCCTTTGTGGGTGACGACCATGCGGCCGGTGTCTGTCGTCTCTCCGACGACGGCAAAATCAAGCTCCCACTTTTTGAAGATGGCTTCGGCCTCGGCCTGCCTGTCGGGCTTCAGCACGATCAGCATGCGCTCCTGGCTTTCGGAGAGCATCATCTCGTAGGCGGTCATGCCGTCTTCGCGCTGGGGAACGCGATCGAGATCAAGGGCAATGCCGACGCCTCCTTTGTCGGCCATCTCGCAACTCGAAGACGTGAGGCCGGCAGCGCCCATGTCCTGGATCGCGATGATGGCGTCCGCGGCCATCAGTTCCAGGCAGGCTTCGATCAGGAGCTTTTCGGTGAAGGGATCGCCGACTTGGACAGTGGGGCGTTTTTCATCTGATTTGTCGTCGAACTCGGCCGAGGCCATCGTTGCGCCGTGAATGCCGTCGCGTCCGGTTTTGGAGCCGACATAGACGACGGGAAGCCCGACGCCCTTTGCCGCCGAATAGAAAATGCGGTCCGACTGGGCGAGGCCGCAGCACATCGCGTTGACGAGAATGTTGTTGTTATAGCCGGCGTCGAAGTTGGTCTCGCCGCCAATCGTCGGCACACCGACACAGTTGCCATAACCGCCGACGCCGGCAACGACGCCGGAGACAAGGTGGCGGGTCTTGGGGTGGTCCGGTGCGCCAAAGCGCAACGCATTCAAGTTGGCGATGGGGCGTGCGCCCATGGTGAAGACATCGCGCATGATGCCGCCGACACCCGTTGCCGCGCCTTGATAGGGCTCGATGTAGCTGGGGTGGTTGTGACTTTCCATCTTGAAGACGCAGGCATGTCCGTCGCCCAGGTCAACGACGCCCGCGTTTTCTCCGGGCCCCTGGATGACCTGAGGGCCGGTGGTCGGAAGCGTCTTTAGCCACACGCGCGAGGATTTGTAGGAGCAGTGCTCGCTCCACATGACGGAGAAGATACCAAGCTCGGTGAGACTGGGTGTACGACCCAGAATTTTCAGAAGCCGCTGGTATTCCTCTGTTGAGAGCCCGTGTTCCGCCACGATCTCTGGCGTTATCTCAAACGTGGTCTCGCGCGTTGCGTCCATGAGGCCGTGCTCTAGGGGACTCGGGGAAAACAGTGCGCTTATAGCGAGCGGGTGCGCCGTTGTCGCCCCGCGCCGAATTGTGCACAGGCGGCGGCAGGATTAGCGAGCAGGAAGCGGGATCGCGCACCCACCCAAATGGGTGGGAAGACGCTCGGCCCGCGACAGTTGCGCGCTGCAAACCGCTCAATGCTGCATTGCGGTGAACCCTATTTCTCAAGAGAAAACGGAGGCTTATGTTCCTGCTCATGCTGAGCGGGTGCTTCCCCAGTCCTTTGTCATGCCCGCCAGTTCCGCTGAAACAGATGATGAGAAGGAGCAGGAGCATGTCCGCGATTACGAGGAGCGCTAGCGTTGCCATCGTGCTTGCTTTGACCGCCCTCACAGGGGCGGTGGGTGCCGAACCTGCAGCAAGCACAGAAAGCTTCAAGCCGCTACAGGCCGTAAGCCTGCATTTGGGCGCCAAACACGCCGTTGGATACTTCCAGACCCAGAGCGGCGTGTGTCAGTTGACGCTCGTTGTTGGCGATGAGCTGAGGGGCGAGGAGATTCTCGAGACCGCACCGGCGCGGTTCGTTGCCGCGATCGACTCGGGCAAGACCGCCCGTTTCGACACCGGCGAGGGTCGCACGTTGCAGTTCAGCTGCACGCCTGGTGCATCGGCAATGAGCGTCGAGGCGCTCAAGCAGGTCGCCTACACGCCGTTGCGGAAGTAGATCTTACTGGTTACGCCACGCAAGCGTTACGGGGCAGGAGAGAGATCTCCTGCCCTTTTTTCTTGCTCACAGTCTTGGAAGCCTGTTCGCCTAGCCGAAAGCCTCAAGCTGGCTGACAAGGATGCTCTCCAGGATGCGACGGCCATCCGAGCCACCAAGGGCGAGCTCATGCAAGCGCTCTGGATGTGGCATCATGCCGAGGATCTTGCCCGTTTCATCACAGATGCCGGCAATATTGCGCTGGGACCCATTGGGGTTAGCGGCCTCGCTCGCCTCACCTTCCTCGTCGCAGTAGCGAAAGACGATGCGTCCTTCGTCTTCGAGACGATCAAGCGTGTCCTCGTCGGTAAAGTAGTTGCCTTCGGCATGGGCAACAGGGATCCGAATCACCAGGTCATCGCGATAGCACTTAGTGAAGAAGGTCTCGTCATTTTCGACGCGCACCAAGACGTCGCGGCAGACGAACTTCAGGCTTGCATTGCGCATGAGCACGCCGGGTAGGAGGCCGGACTCGCACAGCACCTGAAAGCCATTGCAGATGCCAAGGACGGGTGTGCCGGCCTTCGCCTTGGCGACGACGTCGCGCATGATCGGCGAGTGGGCCGCCATGGCGCCGCATCTAAGATAGTCGCCATAAGAGAACCCACCTGGCAGCACGATGATATCGGATGCAGGTACGGTGGCGTCGCCGTGCCACACCATGTTGACGGGGAAGCCGGTGACATCCTCAATCGCGACCTTGATATCGCGGTCGCAGTTGGAGCCGGGAAAGACGATGACGGAGGCGCGTAGCATGCGCTGAGGTTCGCTCGATTCGTTAGGGCGTTTCTACAAGCTCGTAGCTGTAGTTCTCAATCACGGTGTTGGCGAGCAGGTCTTTGCACATGCGCTCAACCGCTTCGCGGGCCTTCTCCTCGGTCTTCTCGGCCAAGACCACCTCGATGTACTTGCCTTGTCGCACGTCCTCGACGCCGGGAATGCCCAGGGCTGCGACCGCGTGCTGGATCGCCTTTCCTTGCGGATCGAGGACGCCGTTCTTGAGGGTGATCTTGATGCGGGCTTTCATTGGGCCTCTCGGAACAGGCAGTCAGTCATGAGGAACTCCGAAACCGGAGCCCGCGACAACCTCAAGCATTGGTTGCTCGCTACGCTTTCAATTCGGCTTTGCCTCAGGGTTGGAGGCAACGAGGACAGGTCCCATGCCCTTGGCCGGCCGGTTGTCAGCAAACACGCCCAAGCGGCGCGCCACCTCTTGGTAGGCCTCCAACAGACCACCCATGTCGCGGCGGAAGCGATCCTTATCGAGCTTGTCGGAGGTTGCGATGTCCCACAAGCGGCAGCAATCAGGACTGATCTCGTCCGCCAACACGATGCGCACCTGTTCATTGTCCCAAAGCCGCCCGAACTCCATCTTGAAGTCGACGAGGCGGATGCCGATGCCCAGGAAGAGTCCGACGAGGAAGTCGTTGACGCGCACCGCAAGCTGCATGATCTCGTCGATTTCGTGGGGCGCCGCCCAGCCGAACGCCGTAATGTGCTCCTCGGACACCATCGGATCGTTCAAGGCATCGGCCTTGTAATAGAATTCAATGATCGAGCGCGGCAGTTGCATGCCTTCTTCCAGCCCGAGCCGGGTTGAAAGCGATCCTGCCGCCACGTTGCGCACAACAACCTCAAGCGGGACGATTTCAACTTCGCGAATGAGCTGCTCACGCATGTTGAGTCGCCGGATAAAGTGCGTCGGCACTCCGATCTCGTTGAGCTGCGTGAAGAGGTATTCCGAGATGCGATTGTTGAGGACACCTTTGCCCTCGATGACCGCGTGCTTCTGCGCATTGAACGCGGTCGCATCATCCTTGAAATGTTGGATGAGCGTGCCCGGTTCAGGGCCCTCATAGAGCACCTTTGCCTTGCCCTCGTAGATGCGACGCCGCCTGTTCATCTAGCCTTTGTCCTTATGACCTGGAAGCATATGTAGTGCGAAGGAGGGACGACACGACGACCTGAAACAAGCCATTGAAATAACGGCAAATAATCAAGCTCATACGGCGTGGCGTGGGGTCGGCTCGCGCGTTCGAACACCCAGGCGGAGACTAGCCGAACCGACCCCACGAAACAATCTTAACGATGGGTCGTGGCGCCGTGTCGCTGGGGTGGCGGAAGGCAGCCATTGATCGGGGGTAAGCCGCAGGGTATGGCTCGCAACGAGGGGCGATTTTGCGGTCGGAGATGCAACCCGGCGACCGCGTCGCCGGCAGCCAGCGGGTTAGTTATTGTTGGAGAATAAGATGACGACATTCGATGATCGTGAAAAAGGCTTCGAGAAGAAATTTGCGCACGATCAAGACCTTAGATTTCGCGCCGAGTCGCGCCGCAACAAGATGCTGGCCGAATGGGCTGCTGCCAAGCTTGGCATCATGGGGGCCGAACTGGAAAATTATGTGAAGGCGGTGCGGCGCGCGGACCTTGAGGAACAGGGAGACGATGACGTTTTTCGTAAGGTTCGCAAGGACTTCGACGACGCCGGCCTGAAGGTGCCCGACACCGAGATCCGCCAGATGATGGGTGAATTCCTGGCAAAGGCCGTCGCCGAAATTGAGGGCACCCAGGATTAAGGTGGGGTAACGGCCTACCTCATCGCGAACCGCGTCCGTTCGCTCCGTCTCCAGGGGAGGAGGAGCTGAGGCCAGCCAGGAACTTCCCAAATCTTAAGACGCCTTCGGGCCAGGGCCCATGGCCCGATGCGGCTGTGATGTGCCCGGCAGGGCCGGCATCGATGTAGGGCGCGCCCCAGCAGGCGGCAAAGTGCCGCGCTCGCTCCTGGCGGCAGTAGGGGTCGGTCGACGAGCTGACGACGGTGGCCGGGAACGGGAGGGGTTCGAGGGGAATCGGGGCAAACCCATGCCCGCTCTCAGGCCAGGTCTGCCCGTGGGTCACGGGCCAATCCTGTGCATTGTCGACGTCGGCCGGAGAGACGAGGAAGGCGCCGGCAAGAACACCCTTGGGCAGCTTCTGCCCGACATGGGCCATGGCGATGACGCCGACACTATGTGCAACGACGATGGCAGGCCGTGTTGCTCCCGCGATGGCTCGAATAATGTTGCCGACCCACACGTCCTTGTTGGGTTCGACCCAATCGACTTCCCCAACGAGCCTTGCCGTTGTGAGATTGCGTTCCCACCGCGATTGCCAGTGTTCCGGTTCGGACCCCTGCCAGCCGGGTACCATCAAGATGTCGACGTCACTTGTGCGCATGAAACCTGAAGGATTTTGGATTGGATCGAAGCGGGAACTGTCGAAAGTTCTGGCTCGCTATTTAGGCTCAAGCTTGGCGGCGGGTGCCGCTCAGGCTGAAGGGATCATTGGTGGGATCGCAATTCCATACATACTCGGCGTATGTCGCAGCATGATGAGCCTGTTCCTCCCCATTCAATTCTGCAATCAGGGCGAGTGCCATATCCATGCCCGCCGATACTCCTGAAGACGTGTAATATTTTCCGTCAACACACCAGCGGGCATGCCTTTGCCAATTGACATTTGGTCCCTGGCTTACGACCCAGTCAAATGACAGCTTGTTGGATGTAGCCTTCCGCCCATCAATGAGGCCAGTGCGCGCAAGGAGTGCGGCGCCGGTGCAGACGGTGGCGACGAGCCCGGAGGATTCGGCGTGGCGCTTGATCCACGCGATGAGGGGCGCATTGGAGACTTCGCGGCGCGTGCCGCGGCCCCCTGGAATGAGCAGGATATCGACGGCCTTGGCATCGCAGAGTGCAACGTCGGCCATGGCTTTTGGCCCCTGCCGGCTTTCGACGGCACCGGCGCACTCGGCAACCATTTCGAGTCGATACGTGTCGGGCAGCGCGCCGAACATCTCGAGCGGTCCGAAGACATCGAGCAGCTCGAATCCTGGAAAGAGCAGCGTTCCTACGGTTTTCAAGACGCCGTACCGCCGAAGACGCGCGCGAAGATCGTGTCGACATTCTTCAGGTGATGGGCGAGATCGAACATCGCGTCCAGTTCGTCGGGCTGGAGCTTAGCCATGACGTCGGGGTCGGCCTTGAGCTCGACGAGGAAGTCTTTGCCCTCCGTCCAGGTCTTCATGGCGTTGCGTTGCACAAGGCGGTAGGCGTCCTCGCGTGAGACGCCGGCCTGGGTCAGCGCCAGAAGCACGCGCTGGGAATTGTGCAGTCCGCCGAGCTTGTCCAAGTTGCGCTGCATGGTCTCTGGGTAGATCACCAGCCTATCGACAACACCGGCGAGTCGAACGAGTGCAAAATCGAGCGCGATGGTGGCGTCAGGGCCGATAACGCGTTCGACGGACGAGTGAGAGATGTCGCGTTCGTGCCAGAGGGCGACGTTCTCCATGGCCGGCACTGTGTAGCCGCGGACGAGTCGCGCCAGACCGGTCACGTTCTCACTCAGCACGGGGTTACGCTTGTGCGGCATTGCTGACGAGCCTTTCTGGCCCGCGGAGAAGAACTCCTCGGCTTCCAGGACCTCGGTGCGCTGCAGATGGCGGATCTCGGTTGCAAGGCGCTCGGCTGAAGAGGCAATCACGCCGAGCACCGCGAAATACATCGCGTGCCTGTCGCGCGGGATGATCTGAGTGGAGACCGGTTCAGGCCTCAGTCCCATCTTTTCAGCGACATAGGCCTCAACGCGCGGATCAATGCTGGCGAACGTGCCAACGGCGCCGGATAGCGCACACGTCGCTATCTCCTCGCGCGCCGCGATCATGCGGTCCTTGGCCCGGGCAAACTCAGCATACGCGATCGCTAGTTTGACGCCGAACGTCGTCGGCTCGGCATGGATGCCGTGGCTGCGACCGATCGTTGGGGTCATCTTGTGCTCAAGGGCTCGTTTCTTGAGGGCTGCCAGGAGCAGGTCGAGATCCGCAATGAGGAGGTCGGCGGCGCGGGCCAACTGGACGTTGAGACAGGTGTCGAGCACGTCGGACGAGGTCATTCCCTGGTGGATAAATCGCGCCTCGGGACCAACGTGTTCGGCAAGGTGGGTCAGGAAAGCGATGACGTCGTGCTTGGTCTCGCGTTCGATGGCATCGATGCGGGCGGTATCAAACTCGGCTTGGCTCCCCTTCTCCCAAATGACCTTGGCGGCCTCTCTTGGAATGACGCCGATCTCCGCCAGGCCGGACGCCGCGTGCGCCTCGATCTCAAACCAAATGCGAAATCGCGTCTCCGGGGTCCAGATGGCTGCCATCTCGGGACGGCTGTAGCGCGGGATCATGCGTGGCCTCGTTCTCATCGGAAACGAAGTGAGGCCTAGCAGAGGGCTATGCCTCCTTCAATTGCGGCGCAGCACGTAAGCTGACGCGGCTTCGACAGCGGTGCCTTTCAAAGCGCCCAAGCACGTCTTGCCGAAGTGGGATGCGTCGCCTTGCTGCAACGCACACATGCAGGCGCTGCGCTGCACCAATAGTTCCTCGAATTGGTCGTGACGTTGCCACAATGGAACGCTTGATCGCGTGCCGGTTCGCCGGGGTTTACTGTGGACACTTTGTCACGTGCCGATGAGAAAAGTTTGAATATTCTTATGAGCACTCTTGCAGGCGACACAACGAAACAGAAAGTTACTTCTTTGACGCTTTTGTCGCCATGTATCAGTCGCAAGTGTTAGTACCGGGTCAACCGGCGACAAAAAAGGAAACGAGAGGGCAAAGGTCCAAGGATGTCTAACCAGATGCAGAGCGAGATTGCTCAGCTGAACTCCGAGCTGGAGGAAGTTGAGGACCCACGAGAATGCTACGCGATGGTCCAAGAAAGAATCCGCCATTACCGTCAGGCGGGAACAAAAGTGCCTGAAGACCTCGCGCTGATCGAACGTCGATTGATGACAGAGTGCATGGCGGCGTCTCAGGGCCGCGATTGAGTCGCACCACAGTTTCTCCATTCGTAGAGTTACGGAGATAGGCAGCCCGCATGCGCGCCGGCCGGAGGATGCCGGCCGCTGCGGGGGCTCGCCTAGTCGATCGGGCGCCAAGCCCCTTGCCGCCACGCCATGAGGGCGTAGTCGGCAACTTCGGCATCGCCGATCTCATTGAACGATATCTGCCCCAAAACGGTGTCGAACGCGCCATGTTGAAGTGCAGCGCTGACCGCTTCCGGCTCGGACGAGCCGGCCCGGCGTACGGCATCGGCCCACACCTCCATTGCAGCGCGTGTTGAGACGAAAGCCCCTGAGGGTTTGAGGTCACCGATTTTGAGTTCTTCTGGAAGTGCTGCGGCGCCTTGTGCGTGCGCAGGGTCATTGGGTAACAGGATGAGGACGCCCGAAACGGTCGGGCCAGCCGCATCGACAAATTGTTTGGTGGCAAGCGCATCGCTGCCGATGAAAGCCGTCTTCAGACCGGCAGTGCGCATCTGTCTGAGAAGCAGCGCTCCTTCCATGGGAAGGCCGGCATAGAAAAGCGCTTGCGTATTGGCCTCCTGCAGCTTGGCGACGAGAGCCGAGAATTCCTTCTGAGCCCCCTTGACGGAACCAATGAGGATTTCGGCGAAGCCAGCCTCCTTCAGGTTCGCGTGAAGGCGATTAACGATCTGCCGCGCGTAGCGACTTCCATCGGAGATGATCGCAAGCGGTTGGCCGGGAAATGTTTGGGCAAGGTAGTCCCTAGCCGCGCCTGCCTGGCCGTCGCTGCGTCCGGCGAGCCGGAAGATCGTGGGACCGGCGCGCTCGTCTGTGAGCGCTGGGTGGCCAGTGAGGGGCGCGATGAAAACGATCCCCGCTTGAGCATAGACGGGCGCTGCCGCGATCGCAGCACTTGCGCATGGATGACCGATGACGACTTTGACGCCGCGCGCGATCAAGTCTTGGGCAGCTTCGACGGCCTGCTTGGGTGCGCAGCCATCGTTCACCGTGACAATCTCGATGGGTTCACCCAGGTCATCGCGACTCTCATTCAACTGTTCAGCGGCAATGGTCGCAGCGCGTCGGATGTCATTGCCAGCGGCGGCTTTGGAGCCTTCAGTCGGCACGGCTATGCCGACGATCAACTCGGCGGCAACGGGCAACGGTCTGCATGTGACCACTAGCTGCACAATGCTGGCGACGAATGCCCGTCTCTTGAGGGGCATTCGGCGAACGGCTGCCGGTTCTGTCCAAGATCTGTGCATCGGTTGCCAAACGGCTGTGCTCTCAGACAGCCAACTTGAGTGCGTTAAGCTAGCGATCGCACCGCAATGTGTGCCTGCCATCATAAGTGGGGCATGTTGCCCAACGGCGCCTTGCCTCCAAGCTTATGCTTGCCCTAGGTTGTCGTCCGTTGACCAAGCGTTAGCAGGTTTGCCCTTGCTTCAGGTAAACGCGGGTCAGGACATCGTGGGGGTTATAGGCATGGCGCAGGACGTCTTCGTGGTCGCCTACGATGGCCGAGACCAACATGTCGTGGATGTCGCTATCGATTATGCCAGAAAGCAGGACGCTCAGTTACTGATCGTATACGTCTTGGAGTGGTCTCCTTTCGGCTTTCTGACACCGACCGAGTTGGCGGACCGCCACCAGCAGCGGGAGAAGGATCTCGCGCGCGCCCAAGAGTCGATCATTGTTCCCATCCTTGAGAAAATTCGCGAGTCGGGGATCACGGTCGAGGCCCAGGTTGGGTACGGCAACGCGGTTGATCTCATCTGCGCGACTGCCAAAGAGAAGAACGCAACGATGATCTTCATTCATCGGTCGAGCTCGCTCAGTGCGCGCATATTCGGAAGCGTTGCGACAGGTGTCGTGCAGGGCGCAACCGTTCCGACCGTCGTCGTTCCCTGACAAATCAGAGCAAGAGAGTTTTGGGCATGATCTTCGATCGCAAGACGCAGCCGATCATCACATTTGCGCTGGCGCTTTTGTTCGCCTCGACGTCTGCTGTACACGCGGCAACGATCGACGAAAGCATCAACGACGTGGTCGGAGCGGTAACCGGACCGTTCGTCCAGTTCATCTTTTCGCCACTGCCCGGCACAGAGATCCCCTGGATTGTCCTTTGGCTTATCATTGCGTCTGTGATTTTTACATTTTACTTCGGCTTCATTCAGGTTCGCGCGTTCTCGCACGCCATTTCGCTCGTGAAGGGCGACTATTCTCGGCCTGAGGACGCCGGTGAGGTCAGCCACTTCCAGGCTCTGTCGACGGCCTTGGCTGGCACGGTCGGTCTGGGGAATATCGCGGGCGTCGCTGTCGCCGTTACAATCGGCGGGCCCGGTGCAACGTTCTGGATGATCTTGGCGGGCCTGACGGGCATGGCCTCGAAGTTCACCGAATGCACACTCGGCGTGAAGTACCGGAACGAGTATGCCGATGGCCGTGTCTCAGGCGGCCCCATGTACTACCTGCACAAGGGGCTTGGAGAAAAAGGCTGGCCGCGCGTGGGCCAAGCCATGGCCATCATCTTCGCCGTGTTCTGCATTTTGGGCTCGCTGGGCGGCGGCAACATGTTCCAGGCCAACCAGGTGCACGCGCAGGTCGTGACTGTGACCGGGGGCGAGAACAGCTGGCTTTATGGCAAGGGGTGGATCACCGGCCTGATCATGGCGAGCGTGGTGTTCTTGGTGATCGTTGAGGGCATCCGCTCGATTGCACGCGTGACCGAGAAGCTCGTGCCCTTCATGGCGGTCCTCTACGTGGGTGCTTCGCTCTACATTCTCATTCTCTATGCAGACAGGATTCCCTGGGCGTTCGGCCACATCATCGAAGGCGCATTCACCGGGCTCGGCGTTGCCGGCGGTGTTGTGGGCGCATTGATCCAAGGGTTCCGCCGTGCCGCGTTCTCTAACGAGGCAGGCGTGGGCTCAGCCTCCATCGCCCATTCGGCCGTGCAGACGCGCGAGCCCGTTACTGAAGGCTTCGTTTCATTACTCGAGCCATTCATCGATACCGTCGTTATTTGCACGATGACGGCGCTCGTCATCGTCATCACCGGTGTGCTGCACCTTGACCCGCAGACAGGGCAATACGTTTGGGACGCGCACGCGGGCCAAATTTCGACGGAGGGCGGCTTAGGCGGTATTGAGCTGACATCGGCGGCCTACGGCACGGCGGTGAGCTGGTTCCCGTATGCCCTTGCCGTGGCGGCAATCCTCTTTGCCTTTTCGACCATGATCTCGTGGTCGTATTACGGCCTGAAAGCATGGACCTATCTGTTCGGTGAGGGACGTCGCAACGAGCAAGTCTACAACATCATCTTTTGCGTGTTCGTCATTATCGGCGCGGCCATGAACCTCTCCGCCGTGATCGATTTTGCCGATGCAGCGATCTTCGCGATGGCCCTGGTCAACATCGCGGGGCTGTACGTGCTCATGCCGGTGGTCAAAGCGGAGATGAACAACTATCTCGCCCGGCTTAGAAGCGGTGAGATCAAGAAAACAAGGGCCTAACGAGAGCTGTTTGTTGAGTTCGCGCCGTCGCTCTACAGCATCAAGTGCGAGCCGTCGCAGTAAGGCTCGTCGTCCGTTTCCTTACAGCCGCAAATATTGAACGTGCCTGTGTGATCGACTGTGAAGCGTAGCGGCTCGATGCCAGTATCTTTGTGCGCTCCATCGCAAAACGGCTGGGTCTTCGACCGGCCGCAGCGGCAGTAGAAGTAGGGCTTCCCCTCGGTGAGCTCAACTTGATAAGGCCCCTTTTGTGCGATGACGGACTCGTCTGCCATGGGTACCTCCATCCGATTTTGTTGCGTGCGCGCGTTCTTGGGAGCGCGTGTTCCATGGCTACCGACTTAGGCGATGCGCGACAAGCCCGGCTGATGCGTCGGGCGACTGCTTCGGCATGATTTGTCGCAGGAGAGCGTGCCTTGGCGGTCACACTCGATTGCAATCGACGCGTGCACGCATCTGAGTACCGATCGTCCACTTGCGCCCAAACATTACTACCATGGTATAGAATATAGGTGAGTTTATTGGGGGTTGGGGCAATCGAAATGGGAAGTGAGCGCATGAACCGGCTGGCTGGAACCGCACGGAGCACCACAAATGCTCTGACGAATAGGGAGGCCAGCAGTCGCCAGCATTCCCGGGCTCTGTTGACTGCAGCAGTGACCATTGGTGTGGGGCTGGCGGCAACGCCCGCACTCGCGCAAGAAACCGCTGGATCGGATCTCGGCGGTATTGCTCCGGGCATTCCTGAAGGTTCGATCGCAACCAGTCTTCCAGGGTCAATTGCTGATCCAGGTGGCGTGCGCTCAAGACTTCATAAGAGTGGCATTCAGTTCGGCCTCAACTACATCGGTGAGGTGTTGGGCAATCCTTCCGGTGGGATCAAGCAGAGCACCCACTATGACGGGTTGCTAGAGGCATATGTCGAAGTCGACATGGAGAAAATGATCGGCTGGAAGGGGCTGAGCTTCTTCGCCAACGGCTACTGGATTCACGGCAGCAGCATCACGTCGGCGAATATCGGGTCTCTGATGCCGGTGAGCTTCATTGAGGCGCTACCAGCCACGCGGCTGTTCGAAATGTACTTCGACCAGAAGCTTTTGAACGACAAGGTTTCAATCCGTTTTGGTCAGCTTGCGGCCGACGCCGAGTTTCTCCTGAGTGAAGGCGCCGGAGCGTTCATCAATGGCACATGGGGATGGCCGTCGATCACGGCAGAGGACCTGCCTAATGGGGGACCGGCCTACCCTATCGCAACACCGGGTGTTCGCCTGGGTATTTACCCGACCGAGAACACAGCGCTGCTCGTTGCGTTATATAACGGTGATCCCGCGCCGCCGTGCGCCGCCGACGATGCACAGATCTGCAACGAGCATGGTCTGAACTTCGGCATACACGGGCCGCCGCTTCTCTTCGTGGAAGGTGCCTACAGCTACAACAAAGGCCCTGGGCAGTTGCCGGGAACGGTGAAGGTCGGTGGCTGGAACCACTTTGGAAACTTCGAGACCCTGCGCGCGCCCACGCATATCGTCGATGGGGACTACGGCATCTATGGCATCATCGATCAGATGATCTACCGCTTGCCCGGCGAGGGTGATCCGAAGGGCATCTCCGTCTTTGGTCGCGTGATCGGTGCTCCTTCAAACCGCAACCTTGTAGATCTTTACTGGGAAGCAGGCATGACGTTTACGGGCATGGTGGCCTCGCGACCCGACGACATATTGGGTATCGGATACGCATATACGGGGATCTCGGATGACGAGCAGGCCCGGCAAAGGCAAGAGGGTGAAACCATCATCTCCGATTATGAATCGGTGCTTGAGATCTCATACACCGCACAGATCGTTCCTGGATGGACCATCCAGCCCGACTTCCAGTACTTCTGGAATCCGGGTGGCAAAGTGGCCGACCCCAATGATCCGAATAAGCCCATCCCCAACGCCGCCGTGCTGGGGCTGCGAACCACCGTCAACTACTAAGCAATAAGCAACAAAAACACGAGCAACAGGTGGCCGACCCCCGTCCGGCCGCCTGTTCGCGTTTGCGCTGTTGTTGCTGAACGATGGACCCGGCTCTCACGGGAGTGTTGGCTCTTGGCGCCGCCGTGCGCTACCTGTGGCGCCTATGAACGACCTAAGACCCATCCTCATTGCCGGACCTACGGCGGGCGGGAAGTCGGGATTGGCGCTGCGCCTCGCTGAGCGTTACGGCGGCACGATCATCAACGCCGACTCGATGCAGGTTTATCGGGAGCTGCGTGTCTTGACCGCGCGTCCGAGCGCGGCCCAGGTGGCGCAGGCCCCGCACGCGCTTTATGGGTTTGTCGATGCGAGTGAGCGTTATTCGGCCGGACGCTATGTCAGCGATGCAGTGCGTGCCATCGAGCTTGCGCGCAACGCAGGGCGCCGCCCCATCATCGTTGGGGGGACGGGGCTGTATTTCAAAGCACTGCTTGAAGGGCTTTCGCCAATTCCGGAGGTCCCCGAAGAAATCCGCCGGTATTGGCGGCAAGAAGCGGGAGACGTGGGGCCCGAGGCGCTGCATGACGTCCTCACGAGGCGTGATCCGCAGATGGCGGCGCGGCTGGCGCCAAGCGATCCGCAACGTTTGGTGCGCGCGCTCGAGGTCCTCGATGCGACCGGCGTTTCGCTTGCAGAGTGGCAACGCACGCCAGGTGAGCCCATCTTGAACGCGGCCGATACCGTGCGTCTGGTCATTGCGCCTGAGCGCGAGGGCCTCAATCACCGGATCGAAGCGCGTTTCGACGCGATGATTGAGCAGGGGGCGCTTGAGGAGGCCTGCTCACTTGCCGCGCTCAATCTTGATCCATCTTTGCCGATTATGGGCGCCTTGGGCGTACGCCCACTGCTGCGGCACCTGCGTGGCGAGAGTGATCTGGAGGCGGCGTGCCTTCAGGCAAAGGCCGAGTCACGGCAGTATGCCAAAAGGCAGATGACCTGGCTTAGAAGCAATATGATTGCGTGGAATTGGATATCTGCGCAAGAAAACAAAAGCCAAGAGGCGAATTCAATCACTTTTATTGATTCTTAGCGTTGACCCCCCATTTTGCGGTCCGTAAGTTGCCGGCGAGCTTAAGGGAGTAACGCGTGTGAACGCGCGGGCCCAAGGCCAAACGAAGCAACTGTCCTCAAGCAACCGGCCTTTCTGGAGTGGGGCGCTAATGGCACGCACGATGACGGGCGCCGAAATGGTGCTCAAAGCGCTAGCTGACCAGGGTGTGGAGCATATCTTCGGTTATCCAGGCGGAGCTGTGCTCCCGATCTATGACGAGCTGTTTCAGCAGGACAAGGTCCAACATGTGCTGGTGCGCCAGGAAGGTGGCGCGGTGCATGCTGCGGAAGGCTATGCGCGCTCGACCGGGAAGGTTGGCGTGGTACTCGTCACATCAGGCCCCGGTGCCACCAATGCGGTGACGGGGCTGACGGATGCGTTGATGGATTCTATCCCCGTCGTCTGCATCTCCGGGCAGGTGCCGACGCATCTCATCGGCAATGACGCGTTTCAGGAGTGCGACACGGTCGGCATCACGCGACCCTGTACGAAGCACAATTGGCTGGTGAAGGACGTCAATGACTTGGCGCGGGTGCTGCATGAGGCATTCCACATCGCCAAGACCGGACGTCCGGGTCCGGTCGTGGTCGATATCCCCAAAGACATCCAATTTGCCACGGGCAATTATGTCGGCCCCTCCAACATAGCGCACAAAACCTACAAGCCGCGCGTGAAGCCCGACCAGGAGAAGGTGCGTGAGGCGGTCGAGGTGATGGCGCAAGCCAAACGGCCTGTCTTCTATACAGGCGGCGGCGTGATCAATTCGGGTGTTAAAGCAAGTCACCTGCTGCGCGAACTCGTGCGCCTGTCGGGGTATCCGATCACTTCGACCCTAATGGGGTTGGGGGCTTACCCCGCGTCGGACAAACAGTGGCTCGGCATGCTCGGCATGCACGGCACCTACGAAGCGAACTTCGCGATGCACGATTGCGATGTGATGATTGCGATCGGGGCGCGCTTCGATGATCGCATTACAGGGCGTATTGATGCGTTCTCGCCGGGATCGCAGAAAATCCAGGTCGACATCGATCCTTCGTCAATCAACAAAAATGTGCGGGTCGATATCCCGATCGTCGGCGACGTTGCCTACACACTTGAGGACATGTTGCGCATTTGGAAGTCCAAGGCCCCCCAGCTCGACAAGTCGGCGCACAAGGCGTGGTGGAAGCAGATTGATCAATGGCGCGCGAAGAAGTCGCTCAGCTACAAGCAGTCGCGCGATGTGATCATGCCGCAATATGCCGTCGAGCGTCTCTACGAGTTGACGAAGGATCGCGATGCCTACATCACGACCGAGGTCGGCCAGCATCAGATGTGGGCGGCGCAACACTATCACTTCGAGGACCCGAACCGGTGGATGACGTCTGGTGGTCTGGGAACGATGGGTTACGGGCTGCCGGCTGCAATTGGGGCGCAGATGGCACATCCGAAGTCGCTCGTGATCGATATCGCCGGCGACGCATCGATCCTTATGAACATCCAGGAAGCCTCGACGGCCGTGCAGTACGACCTTCCCGTCAAGGTCTTCATTCTCAACAACCAATACATGGGCATGGTTCGCCAGTGGCAGCAGCTTCTGCATGGTAACCGGCTCTCGCACAGCTATACAGAAAGCCTGCCGGACTTCGTGAAGCTCGCTGAAGCATACGGTTGGACGGGTATGATGTGCGATAACCCTGCCGATCTAGACGAAGCGATCATGCAAATGATCGAGACGAAAGGTCCCGTCATCTTTGATTGCCGGGTGGCCGCACTTGCCAACTGCTTCCCGATGATCCCTTCGGGTAAGGCGCACAACGAAATGTTGCTTGGTGACGACGTGACGGACGAGGCTGTCCAGCAGGCGATCGGGGATGAAGGCAAGGTGCTGGTATGACGTCGTCGAAACGACGAATCCTGGGTGCGCTCACCACGTACTTCCTTGTGCTTGTAACGGGCACGATGGGGTATGCCGTCAGTGGCGAATTCAAGGGTGTGGACTGGGACCAAGCTGCGAATATCAAAGATGCGGCCGAACGGCTTGCCCAACTGCAGCGCACCAGGGGTGCCGACCGCGCCTTCCAATTCATCGACGCCTGTTACAGGACGCATAGTCTTGCATCGAAGTACGGCAAGGCCTTTGAGGCCTGTATTGCCCAAGATTATCTCGAAACACAGGCGCTCGCCCTGGTCTATTCGCGACTGACTCCAGATGCGCTGAAGCGTGTTGGTGTGCCGACGCCACAGGCGTTGGCCGATGCGATGGGTAAGCGGGTTACAGCGGCGTTCGCGACATACGATGTTCCGGTCAGTTACGTGAAGACATTCAAAGAGCTTGTCGATGAGCACGGTTTTCCCGTGTTCTTCCAAACGGTATTTCCCGGCGTCCCATTTCCCCCCAGGAAAAAGGCGACGGAGCAATCCGATCAGGAGTAGCCGGCAACATGGCCAAGCCGTTATCCAAGAGCCACTATGTCGGCCCTTCGGTGTCAGAGGAGGAAGTGTCGCGTACGCTTTCAGTGCTCGTGGACAACGAGCCGGGTGTGCTGGCACGCGTCATCGGTCTGTTTTCGGGCCGCGGCTACAACATCGACTCGCTTACGGTGACGGAGACGGAGCACGAGAAGCATCTGTCTCGAATTACGGTTGTGACGCGCGGCACGCCGGCTGTGATCGAGCAAATCATTCATCAACTCGAGCGCCTTGTGCCGGTGCACCGCGTACACGACCTCACCGTTGAAGGTGCTTCGCTGGAGCGTGAATTGGCCCTGATCAAGGTCACGGGCAAAGGCGACAAGCGCATCGAGGCGCTTCGGCTCGCGGAGATCTTCAGAGCCAACGTGATCGATGCTTCGACGGAGCACTTCGTGTTCGAGATTACCGGGCGGAGCTCCAAGATCGAGCAGTTCATCCAGATCATGACCGAACTCGGTCTGTCAGAGGTGTCGCGAACCGGTATTGCTGCCATTAACCGCGGCCCAGCAAGCCTTTGAGGAGTGTGAAAGCGTTGAACATCCGGCAGGGCAGGTAGTAGGTTCGCCCGTCTTGCCCAACCGGTGCAGCATTCCGCCGCCCGGACAATCAATCATCCAAATCGAGCCCAACCCAAGAGGGAGCCATGCGCGTCTATTACGATCGTGATGCCGACATCAATCTGATCAAGGCCAAGAAGGTCGCCATCGTTGGCTACGGCAGCCAAGGTCATGCGCATGCATTGAACTTGCGCGACAGCGGCGTGAAGGAGGTTGCTGTTGCTCTTCGCAAAGGGTCCTCCAGTGCCAAAAAGGCGGAAGGCGAGGGCCTCAAGGTGATGGATGTGGGTGAGGCGGCCAAGTGGGCCGACGTCATCATGATGCTCACACCTGACGAGCTGCAAGCCGACATCTACACGGATCACCTTGCCGATAACATGAAGCAGGGCGCAGCACTCATGTTCGCGCATGGTCTCAACGTACACTACAGGCTGATTGAGCCGAGAGACGACCTTGACGTCGGCATGGTGGCGCCGAAGGGACCCGGTCATACGGTGCGCGGCGAATACCAAAAGGGAGGTGGTGTGCCGTGCCTCCTGGCCGTTCACGCAGACAAGAGCGGCAATGCGCATGAAATATTCTTGTCTTATGCGTCTGCCGTTGGCGGTGGCCGTACGGGCATTATCGAGACGACCTTCAAGGAGGAGTGCGAAACCGATCTATTTGGTGAGCAGGCCGTCCTGTGCGGTGGCCTTGTTGAGCTGATCCGCGCAGGATTTGAGACCTTGGTTGAGGCAGGTTATGCGCCGGAGATGGCCTAATCTATGAAGGCGGCATCGCCAACATGAACTACTCGGTCTCCAACACGGCTGAGTTCGGTGAGTACGTCAGCGGACCGCGTGTGATCACAAAGCAAACCAAGGCGGAGATGCGCGAGATCCTGAAGGACATTCAGACGGGCGCCTTCACCTCGGAGTGGATCCGCGAGTGCAAGGCCGGCCAGCCGAAATTTAAGGCCGTTCGCCGCATGAACGATGCTCATCCCATTGAGGAGGTTGGCCAGCGCCTGCGCGACATGATGCCGTGGATCAAGGCCAAAGCCCTCGTCGACAAGGACCGCAACTGAGGCGGTTGGTAGGGCTATAGGCAGGCAAGGGTATCATGAGGCATACTCGCAGGCGTCTATGGCGCCTTTCGAGGATGTTTGGTCATGATGCGTTTTGCTGTTTGTTGTGCCATCGCCGCTGCCCTTGTGGCAGCACCGCTTGCCTTGACGAGCTCGCAGAGCCTCGCGCAATCATCGAAGAGCAGCGGCTACAAGACCTGTAAGCACAAGACCTCCAGCGGGAAGATCAAGACGTGGCGCTGCCGCAAGGATCAGCCCTGCTGCTCTGCGGAGTACATCAACTACTACACGTGCGGCTCGAAGTTGCTCGGTTGTCTCTAACAGCCAGCGGTGACCGCCAAGCGCTGTTTTGAGTGAGCCTCGGCCTGCGCGCACCTTGATGGAGGTGCGTGAAAGGGGGGCGTATGCCCGTAAAATGGGGGTAGACACCGGACCTGTGTCGTTTCCTTGTGGACCTGAGGCCTGGTGGCAATAGCGGAGGGGCCGGTCTTCAGTGCATGATATGCTCGTAGAGTGTCCATTGGGAGGTGGTAATGATCCGTTTCTTTGCGTTTGTGATGTTTGCTGTTGCGATCGCCTTCGCCGGCTCTGTGACTTCGGGCTCGATGTCAGCGGCTGAGGCCGGTGGGGTGTGCAAGAAGAAGACCGTGACTGGCAAGACCAAGACCTGGACGTGCAAGAAGGGGCAGTTCTGCTGCTCAGCGCCGATTCTTGGTTATTTCGGCTGCGGCAAGAAGGGTGCCGGCTGTTTCGGCATGCTCTGATCTCAATCGATAGGATGCGCGGGATCTGACGGGGGATGTCCACCGGAGGACCCGCGCCGCCTTGTCCAATACTGGACTGGCGAGAGAGTCGATAAATTCCCAAAAACGGACGGCAGAGAAGCGGGGAACCTCCGCCGCCCGCTCCGGCGCCGCCGTGAAGTGAGAGCGCCACCGGAATTGAGATCAATGGTCCCGCACGGGTGCGTTCCGTGCGGACTTTGTCGGCAGCGAGTGTTAAGTCCTGCCCCCTGGGTAGACCGGCACCGTTGAACGTAACGGGCGAAAGGCCGGGCGACCCCCTCTTCTCCTTCGACGCTTCCCGATCCAAATCTGCGGAAGGCCGATGGTCAGCAAGCCCCTCATGCTTGCCCTTAATTGTCACGCTTTGATCATGGACAGAGCGTGGTTCGAGAACGGCAAAAGTAAGATTTCTGTCATGTTTACACCGACTGGTTTTGAGAGGCCGCAACCCAAAGGCGTCTTTTGGCGGTTTGCGCACGCCAGCCGCGCTATTGGCACTTGGGCTTCCTCCGAGGGGCAAGCGATGAACCATCACCTTGCTGATCGAAGGCTGCGGTCAGCGCGCACTTGGCTGCCTAGCCGGCAAAGCGCGCCCGTCTTGCAGGGGGCCATCGCGTAATGCGCCTACAGTTTCACACGCTCGATGTGTTCACCGATCGCCGTTTTGGCGGCAATCCGCTTGGGGTGGTGCATGGTGCAGATGATCTAACGCCGCAAGAAATGCAGTCGGTTGCGCGCGAGCTCAATCTGTCCGAGACGGTCTTTGTGATGGGCCCCGTCAATCCCGCACACTCGGCAAAAATTCGTATCTTTACGCCTGAGCGCGAGGTTCCGTTCGCCGGCCACCCGACGCTAGGGACGGCCGTTTTGCTGGCAGAGCTGCGCGCGCCGTTTCTGAATGGAGAGCGCGATGCAATCATCGCTCTGGAACAGCCTATCGGATTGGTGAGGGTGGGTGTGCGGCTGCGGTCCGGCGAAGCGCCCTTTGCGGAATTTGATGCGCCGAGGCTACCCGTGAAAGCGGGGACCCTAGCTTCCCGCGATCAGCTCGCGGAAGCCCTCGGACTGTTGCCGCGTGAGATCGGTTTCGAAAACCATACCGCCATGCGGTTCTCAGCCGGCAACACCTTCGCCTACGTGCCCGTGACGGGATTGGAAGCGATTGAAAGGGCCGGGATCAACAACGCCATGTGGCGTGTGGTCTTTCCCGACCGTGAGGTCGACGGCGTCTACCTCTACACGCGCCAATGCGTACACAAAGCCTCCAACTTTCATGCGCGTATGTTTGCTCCGCAACTCGGGGTTCCTGAGGATCCGGCCACGGGTTCGGCGGCGGTCGGCTTTGCCGGCGTGGTGAATGAATTCGACGATCTGCCCGGGGGCTCACACAAACGGGTGATCGAGCAGGGCTATGAGATGAACCGACCGAGCCGGATCGTGCTCACTCTGATTGTCGAAGGCGATTGCCTGGACACCATTCGTATCGGCGGGAATGCCGTAAGGATGGCGGAGGGGACCATTGCGGTGCGCGAAGCGGCCTCCAACTAAGGCTTAACGCTGTCTGCCTGGCCAATCCCTCTTGAATTCCTCAATGGGTCCGCCTTATAAGGCTTTGCAGCCCGATCTAGCGGAATTGTCCCGGATCGATTAGAAGAATTCGTCATGCGCCACCCGATTGCCATGACTGGCCCTAATTCGCGCCGCGCGGAAGCCTCCCGCAGCGCGCTGCCGGTGTGCGCTCCTCAGCTCCTTATCCTCCTCCTTACCAGCCCCTGAGCCTCGACAGTTTCGGGAAAGCCGGGACGGTTGCTCAGGGGATAAAAGAACCGAGCTGATGGATTAACGCCAGCTCTTAAGGAGTGCTGGCCGGAGCGAAAGAAACACCGATGACGACGAAACCTGTGACATCCCAAAATGCCGAGCCGGAGTCCGGCCACGTACGTATTTTCGATACGACGCTGCGGGACGGAGAGCAGTGTCCCGGCGCTACGATGACGTTTGAAGAAAAGCTCGAGGTCGCCGACTGTCTCGATGTCATGGGCGTCGACATCATTGAGGCCGGGTTTCCCGTCGCTTCCGAAGGCGACTTCGAGGCTGTGAGCGCAATCTCAAAGCGCGTGAAAGACGCGACGGTGGCGGGGCTCGCGCGGGCGATTTTCGCCGATATCGACCGGGCGGGCGACGCTGTGCGCCACGCAAAGCGCGGGCGAATTCACACCTTCGTGTCAACATCGCCGATCCACCTGGCACACCAGATGCGCAAGACCGAGGCCGAGGTGCTGGAGATCATCACGGCCACGGTGGCGCGCGCGCGCAATCTGGTGGAGGACGTGGAGTGGTCGGCAATGGACGCAACGCGCACGCCGATCGAGTATCTGTGCCAGTGCGTTGATGCGGCGATCAAGGCCGGGGCGACGACCATCAATCTGCCCGACACCGTCGGCTATGCGGTTCCCGAGGAATACGCGGCCATGTTCCGCACTGTGCGCGAACGCGTGCCTGGGGCCGACAAGGCAATCTTCTCCACGCATTGTCATAACGATCTGGGGCTCGCGGTGGCCAACTCGCTGGCTGCACTCGATGCGGGCGCGCGTCAGATAGAGTGTGCGGTGAATGGCATAGGAGAACGGGCAGGCAACGCGGCCTTGGAAGAGATTGTCATGGCAATCAAGACGCGGGGTGATGCGCTGCACTACGACACGCGCATCGACACAACCATGCTGTCGCGGGCGTCGAGGCTCGTCTCGGCCGTGACGAATTTCCCCGTGCAGTACAACAAGGCCATCGTCGGGCGCAACGCGTTCGCGCACGAAAGCGGCATTCATCAGGATGGCATTCTAAAGTACCAGCAAACCTACGAGATCATGACGCCGGAGTCGGTTGGTGTCGGCAAGTCGTCACTGGTGATGGGAAAGCACTCGGGCCGCAACGCGTTCCGCGCCAAGCTGAAGGAGCTGGGCTACGAGCTGGGTGAGAACGCGTTTGAAGATGCGTTCGTGCGGTTCAAGGCACTCGCGGACCGCAAGAAGCACGTCTACGACGAGGACATAGAGGCGATCGTCGACGAGGAAATCGCCCATATGCACGACCGCATGAAGGTGGAGTCTTTGACCGTCATCGCAGGCAATATGGGGCCGCAGTCGGCAACGCTGACACTCAATATCGACGGTGAAGCGCATACCGTCCAGGCCGTCGGAAACGGGCCCGTGGACGCTACGTTCAATGCGATCAAGATGCTGGTGCCCCACGAGGTCAAGCTCGACCTCTATCAGGTGCATGCGGTGACGCAGGGCACGGATGCGCAGGCGGAGGTCTCCGTCAGGCTTGAAGAAGGCGGGCGCATGGTGACCGGACGCGGTACCGATACCGATACGATGGTGGCGTCTGCGAGAGCCTATGTTTCGGCGCTCAACAAGCTGATGGTCAAACGCCAGAAGACGGCGCGCGCGCAGCAGGTGGTCTAGCCGGCGGCCGCGGAAGGAACGATCCTGCGTTAAGATTCTCGTGATAAGCCGGCGAGGGCAGTTCGTCTGCTTCGTTGGCTTATCTGCGCCGACGCGGTAAATCTTCTTCTTAAGTCGACGCAAAGTCAGTTGCACGGCTTTCCGTTTCCGGCGAAACGCTGAGTTCTGTGTACTCGGGCGGCAGCGGGTCCGTATGAATAAGGGAACAGGTAACTGGGTTTAGCGAGCGCATTTTCGGACGACATTGCGATCGATCTTGGGACGGCGAACACGCTCGTTTACGTGGCGGGGCGCGGGATCATTATCGATGAGCCGTCGGTCGTTGCGGTGCGCACACACCGTGGCATGCGCGAGGTCGTCGCGGTCGGCCGGCGGGCTATTGGACTTGCTGCACGCGCGCGCGAAACCTTGGAGTTGGTCCGGCCGCTACGCGAAGGTGTGATCGCCGACTTTGTCGCCGCAGAGGAGATGCTGCGTGACTTTCTCCGGCGCGCCAAAACGATGCTGGGGTTCAGGCGTCCGCGCATTCTGATCTGCGTGCCGGCAGCGGCCACACCTGTGGAGCGGCGGGCCGTCTATCAGACGGCGCAGTCGGTTGGCGCGCGCAAGGTCTTTCTTATTGCTGAGCCGGTGGCGGCGTGTATCGGGGCGGATCTACCGGTGGACGCTACCGGGGGGACCATGCTTGTCGACATTGGCGGTGGAAGCACGGACATTGCGGTGCTCTCGCATGGCCGGATCGTTGAGGCGCGAACGCTGCGTTGTGCGGGGCATGCGATGGACGACGCCATTGTCCGCTACGTGCGCCGCAAACATCGCTTGCTCATCGGAGAAGCCAACGCGGAACGCATCAAGATCGAAGCTGGGACGGTGCTGGCGAGCGTCAACGGGCGGGCCGCCGAAGTTCACTTGAAGGGACGCGACGTGCGCGATGGCCGGCTAAAAAGCGTCGTGCTTACGGCGAAGGACATCGAAGAGGCGCTTCGCGGACCGATCGATCGGATTGGAGAATTTGTCGAACTCACACTTGAAGATCTGCTTCCCGACGTGTTGAGCGACATTGCACGCAATGGCGTACACTTGACTGGCGGCGGTGCGTTGCTCGACAAGCTGGACGTGGCGCTGTCGCGGCGTGTTGGCATCAAGTTTCACGTCGCCAAAAACCCGATGCACTGCGTCATCAAAGGGACGGCGGCCATTCTGGCCGAGGTGCGCGACAACGAGCATTTGCTGATGCAGCCGTAGGGAGTCCGGGCGGTGAGATGTCCTGCGCGGACGTTTAGGGCGGGCAGGATTGCGGCTATCCCCAGCCGGCTGGACAGGCGCGGCGCGTGATGATAGAGGCTGTCTGATTATCGGGGCTCGCCTGGCGGGCCCCTTTGCCGTCCTGGGGCTCCGATCGATAGGTTTCGATTGCTCGGCCGCCGACAATGAGACGGCCGGCGGGTGTATAGCTCAGTTGGTAGAGCAGCTGACTCTTAATCAGCGGGTCCAAGGTTCGAATCCTTGTACACCCACCAATATTTCAATGACTTAGTTGAACACCGCTGCGTCGTTGTACAAACGCGGGTCCCGAACCGTTCCGGCCGCTCGGATGCAGATGATCCCTGTGCACGTAGACAGAGTCACTAGTCCGGCGCTCCGGCAGTACATAGCTGCCGAAGACGCGCTGACTGCGGCCGTCAAGTGCAACGAACCTAAGGCAATCGATGTTGCGCGCGAGGACGTGATGCTCGCAGCAAGGCAGGCAGTCGACCCATGAACAGATGCTAAGCTCTCGCCGTGACACGTGATCTAGCTCACCGCGATGCGGCGCGTTGCCGAGTTTGGCTTTGGCCTGCGCTGGGCAACCTCAGACGACCAATCCATCGTCATCGACGGTGAAGGTCAACACGATTTGATCGGCTTCGCCCAATGCGTCGGAAAGCTCAACTGTATAGTCGAAGATAATCGATTGACCCGGGGGAAGAACGTCGGCAAAGGCCTGGGCAACCGACTCGGGTAGATCGAAACTCCAATCCACCGTGTCGGCGCTCTGATCCACGGCAGCGAATACCAGGAATTCGGAAGCGTCAACACCTTCGAGAATAATGCCGGCACCGCTATTAGATCTGATCTCAACGTTGGTGACTGACGCCTCGTGGCTATCGCCGGCATCCGCGTCGGTGAACATGATCTGCGTATCGCTGACCTCGGTGATCAGTAGCTCCTCGTTGGTCAACTCAAAGGCTCCGATATCGCGGCCCGTATCATTGCCTGTACCGTTTGCGACGTCCGGAGCATCATAGGCCTCTTCGCCGCGCGCATCGGTGGCTTCGATCGTAAAGGAACCATCGGTCTCGGCCGCATCAATTGCCGGGTTATCGGCGTCCAGCTTCAAAGCGATGGTTTCGACCGGACCGCCGTTGTTGGCCAATTCGCCGGCCACAGTGCCATCGGTGAGGGTGATCGTACTGGCGAACACGTCCTCAGCAGTGTAGCCACCGACGATGTTGCCGCCGTTGTCCGTGAAACTGCTGTTTATCTCGGCGATGGTTGGTGCGCTATTGCCGAGCACCAGGGAGTTCGTGAGCTCTACCGTACCGTTGTAAATGTAGATCCCGCCACCGGTGTCGTCCGAAGTGTTGCCCGACACAGTGACATTCGTGAGTGTGACGTTTGATAGTCCCGACGATGCAAGTTCACTGCTGACAATTCCGCCGCCATATAGGCCGGCGGTATTTCCCGACACTGTCGTATTCGTCAGCGAGAGTGTCCCATTGTAGTTGCCAATCGCGCCGCCACTGCGACTTGCAGAATTGCCCGACATCGTCGTGTTCGTCAGAGTCACCGTGCCTTCATTCACCATACCCCCACCGGCGAATGCCGCATTGTCCGCGATGGTGCTGTTGTTGATGTAAACAGTTGCGCTTGTCTGGACCCTCATGCCGGCGCCGAAAGTCGTACTTCCCCCGGTGATGGTCAGGCTGTCCAGCGTCGTGGTGCCGCCGCCGAAGTATAAAACGCGGCTTTGACCATCGGCATCGATCGTCACGTCCGCTGTGCCATCGCCGTCGATATCGCCGTCGATCGAGACCGTACCGGTGAGCTCGAGCTGCTGGCCCGACAGCGTGATCGTTCCGCCGTTTTCGAACGCTTCACCGGCCTCGCTCGCAAACGTGATTGCGTCGAGCGTGCCGGTGTCGCCGTCGTCGCCACCTGCGTTGGCATACGTGATCGCCTCGCGCAGGCTCGTGACGCCATCAAGAGAGTTCACCACGTCCTCAGTCGTGGTGACGACGAGCGAGGCTTCTTCGGGTTCGGCCTGAAGCTCGACGGCGCCGGCATCGACCGTGTTTGTCCCATCGTTGCCCACGCCTTCGATGTCGGTCTCGCGATCGTTGCCGATGGCGTCTGTGCTCTCGCTGATCGGTTCGCCGATATCGAGGGCCGGATTGTTGGAATCCTGCTTGAGCGCAATGGTTTCGACCGGACCGCCGTTGTTGGCCAATTCGCCGGCCACAGTGCCATCGGTGAGGGTGATCGTACTGGCGAACACGTCCTCAGCAGTGTAGCCACCGACGATGTTGCCGCCGTTGTCCGTGAAACTGCTGTTTATCTCGGCGATGGTTGGTGCGCTATTGCCGAGCACCAGGGAGTTCGTGAGCTCTACCGTACCGTTGTAAATGTAGATCCCGCCACCGGTGTCGTCCGAAGTGTTGCCCGACACAGTGACATTCGTGAGTGTGACGTTTGATAGTCCCGACGATGCAAGTTCACTGCTGACAATTCCGCCGCCATATAGGCCGGCGGTATTTCCCGACACTGTCGTATTCGTCAGCGAGAGTGTCCCATTGTAGTTGCCAATCGCGCCGCCACTGCGACTTGCAGAATTGCCCGACATCGTCGTGTTCGTCAGAGTCACCGTGCCTTCATTCACCATACCCCCACCGGCGAATGCCGCATTGTCCGCGATGGTGCTGTTGTTGATGTAAACAGTTGCGCTTGTCTGGACCCTCATGCCGGCGCCGAAAGTCGTACTTCCCCCGGTGATGGTCAGGCTGTCCAGCGTCGTGGTGCCGCCGCCGAAGTATAAAACGCGGCTTTGACCATCGGCATCGATCGTCACGTCCGCTGTGCCATCGCCGTCGATATCGCCGTCGATCGAGACCGTACCGGTGAGCTCGAGCTGCTGGCCCGACAGCGTGATCGTTCCGCCGTTTTCGAACGCTTCACCGGCCTCGCTCGCAAACGTGATTGCGTCGAGCGTGCCGGTGTCGCCGTCGTCGCCACCTGCGTTGGCATACGTGATCGCCTCGCGCAGGCTCGTGACGCCATCAAGAGAGTTCACCACGTCCTCAGTCGTGGTGACGACGAGGCTCTGGGCTTCGGTGATCTGATCCGTTGCCGCACTCGTCACATAGGCCGAATTGCCTTGGGGATCTTCGACTGTGACCTGGACGGTGATAACTTTTTCGAGTTCATCGCCGCCCGGCGTGAACGTGGCGTCCGTTGCGCCATCGATCGGAAGGCCATCGGCAAACCATTGATAGGCAGTCGGTGTCAGAGCGCCGTCGACATCCGCAACGCCGCTCAAGTCAACGCCGAGCTCGCTGCCCTCAGCAGCGTCGCCGGTGATTACCGGGACGCCTTCGGGTGCGTCATTCACCGGCGTCACATCAATGGTCAGCGTGTGGACTTCGCTGTCGTCCGCACCATCGGAGACGGTAAAGGTGAAGGAGGCGTAGTCGTCGCCGTTGTCGTTCGCGTCCGGCGTGAAGGTCAGCTGCCCGATGTTGGCGGGGGTGAGGACTTGACCTTCGCTCACCGGCGCGCCGCCAAACTCCAACGTGCCATTCGTTGGCAGCGAGACGATGGTCACCGATTGCAATAAATCGCCATCGACGTCGGTGAATGGGAAGTCGGCGGTGGAGAATGTATGGGTTCCGTCCTCATCGACTGTGACGGTCGCATTGGCCGACTCAGGTGCGTCGTTCACAGGTGTGATGTCGATCGTTGCGGTTGCGGGCGTTGCATCGGCTGTGCCCTGGTCGTCAACTGCCGCATAGGTGAAGCTGGCCTCACCGTTGAAGTTGGCGTCCGGCTTGAAATACACCGTCGCAATGCCGCCGACGGCCGTGACCTCTGAGCCAGTGGTCAGCGCAACTGTGTACTGGTCATCCGCAAAGAGGGCCCCATTGGTGGGATCAGTCGAGATCGTGAACGAGGCCACCGTGCCGTCGGCATCCGTGCCCGACAACACCACCGGGATGGGATTGACATCATCCTCGAGCCCGCTTGCCGACGTGGAGTGCGTCTCCGGCGCCTCGTTGCCGTTTTCGAGGACGACCTCGATCACTTCAAACGAGCTGAAGCCGACGCCCAACGTGTGGAAGTAACCCCATGCCGAACCGTAGGTGTCGATCTTTGCCTGATATTTGGCGACTTCGTCCTGGAAGGACTGCGTGTCGTAGATTTCTTGCGTGACGACGAGGCGTAGCGTGTCGGTCCCCCAGCCGCCGGCGTAGTAATCCCAGGCGCCTTCGTTTTCGGACGCAACGTGAATGACGAGATCATCACCCCAGCTCGTGAACACCCAGTCGTTGCCCGAGCCAGCGTTGACCGTGTCGTCGCCGCCGCCCGACCACACCCAATCGTTGCCACCGTCGGTGTTGATGACATCGTCTTTGTGCCCGGTGAACACGCGGTCGTTGGTGTCGCCCGAATTGTACACTGGTGTGATGTCGAGTTCGGCCGTTCCCGTCGCCTCGAACTCTCCGTCCGAGACGGTGTAGGCAAACCTCACATCGGTGTCGTCATCGGCGTCGGGCGAATAGGTCCAGGTGCCGTCGGTGTTGTCGATAAGCGCGCCGCCGCCGTCTTGGATCGACAGGTCCGTGATCTCGAGGGTGTCACCGTCTTCGTCGGAGGCGCCGGCCAATAGCTCCGAGGTCGTAATAGTGCGCGATCCATTTTCCTCGATGGCACCGAGGTCAACCGCGTCGGCAGTCGGCGCGTCGTTGAGGTCCGCGACGGCAATGGTGAACACCTCGGTGTAGCTGTTGCCTTGCGAATCCGTCGCCGTGACGCCGACATCGACGGTCGGCTCTTCCTCGTAATTGAGGCTGATGCCGTCCTTGAGCTTGAGCTGATCGCCAACAACTTCGAAGCGTTGATCATCGACCGTGATCGTGTGCTCGGTGTCGTCGGCATCGGTGACCGCGAGGATACCGATGGCGGCCCCTGGATTGTTCTCGCTCAGGTTGGCACTGCTGAGCGTGATGTCGGTCGGAGGGTCGCCGGGGTCCTTGTAGACGACGGTGTAGGTACCCTTCTCAATCGTAACCGTGGCATCGTCGAACTCGAGAACTTCAACGCGCCGCAGCCAATCACGCTCGCCGCTTGCATCCGTGACGCTGAGCCAGCCCCACCAGCCAAATGAGATGTCGTAGTCGGCAAAGTTTCCCGAATAGACAGCCGTGTCGGTTCCCCAGCCGCCATCGACAATGTCCCGGCCCGCACCGGGATGGATCGTGTCGTTTCCTCCACCTGTTGCGATGACATCGCTTTGATCCGTTGCGATGATTTCATCGTCGGTATTCAGCCAGCGCGTGGAGGTGAAGCGGGCCATCGTTGGGGTACTCCTGAACAAAATCCAGAATGCGAGTTCCCCCGGGTCAAATTGGCACTCTGCTGTGTGGCGTTCGCAACGTGCAACAGGTGACTTGCTTGCGAAAAGCCAACAAAAAAGATTCAAAATAAAATTACTTTGAACCTTCCGATGACACAGGAGGTTGCCACTCCATCTTCGATTCTTGGTTGAACTTTAAATCACGCCAAAGCGAGTGCGCTATAGGACTTAAGACTAACGATTAATGAGCCAGGTGAGGGAAGTGAGTTTTTTGCTTTGAATGCGCGCATGTAAACCAAAAATGCGATGTGCCAGCGAGCGGTTGCGCGGTTCAGCCTAGACTTGTCTGCAGCCAGCTCCAGCCAACTATTTTTCATTGAGAATACTCGCGTTCTCAATCTCTAGCAGGGATGGAAGAGCGCCGTAGACGGTGGCAGCTGCGCGTCGCAGAGCAGCAACCTTTAACCTCACAATTCGCTGGCCGATGAGTGACGCAAGCAGACGCCCGTTTTGCGGTTCGGGATCTTCAGTATAGGCAAGTAGCAAAGTGTTCCATGGCGCCACCCGTTGTCTGCTTTGGGTCACAATCAGATAAAGATCTGCACTCTCAAGACGTCTGTTTCTGGGGGCAAAGCGGACATCGATAGCGCGCTCCCACGCGTCTGCTAGTCGCTAAGAAGCCGTGGTAGATGCTTCGAAATTGCCGCACAGCATGCCGTCAGGAACCAAGCGACTGCGTTGTACAATCTCGTCGGGCACAGCGAGGAACTATGGGCCATAACAAGGAAGTCTTGTACAACGCTAGTGCAATCAGATCAGTACGTTAGGCGGTGTTGACGATAACTCTTAATCAGCGGGTCCAAGGTTCGAATCCTTGTACACCCACCAATCCTTTCGATTATTTAGCATTTCTTCAGGGTTCTACATAGCAAGCTGGGCAACCAACGGGCAACCGGAGCAACAGCGTTCGACTGTTAAGTTTTGGCGGTCACCATTGTGGCGCCGACTTGCTTTCCCACCGTCAAACTTACTTCATGTCCTTCTCAGCCAGGCCCAGTGCATCGGTAAGGCGCTGCAACTCTGCTTTGACCGGGCCGACAAAGCCTTCATGGCTGCGCACCAGCCGGTCCACGATATAGATCGAGCTCGGTTCATGTCTTTTCGTGTGGTCGTCGAGCATGATCCTCGGCCATTCCACCAGAAGTGCGCGGATGGCTCGACGAAAGTGTGACCTGCCCCCATCGATTGGTCCGGTTTGAATGTTAGTTGATCGTCGGCTCCGG